>JAHFON010000014.1 GCA_023261695.1 Candidatus Moraniibacteriota bacterium
GGTATGGCGGCCACAAGGTTTCCGCGTATTACGCAATCACGCCTGCCGCGTCTTCGCTCATCAATTCGACGCGTATTGCGTTGAATTGATCGCGAAAGACACGATAGACTGGCAATCCATTCGCCAGACGTTTTAATGTCACTCCCAACTGACGTTTGGCGGCAGCTACAATGTACTTACAAAGCCGCTCTGCATTTATATTCACATCTGCGCACTTAGCCACCTCTGAAGACAGGCGGGAAACTACATCCAACCAATCCTCAAGGTGGCAAATGAAAGCCTGCCGCCCATCCTTGCTCGTGCCGGGCAAAGTAATCGTTAGCTGACCATTGTCAGCCTTATCAACTACGAATACCGCTTCTGCATTATGACTTCCATCCAGAACTTTTGGCCGAACGCCACGCTTTTTGAGCTCATCAACGTGAGCTTCTAGGAGATGAACGAAGTGTTCTAGACCATACTGATCGGCCATCTCAATTGCGCCATCGCAGTGGCCACAACCGGCACTGATACGAGACTTTCCCTCACGCATTGCCTTTGTGTCGCTGTGGAAAGTCATTCCGCCCAGCGCACCCTCAACCGCCCGGGTTAATCGATCAAAGGTGATTCCTGATACGCCGTGTTTTTGTTCATACATCTGCAGTCCCCCGACTACGGCGTACTTTAGTCCCAACGGACCGCCAGGTCCGGCGAGACAATCCGCTTCCTCATTACGATCATCAACACATCCCCAATATTCCGCGCTAAGCTTATCTTTATCTCCGAACTTCACCTCACGCGCATTTTCATAAACGAACTGAACCGCCTCCGCAAGTCGCATATACTTGCCCTCCCTTGATTGTGGTGGTTGTGGATTCCATAAGGCACGGGATTCATTATACCAGAATTACCATAAAAGACAAGAACACCAAACAATTGGTGTTTCTTTAGATTTTTGATAGAATGATTTGGCAAGAAATTCTAGATACCCCACAAGAAAATATGGCCAAAAAAACCGAGCACCTGCGCGTGCCTCCGCACAATTTAGAAGCCGAGACTTCGGTGTTGGGTTCTTTGATGTTGGACAAAGACGCGATTATCAAAGTGGCGGATTTGTTGAAAGTCGGCGATTTTTACAAAGATGACCACAATCTGATCTATGAAACGATGCTCGCCCTCTACGAAGATCGCGAGCCAATTGACGTCTTGTCGCTGTCTAACAAACTGGAAGAAAATGGCAAACTGGAACGCGTCGGCGGATCAAGTTATCTCGCTGCTCTCGTGAATTCCGTACCTTCCGCCAGTAACGTCGCGCACTACGCGAAAGTCGTTCAAAAAAAAGTTTTGCTCCGCCGCTTGATCAGCGCGGCCAGCGATATCATTGAAATGGGTTACGACGAATCCCAAGACGCGCAAACTCTGTTGGATTCAGCGGAACAAAAAATATTCGCCGTTTCACAGAAATATATCCAGCAAGATTTCGTACCCATCAAATCAATTTTGGAGCAGGCATTCAATCGGATTGACGAACTGCACAAGGGCGATCACACTTTCCGCGGCATCCAGACATTTTTTCCGGATATTGACAATCTTTTGGCCGGGCTTCAGAAATCCGATTTGCTGATTATCGCCGCCCGCCCCTCCATCGGCAAAACAACGCTCGCGCTGGATATCGCCAGACAAGTCGGCGTTCACGGCAAAGTGCCGGTGGGCATTTTTTCTTTGGAAATGGGTTCTGACCAATTGATTGATCGTATGCTCGCCGCGCAGGCCGGAGTGGATCTCTGGAAACTGCGTACCGGCAAACTGTCCAGCGAAGGTCCGAATAACGATTTTGAACGTATTTCCGATGCGATGGGCGTCCTCTCGGAAGCGCCGATTTTCATAGACGACTCTGGCTCGCTCAATATTATGGAGATGCGTACGATGGCGCGACGCCTTCAGGCCGAACACAATCTCGGTCTGATCGTGGTTGATTATCTGCAGCTGATGGAAGGCCGTAGCAACAGAAACGGCGACAATCGGGTCCAAGAAATTTCCGAGATCTCACGCGGTTTAAAACAGCTCGCGCGCGAATTGAATATCCCCCTCATCGCTCTCTCGCAATTGTCGCGCGCCGTGGAATCTCGCCAAGATCAAGTGCCGAAACTTTCCGATTTGCGCGAATCCGGTTCCATAGAACAAGACGCGGATGTCGTGATGTTTCTCTACCGCGAAGATCGCGTGAGAGACACTCCGAATAAAAACATCGCGGATATTATCGTGGCCAAACACAGAAACGGGCCGGTTGGGAAAGTCCAGCTTTATTTTGAAGAAAATTCCACCACCTTCAAATCTCTTGAAAAAATACACGAGTCGTAAAATATGCATTATCCCAAAGTTTTTCAATCCTTGATTTCGCATTTCTCCTCTCTGCCGTCAGTCGGACCCAAAATGGCCGAGCGTATCGTGCTCTTTCTTTTCAAACAAGATAAAGAAAAACTCCAAAGCTTCGCCGCCAGTCTGGAAGCGCTCCAGCATTTGAAAACTTGCACGCGCTGTTTTCATATTGCCGAAAAAGAACTCTGCGACATTTGTGCCGATGCTAGACGTGTCCCTGATACTCTGTGTGTCGTGGAAGAACCGCTGGATGTCATCGCTATTGAGCGCACCGGAACTTATCAGGGACTTTATCACGTCTTAGGCGGATTACTGGACGGCGGACAAGAGAGCGGTAAAAATCTGCGGATTGCCGAACTTATTCAACGCGCCAAAAATGATGGTGTTAAAGAAATTATCCTCGCCACCAACCCGACTACTGAAGGAGATTTGACCGCGCTTTATCTTAAAAAGAAATTAGAACCGTTTAAAATAAAAATCACTCGCCTCGGACGCGGTATGGCGACCGGCGGCGACATTGAATACGCCGATGAACTGACACTCGTTTCGTCATTGACAAATCGCAAGGAATTGGTATAATAGAGTCGATAGATGGCAGTTTCTTAACTTTTCTCTATTTTTCTCTCTTTAAAAAGGAGGTTCAGAGATGAAGTTGGAATTTCTCATCCCGTTCCAGCATAAGATGGAAGGAAACTTTCTGCCGTTTGGAGAGAAGCATCTTCTTCCGATGGGGTTAGAAATGACACAAGAGGAAAAACGGTTGTTAAGACTACTGGAGGAAGAAGCGAAAGAGCGATTAAGAAGGAAGAATCTCCTTAGTTGTTTGGTAGAGTTAAAAAAAATCCAGAAGAAGATTCAAACAAGTCTATTCAAAAGAAGGAGGCGTAAAGAAATAGTGAACAACTAGTTCGGTCCCAAAAAACCAGAAAAGGCCGGGATGAGCAATGCTCTACCCGGCCTTTCCACTTTTATAATAGAAACCGCCTTACTTCACCGCAATCTTGGTAATTTTAACTTCCGTATAAGGCTGACGATGGCCGAAATGCACGAGATAACGTTTCTTGGCTTTGTGCTTCACACCCGTCACTTTGTCGTGAAGGTCTTGCGCGAGCACCTCGCCTTCCACTACCGCGCCCTCCAAAATCGGCGCGCCAATATGCGCTGATTTTTCATCGCCCACAAACAACACTTCAAATTTTACGGTGTCGCCGATGGCTTGATCCAATTTTTCAATCTTGACTGTTTGATTTTCGGAAACTTTATACTGCTTTCCTCCAGTTCTGATAATCGCAAGCATACGCCAAATATCGGTTCAATAATGACAACTTAACATAAACACTATACTTTTCTTTCCCCTCCCTGTCAAATCAATGTATGCGTCCACCACATCAATCTGATGAAAAACTACTCTAAAACCGCTTTGATTCTCCGCACACCGGCAGACGAGGCTTCTTCTTTGATGATTCTAAAATGCCCCAACTCGCCGGTGGTAACTACATGCGGCCCGCCACAAAATTCCACGGAGTCGCCTATTTTGTACACGCGCACGCGCTCTTTGTATTTTTCTTCAAATAATCCGATGGCTCCCAATTTCCGTGCTTCGTCAATCGGCAAATCCTCATAGCTGACCGGAATTTTTTCGTTTATTTTCCGGTTAACTATACCCTCCACAGCCGACTTCTCTTCATCAGTCATTTTTTTAGGATAAGAAAAGTCAAAACGCAAACGCTCATGCGTGATGTTACTCCCTTTCTGAAACACCTCACCGCCAAGCACTTTGCGTAAAGCAAACTGAAGCAAGTGCGTGGCCGTGTGATATTTGACGGACATTTCGCTTGCGTCCGCCAGTCCGCCTTTGAACTTTCCGTGGCTGGCCTGACGAGAAAGCTCTTGGTGTTTAGAAAATTCTTCCTGAAATTCTTCCTCATTGATTGTCATCCCTTTTTCTTGCGCCATTTCTTTGGTCATTTCCAGCGGAAAACCGTATGTGGAAAATAATTCAAAAGCGTCTTTCCCAGTGAGAACGGAGACTTCCAGCCGTTTTTCAAATTCTTTCAGTCCCCTGGTAAGAGTTTCCCGAAATTTACTTTCTTCGGCGCTTATGCTATCGGCGATGGCTTTTGATTTTTCCAAAAGCGTTGGATACGCCTCCGCATACTGAAACGCGACAGGATTAACGCAGTGCGTAAGCGACTCGGATGGAATATTCAGCCTGTCGGCAAAACGCACCGCCCGCCGCAAGAGACGGCGCAAAACGTAACCCTGATCTGTATTGGACGGCGAAACACCATCGGCAATCAGAAAAACTGAAGCGCGCAAGTGATCCAAAAGCACGCGAAAAATATAAGTGTCTTTTGAATCAGCGCCGTAGCGTTTTTGAGAAAGCGTTTCTATTTTCTCGCGCAACGCGGAAAAAATATCTCCTAAAAATACGTCCGGCTCATTTTGTTTGGCCGCCGCGATCCGCTCCAATCCGCCGCCAAAATCCACGTTCTTCTGCGTCAGTTTCTCAAAACCGCTTGAGGTTTTTCGGTATTCCATAAAAACGTTGTTCCCGATTTCCATAAACCGGCCGCAATCACAATTCACGTGACACGGAATATTTTTCCAAACAGATTGTTCGTGCAATCCTCTCTCTCTGCCAAAATCCCAGAATATCTCAGAGTCCGGACCGCCCGGCTCGCCTTGCGGCATATTGTCAGGCACTCCCGCGCGGCTCCACCAATTTTTCTCTTCAGAGTAGTAAAAAATTTTCTCATCAGACCGCATACCCGCTTCGGGATTTTCTCCTATCTCAGCTTTCACGCCTTTCGCCCAAAGAAGCTTTTGCCATAATTCAGCCGACTCCGTATCTTTGGGAATACCTAAACCTGCATTGCCGCGAAAACAAGTGAAGTATAGACGCGCCGGATCCAGTCCGATGGTTTCGGTCAAAAATTCCCACATCCACGCAATTTGTTCCGCTTTGAAGTAACCCGTCGCGCCGATACCGTCAGGTGAGGTGGGATCACCGAATGACCAGTTACCCAACATTTCAAAAAAAGTTGTGTGGCGATTGTCGCCCACGTCTGTAATATCCTGGGCGCGAAAACATTTTTGCGAATTTACGATACGTGTCCCGAGAGGATGCTTTTCACCAAGCAAGTAAGGTACAATCGGTTGCATCCCCGAGCCGGTAAACAAAGTGGTGGGATCATTTTCAGGCACCAACGAAGCCGCTGGTACCACTCTATGTCCCCGCTTTTGGAAAAAATTCAAATAGGCACTCCGGATATCATCAGTACGCATATTTTTTACTTTAACGTATCCAGATGTTTCTTGGCGCGTGAAAGCGTCTCATCCGTCTGTTCTATTTCTCTAACTAGCAAACGTTCAGCTTCTGTCTTTTCCGCCAAACTGGATTTCAAGTGGGCCAGATCTGTTTGCATTCTGCGCATTTCCGCTTTCAGGTCATCGTGTTTGCGCGCGAGGCGCGCTTTATCCGATTGCAAGGCAAACATATCCAATTGCGAACGACGAGACTCCGTTTGACGGCGAGATTGCTCTTCTGCCGTGAGATTGTTTTGCATAAACTTATTTTGAATCATTCTTAAGAAAAAATGTTATTCTTCATTTTCACCCGACTTAATGATAACGGTAACTCGGTTTTGAGAACTGGGGACGCTCTCCACAAACCACTCCGGATAAAAAACCACTTCTATTTTTTTCACTTCCGGAAAACTGCTAAGTGCGTTTTGCATATCGTTTTTATTCTTTCCAAGCATCGCCTCCCGCAAAGCATCCTTATCAATATCTGATTCCATAGTCACCAAAGCGTGCGCCACCAAACGGAGCTTCCCTTCGGAAAAATTGGCAACCGATTCACTGTAAGTGATATTGGAAGATACCGGCCTGAACCTAATGCCGCGAAAATTTTTCTCATTTGCGTTATCAACTTTTTCTCTGACAGCTTTTTCGGAAAAAACGAACGCGCGGACTTTGAAATTATTTTTGTAATCAAACGCGGTCGCTGGCGTGCCAGTCTGCGGCACCGTAGCGGGAGCGACGGCCACGATATCTATCTGATCTTCCAAGATTTTTTCATCCGATCCCAACTGATTGCGCGCGTCATTCAGAAATTCTTCTTTAATTTTTTCTTTCGCTTCACGTTCAGCCGTATCAATATCTACTTTGGCAACCACCGCAACATCGGCCGGACCGGCACTGCCGCCGCCAGTCATAGCTTTAATGGATTTGGCGGAAAAAGTTTCGTACTTCGGCCCCCCCTTGAAACCGGGGATACGAAAAGTAGTGGCATCAATATTGTATTCTTCCCCCGTCTGATCAGCAGTTACTTCCGCTTCAATAACTCCGGCCTCTTTTCTGCCATCTTTGTTCGTCATACCCGGCACCGTAACTCCGCTGACTAAACGAAAGATTTTGCCGTCCGCAGTTTCCAGACGAGTTGTCGCAACAAGCGGTTGCGATTCGGCGCTCTGATTATTATAAATAATCACAGTGCCATGGGCTTTTTGGTTCACGCCTCCGGATTTTCCGGTTGTCGGAACAGTCAAAACGATCTCTTTATCTTTTTCCAGAATACGCACAGCGAGAGTTTTTACGTCAGATTCAGAAGTACCCGCGTTTCCCGCAAGCTCAATATCAACATTCTGCGTAATCTTGTAAGGCGTTACGTATATTTCCGCTTTAGGCAAAAAAAGAAATAATGCCACGCCCGCAAGCGAAATCAACGACACGGCGCCCAAAACGAAAAATATGCGCCGCGCTTTCTTTCCGGAAATTGAAACCGGCTTGTGGTCTGTTTCTTTTTGAGAAACCGGCTTGGCCGGCGCGGAGCGCGTACCGCTGTAAAAGTTTTTCAAACGTTCACCGCGTTCCGCGTAAGCTGGGGTTTTCGGTAAAGAGGCGGTGGTTTCAATAGACGAAGCCGCCTGAGGCGCTGTTTCAAAACGTTTGGAATTCAAACTGGTTAATTGCGGAGGAGTAACATTGCGCACACGCAGTGTAGTCGCTGGTTTTTGCGAAGAAGAAACGGGGCTGGAGGTTTTTTCCGCGACAAACGCGGGATCGGCGGCCGGTACGTGAAAATCCAAACTGCCGATAGCATCGGAACGCGGCATTTCATTGTGAATTTCCCGCGGATTAACGGTCGGCTGTAAAACTTTTTCATCCAGCGCAAACTCCAAATGAAAATCTTTGCGGAAAAAATCTTCGGAATAATTTTGCGTAGGCACTCCGATTTTTTCAGCCAACATTTTGCCCACTTCGTCTTGGCTGACGATGACTATTTTTTTTCCCAATTTTTGGGCTTCACGCTGAAAAAGACGCAGGTTGATAATACTTTGCAGGACCAAAGCGCGTTTCGGAAAAACAAAAATATTTTCTTCCGACGCGGATTTACGCAAACGTCCGATCACGGAAATAATTTCCTCATCAGCTTCAATATAAAAAGTTTGCGGCATAAAGGGTAAAATTTTACACGAGATACAAAAACTTTCTTCAGTTTAATACATTTTTCAGCCGCGCTCCAGAGATTCCATACTGCGGCGCAAAATACCGGAAAGTATTTTTTCTTCTTCAATGTGATCCAACAGAGCGAGATTGGCGAGACCGATGGGCGTGATATCTCGCGGGCTGTTTAATTCTCCGGTAGTGTCAGTGATACGCGCTATGTCACGCGGCTGTAAAAATCCCACTTGCGGTTGCTTGGCAAACGGCAGACCTTGTGCCCATTCCTGTGACATCAGCGCCTGTTTGATACCGGGCAAAGCAGAACCTCCACCGCAGAGAAAAATACGCGACGGCAGAAGATCTGTTTCCGCGAATTCCAAAAGTGATAATTCTATGCCGCCCAGCCACACACGACAATCATCGGCATATAAAGCCGTAATGCGCGCGCTTTCCTCGCCGCTTAATTGACCGTCAGCATAAGCGATTTTCATCTGTTCGGCCGCGTCAAAGCTCAAGAGAAATTCTTGCGCCAAACGTTTCGTAAAGGCTCGCCCGCCCAACGCAAACATTTTCGTCCCCTCCAGCCCCCCATTGCGCACCACAGCCACATCCGTCGTGCCTCCGCCTACGTCAATAAAAATCGCGCTGAAATCCAACATATCTTCCACCTCGATGGAACGCGCCACCGCATACGGCTCGGCCGCGATGGAAATTAAATCCAAATCAAGTTCGTCGGCAATGGTTTGCAAAGCGCCCAAGTGTATCATGGGCGCATAAGCATTAAACACGCTCATTGAAACATCGCGCCCCTGAAAATTCACCGGGTTCAAGACATGATAGCCATCAATACGCACGTCCACGATAGCGGCATTGATCAATTTTACATCAATATCGGTCTGTCCGGTTTCCCACGCCAATTGACGCTTGATCCTTTGATAAGCTTTTTCTTGGACTTTGTGAATAATCATCTTGAGCTCCGGAATCTCAATGTGCATTTCCGGATTTACCCGTTCATAATGAACCGTCGTCGTCGTGCCTTTGACCAGCTCGCCGGCAATGCCGATGATACTTTTTTCCACGCGTTTTACTCCGGCCTTATTTTTAGCCAGCGAAATAGCTTCGCGTGCGGACGTGATTACACCGCTAATATCCGTAACGGCTCCGCTTTGCATATTGCCGATTTTTTGCGTCACTCGACCCACACCCACAACTACGCCGAGCCCTTCATCGCGATTGACGCGAAAAATAAGAGCCTTGACTACTTCGGTGCCAATATCCAAAGCTAAAACCAGATCAGCATCGCGCTTCCAAAATAATTTGGAAAAAAACCCCATAAAAAAATTGATTTAATATAAATACAAAGTCAAAAAACATTTAACCTAAACGCCAATGCCAAAATAAACAAACCCTTCCGCTTCAGCTTCGCGCCGTTCGAAAATATTGCGTCCGTCAATGATAACGCGCTCTCGCATCCGCGCCGCTAGTTCTGGATATTCCGCCGTGCGAAATTCATCCCATTCGGTCGTGATCAAAAGCGCGTCAGCGCCGCGCACGGCCTCATACATATTCTCCGCATACTTCAAATGTTTGTCCGGAAACAACGCCTTGAAACTCTTCATCGCCACCGGATCAAAGACACGCACCTTGACACCGGCCGCAAGCAAGGCCTCAACAATATACAGGGCCGGAGCTTCCCGCACATCATCCGTGCGCGGTTTGAATGACAGACCCCACACCGCTATGGTTTTTCCTTTCAGATTCTTGAAATGTTGTTTGAGAAACTTGATCGGTCGTAACTTTTGCGCGTCATTAACCTTGTCCACGGTTTCCGCGATACAAAATGCAGATCCATATTCTTTGCCAGTCTGGATCAGCGCCTGCACATCTTTGGGAAAACACGATCCGCCGTAACCGATACCGGCATACAAAAATCGCGAACCGATACGGCCGTCCAGCCCGATACCGCGCGCCACCTCTTTCACATTAGCTCCCGCCTTCTCGCAAAAATTAGCGATTTCATTGATAAATGTAATTTTGGTCGCAAGAAAAGCGTTGGCCGCGTACTTGATTAGTTCCGCGCTTCTAGCATCGGTGATTACCACAGGCCGGCCGGCGCGAACGATCGGGCGATAAATTTTTGACATAATCGTTTTGGCGCGATCGGACGACACGCCCACGACCACACGATCGGGGTTCAAGAAATCTTTAATCGCCGCCCCCTCACGCAAAAATTCCGGATTGGAAACCACGTCAAATTCGCATTTTCCGCGACTCGTGTGCAAAATTATGTCGCGACAAGCATCTGCCGTGCCGACCGGCACAGTGGATTTATTTACAAAAATTTTATAGCCGTTCAAGTTTTTCCCAAACATTTCCGTCGCCCGATACACATATTGCATATCCGCCTTGCCGGTTTTCTTGTCTTCCGGAGTGCCGACCGCGTTGAAAACCACCTCCGATTCCAAGATCGCCTGATCCACCAATCCGGTAAACGACAGACGCCCCTCTTTAACATTTTTCTTTACCAACTCTTCCAGTCCAAATTCATAGATCGGCATTTTGCCTTTTTTTAATTTGGCTATTTTCTGCTTGTCAGTATCCGCGCACACCACCGTATGTCCCAGCTCCGCCATACACGCGCCAGTCACCAACCCCACATACCCGGTTCCAATAAAAGTCAGCTTCATAATTCCCGTGTTTCACGAATAGAATAATTCATCCGGCGGCGCGTATGATAATACGTCCTGACCGCGATATCCACCAGAATACCAAAAATAAATAGCTGCACGCCGACGAGCACGAATAGCGTTCCTACCAGCGGCCAGATACGTTCGGCAAGCGACAGACCATAAAACATTTTTTCCACAAACATCCACACGAGAATCATTGAACCGATAAATCCCAGCAAAATTCCGGCTCCGCCAAAAAGATGTATGGCGCGATATGAATATTTGCGCCAGAACCAGATGAAAAGCATATCCACGAAACCCTTGATGGCGCGTTTCCAATTATATTTTGTCTTGCCGTGCCGGCGCGGATAATGCGATACTTTCACTTCCGTCACGCGAAAACCGTCAAACGCAAGCAGGGCCGGCATAAACCGATGCATTTCGCCAAAGAGATCCAGTTCGCGAAAACACTCGCGGCGATAGGCTTTCAAACTGCATCCTGAATCATGGATGCCGTCTTGCACCAGAATCTTGCGCAACAAATTGGCGCCGCGCGAAAAAAAACGCTTCATAAACGGATCACTGCGCTTGAAACGCCAGCCTGACACCACGTCATAACCGGCGTTAATTTTTTCCAGCAAAAGCGGAATGTCCGCCGGATCATTCTGCAAATCTCCGTCCAAAGTAACGATAATTTCTCCACGCGCCGCTTTGATTCCGGCGTCAAAGGCCGCTGTCTGACCGAAATTCTTACGAAACGCGATGAGCTTGAGCGGGGAGAGCGACGAAGCTTCTTCTAAAGTCTTATCGCAAGAACCGTCATCCACAAAGATAATCTCAAACGAACGCCCAATGGAACGCGCCGCTTCATCAATTTTTCTGTGTAATTCTTTGACATTTCCCTCCTCATTGTAGAGCGGAACGACGATAGACAAGTACGGCTGATTTTCCGACATAATGTATCAAAAAAATTTGAACTGATGACCTGTACACTCCCGTATAATAACCAATTTTCACAAAAGCCGCAAATGATTTTCCAGCGCTTTTTCTATATAGGTTTGTACGGCAGTTTTGAATAATTCTTTATCAAAAGGAAAGGCCTGAGAGCGGATGTACAGAGGGTCGTAATCCGTCGCGCGAAAACTCCGCACGGCGCGCACGATAGCCTCCGGCGTCTGTTCATCAAAAAACACGCCGGTTTTGCCTTCTTTCAGATGCTCGGCGATATCTCCGCCGCGATAAGCGATCAGCGGACGTCCGGATGCCAATGCCTCAATCGCCACGATGCCGAAATCTTCTTCTTGAGGAAAAATAAATCCTTGGCATTTCGCGTAATAGTCGGGCAGATCTTCTTCCGGAACACGGCCAAGGAATTCAATCGTCGGCCCGGCTATTTTTTTTAGATTCTTAAGCTCCGGGCCGCGGCCAATAATTTTAAGCGGGAGTTTCAAACGATTGAATGCTTCAATCGCAATATCATGGCGTTTATACGCGATAAGACGCCCAACCATCAAAAAATAGTTTTCTTGTTTCTCTGAAATATGAAAATGGTTGACATTTACCGGGGGATGAATCACGGTGGCTTCTTTGCGATAATATTTTCTGATACGCTTGGAAACAAATTGCGAATTGGCCAAAAAATGATCTACCCGATCAGCGCTCGCCTTGTCCCAAAGGCGAATCGGGTTCATAAAAAACGGCACCAGTTTTTTGATAAACGCGGGGAAACCGAAATCTTGCGTGTATTTCTGGCAATCGTCCCAGGCATAACGCATCGGCGTGTGCATATAACAAATATGCAAAGTCTCCGGACGCGTGATAATGCCTTTGGCGTAACTTGAAGAATCTGACAACACTATGTCGTACTTACTGAAATCAAACTCTTCGATGGCCAGCGGCATCAGCGGCGGAAAAAACCGGTGGCGTTTGCGCGAAAACGGCAAATCCTGAAGAAACGACGTGTAAATACGTTTGTCTCCGAATATTCCGTGCATCGCTTCTTGGTCATAAATCAAAGTGTATATCGGAGCGTACGGAAAAAGTTCAGTAAAAGCTGACAGCACCCGCTCCGCTCCCCCGTATTGCACCAAATAATCATGCACCAGCGCTATTTTCATAATCCGTGCAGATTTTTATTCCGCAAGTGTTCTTCGTAGGTCACGGAAAAAACCGTCTGGCCGGTTTGCGGATCGCTCAAAAAATACAAATAGGCATTGCTTTGCGGAAAAACCGCGGCGCGAATGGAAATTAGCCCCGGATTGCCGATGGGTCCCGGCGGCAGTCCGTTATTTATGTACGTATTGTAAGGTGAAACGACGCGCGTTTCTTCAAATGTGTACTGAACTTTGTTGTTATCTAGTATGTACTTGATGGTGGCATCACTCTGCAGAGGTAAATTGAGAGACAGCCGGCGCAGAAAAATATCGCTCGCCATTCTGCGGTCATTGTCCGATCTGACTTCATTCTCAACAATACTCGCCAGCGTGATAGCCGCGTACAGATTTTTATGTTTAGTTCCTACGGCGGCGCGAATTTCCATACCTACCTTCTCGCCAAAATTGGCAAGCATTTTTTCAATAATGGACTTGGCGGAAGCATTCGGATCAAAAAAATACGTGTCCGGAAAGAGAAACCCCTGCAAGGAGGCGTTCTCCGGCAGAGTCTCCAGAAAATCAAACTGCTTCCGCCAGTTGGGATCGGGTTTTTCCGCCAAGCCCAGAAACTCCTCCCCCGGCAAACTTTGGGCCGTCAAACGTTCAGACATTTTTTTAATGTCCCAACCTTCCGGAAATGTGACGCGAATATCTCGCGGAATAACTTTTCCTTCCGTTATCAAAAACTCAATTTCCGTTATAGACAAACGTCCGCTTAACGCGTAAGTTCCGGCTACCAGACTCTTGGTTTTCCCTTCGCGCACCATTTGCCACAAAAACGCGAAGCGCGAAGCCACCAAACCGCTGTCTTTGAGACGCGCCGATAAATCAAGAATGTTTTCTCCCGGTTTCACTTCAAAGCGCTGTTCTTTCTGACTTATGCCGCGGGAATGTTGCGCGAGAAAAGAAAGACGCCAGAATGTTCCGAAAGTGATAACAGAAAGCGCTAAGGCGATAATGAGAAATAGACGCACAAGCAAAAAAAATTTAGAACGATTTTTGAATAAGCGGCACAAAAACAAATCCGGAAAACTCTTCTTTATAAAATTCCTGTTCCGTACGTTTTTCCAAATAAGTCAGATGGTTATGTATCGGAATCACCATCTTGCCTCCAACCGCCAGCTGATCTTTGAGTGCTTGTGGCACCTCGTCCGCGGCGGCGGAAACCAAAATACGATCATACGGCGCAAACGGCTGATATCCCAAGTTGCCATCGCCCAAAAAACATTTCACAATACCGCAATTTATCAGACCGAATTTCTCTGTATTACGCTTGGTCATTTCATATAGTTCCGGCAATATCTCCAAAGCCGCGACTTTTCCCTCACCGCCGACAATGTTGCCCAAGAGTGCGCTCGTCCAACCTGAACCACTCCCGACATCCAATACTTTCTGGCCGGGCTTGGGATCGAGAAGCTCAAACATAATCGCCACCGTCGTCGGTTGAGAAATCGTCTGCCCGAAACCGATAGGCAAAGGGATATCCGCATCCGCCTGCTCTTCAAATTCAGACGGCACAAAATCAGCCCTGGTAATTTCATTAAACGCCCGAATAATCGGCTCCGACTTCAGATACCCATTACGCACAAGAATTTCCACCATTCCACTGCCCATAAAAGAAAAATCAAGACTAAAATCTAAAATCCGATTATCTGAATGAAGATATCGCGCTTGCGCGCTCCGTCAAATTCCACGGCAAAAATACTTTGCCGATCGGTCAAGAACAACTTGCCCTTTTCCACAGGAATGGTTTCGCTGTTGCCCAATAAAATAGCTTTGCAATGCGAATGTCCGTTACTTCGGCCGTCGGCACTGCTATCGCGTCGCAATTCAAAAAGATCGTGAGAATACTGATCGTCCACCGGAACAATCTTATAGAGGATACGCATAAAATCTCTAAGCAACATCGGTTCATTATGGTTGATGGAAACGCCCATAGTCGTATGCGGCACATAAACCAGCACCTGCCCCTCGCGCACCCCGGAACGATCAATAATTTCCTGCACGCGGTCCGTGATGTCGATAAATTCAATCTGTGCCTTGCTCTCCAGATCAATTTTTTCTTTATGAATTTTCATATAATTTTGTTTAAATATTTTCCAACTCGCTTTTCAATTTATCTTTTGATTGGACACCAACAAATTCTTTCACCACCTGTCCGCCCTTAAAGACTTTCATCGTCGGAATAGACATAATGCCGTAAGACTGGGCGACGCTGGGATGTTCGTCAACGTTCAATTTTCCGATTTTGATTACAGTCAACTCACCAGCCAACTCCTCCACAATCGGACCCATTATCTGGCACGGTCCGCACCAGGGTGCCCAAAAATCCACCAGTACCGGTTTGTCGCTCTTAACTACTTCCTGATCAAAATTGTCCGCTGTAAATTCCATCGCCATATATTTGTTTGAACTTTCGCCGCGCGCGAGTTTCCGCACGCCGACTCTGTTTAGCTAAAAAATTAAAATTACTTCTGTTTTCACATTATACCTTTTCAAAACCAAAAAAGCAAAAAGGAATTAGCGTGCCTCACTTCTTCAATACAGCGAGGAAGACCCCGCTGGGAATGTCCAGTTTGCCAATATGCCGCATTTTTTTCTTGCCTTTTTTTTGTTTCTCCAGCAGTTTCTTTTTGCGGGAAAAGTCCCCGCCATAAAGTTTGCCAGTGACATCTTTGCGATAGGCCGAGAGAGTTTCGCGGGCGATAATTTTGCCGCCGATGGCCGCCTGAATAGCCACGGCAAAATTCTGCCGCGGCAAGACTTCTTTCAATTTTTCCACTACGCGCTTGCCCTCCGCGTAGGCAGAGTGTCTCGGCACCAAGCGCGCGAACGCGTCCACCGGCTCGTCCGCCACCAAAATCTCCAGTTTCACAACATCGCTTGCACGATAACCTATCAGCTCATAATTCATTGAAGCGTAACCGGCGGAAACGCTCTTCAATTCGTCGTGTAAATTGACAATCACATCCGAAAGCGGCGCTTCAAAAGTTAAAAGCGCGCGCGCTTCATCAATATATTCCGTGTTCTTGTATTCAGCGCGAATGGTCTGTGTGAGATTGATCACATTACCCAGATATTCGCTCGGCACTACAATGGAAAGCGTGACATACGGTTCATAAATCGCCTCAATGGTGGACAAGTCCGGCAAATCAGTCGGCGCGTACAAAAGAACTCTCTCATTTGCGCCACGCAGTTTCAACTCATACACGACGGATGGAGTCGTAATCGTCGGCGTCATATGAAACTCTCGGTTGAGACGCGCCTGGATGATTTCCAGATGCAACAATCCCAAAAAACCGCAGCGAAAACCGCGCCCCAAAGCTTGATTGCTTTCTGGTTCAAATGTAAAGGCCGCGTCGTTTAATTTTAATTTTTCCAAACCATCGCGCATCAACGCGTATTCATCTCCATCTACCGGATAAAAACTCGCGTACACCGCTGGTTTGATTTCTTTGTAGCCTGGCAATTTTTCTATAACCTCTTCCAATCCTTTCGGTTGTCTGATAACCGTATCTCCGACACGGCAATACCCCACCGCTTTGAGTCCGGTCGCGACATAGCCGATGTCTCCAGCACGCAAAATATCCGCTGATTCCATACCGGGCTTGAACAAACCTACTTCCATCGCGATGCTGTCTTTTCCAGTTCCCAACATACGTAGCGCGTCATCACGCGCGACAGAACCGTCCACTATTTTTACATACGCCACAACGCCCTTGTATTCATTGTAAACGGAATCAAAAATCAGCGCGCGTAAAGGCTTGGCCTCATCTCCCCGAGGCGCGGGCACTCTCTCAATCACGCGCTCAAGCACCTCTCGCACGCCCTCGCCGGTTTTGCCGGACGCGAGCAATATATCATTTTCCGAACAGCCCAAAATATGCGTGATGGCCTTTTTGGTTTTTTCTATTTCCGCATTCGGCAGATCTATTTTGTTAATCACGGGAATAATTTCCAAGCCCTGTTCGACAGCCAGCCAAAGATTGGCCAACGTTTGCGCTTGCACGCCCTTGGTTGCGTCCACCAGCAGGACAGCCCCCTCAACAGCGGCCAGAGAACGAGAAACTTCATAATGAAAATCCACATGCCCGGGTGTATCAATCAAATTCAGCGTATATTCTTGATTGACAGCTGGCGCAAATTTTTGATCACCTGCCATAAACCGGTATTTCATTTGCACCGGCTGTAATTTGATGGTAATGCCGCGTTCGCGCTCCAAATCCATCTGATCCAAAAGCTGTTCTTTCATCTTGCGCTTTTCCACAGTTTTCGTCAGTTCCAACAAACGATCAGCCAGCGTGGATTTGCCATGATCAATGTGAGCTATAATGCAAAAATTGCGGATATTTTGTTGACGTAAAGACATAAAACACTAAAGCCAAACACGCGCGAATATTACCAGTCCCCTCTTTCCGGATGATCTTCGGTAACGGCGATTGTTTCCGGTTGACGCAAGACTTTGCACAATAGAAAGCGTTTCACCATCTGCAGTTCCTCTACCTGAAACCAATGACACAAAAGAACAAAAGCCGCTCCGCCAATCGCAAGCCCCGTGACTAACTGCAAAAAAACTTCAACAAACGTATCCAATTCATTGGTGGTGAGCGCGAATATTGATTTGGAAACTTGAGCAATAGCGCCAGCCGCCAAGGCTATAAAAAAAATATTTATAGCCGGCGCTAAAAATTTTCTATCGTCCCAAAAAGATATTTTTTTGCGCAAGGATGCGTATAAAAGTATCAAATTGAGAATACTGCTCGTGGAAAATGCGATAGCCAAACCCAAAACAGCGTACCGAGGCAACAAAGTCAGAATCAGTATGATATTCACCGCCTCGCTTACCAGAGAAATATAGAGAGGGGTTTTGGTATTTTGAAGCGCGAAAAACGCGCGGGAGAAAAGCGGTATCAGACTTTGAGCGAACAAACTGATGGCCAGAAACTTTAAAACCTCAAAAGTCAGAATCGTGTCTTCCCAATCAAAATGACCGACGCCGAGAATCACGCGCACAAACTGCGCTCGGAAAATAATCATAAAAATACTGACCGGCAAAACAAAAAACAGGATACGCCGCGCGGTTTGCGACAGAATCACAAAAAAATATTTCTCTCTTTTTTCGGCTACTGACAAACTAAACGCGGGAAAAACAGCTAACGCGAAAGCCACGCCGAACAGTCCCAAGGGCACGCTTTGAATATTGTTAGCTAATGTAAACACAGCCAGACTGCCGGAAGCCAGCGTTGAAGCAAACACGGTTACGACAAGCAAACTCACCTGGCTCACTCCCATAGAAAGCGAGCGTGGTATCATCAACTTTACGACGCGGCGTACGTTTTCATCTTTCCAAGCATTCAGAAAATAGGGCTGGTAGTGAAATCCCAGACGGCGCAAGGATGGATACTGGACAAACATATGCAGAAAGGCGCCCAGTACGACACCCCAAGCCAGACCTGACAAGCCTATAATCGGAACAAAAAATAATACGCCGCATATAATGCCGATATTATAAAAAATCGGAGCCAGCGAGTACGCGACAAACTGCTTGAAAGACACCAGCACTCCTCCGAACACCGCGCTCACCGCAAGCAGTAAAGGACTCAAAAACATCACTCGCGTTAGCATCACCACTGTTTCTTGCTTGCCCGCTCCAAATCCCGGCGCGAGCAAGTCAATCAGCCACGGAGCAAAAATGATGCCTAAAATAGAAAGTATTCCCACGGAAAAAAGCATAGAGTGCAGAAGTCCGGAAACGAGTTTCCAGGCTTCTTCTTTTTTTTTCTCAACCAACAGACTGGTAAATATAGGCGTAAACGCTGCACCCAAAGCACCTAAAACCAAAAGACCATAAATAAAATCCGGGATGCGAAAAGCCGTATAATAGGCATCCAAGGTATCACCCGCGCCAAACTGTGAAGCTAAAATGCGATCACGCAAAAATCCTAAAAAACGGCTCGCGATACCGGCCACTGCGATCAACAAAGCCGCTCCGCCAATTGTTTTACTGGAGGAGGAGCCGTTCCAAAAAAAAAGATGGGTCTGAATGAATTTCTTAAGCATTCTAAATATACTTATTGTTGTGCCGCGCCGAAAACCATACCGGAAAAAACATCTGTTTTCAAGTCAGTTTCAAGTTTCCATTCACGTCCATACGGTAGCAGGTTTCCGCTGGACTGCCAAATCAAACGCATTTGCTCGGGGAAAACCACCGATGAAAAAAGTTTACTGCCCGGCGATCCGGATTGTTTCTGGTAGAGCGCGGCATAAGAATCCACGTCTCCTGATTGCAACTTGTTCACATCAATAGAGAACGGCAAAAGATAACGGTATTCCACCGTCACGGATTCCTGCGGACTGACATAGACCCAGGCTCCAAACACGGTTTTGTCCGCATCCTGATAAATCCGCGTGCCACTTTTCTCATCAATCGTCATCGAGCTTTCCTCGCGTTCCACATCCGCGTCGCGGAGAAAACCCAAGGCCTGATAATCCAGCGACGCTTGCGGAAATTCCCAAGTCGCGCCTTTGGCTGATAAAAGTTGCGCGCCTTTCGGCACATAGACGCGCATATAATCGGCATTAACCCTGTTCCACCAATCATACGGCGTTTGCCCTCCGCGGTGAGTGCGCGTAACGCTCAATGTATCCGTAATGGATCCGTCTTGAGCGATTTCAGCTTTGTGTTTGATAGTCTCGTCAATCACGCCGTCAGTTTTGTATCCATTGATGTTGGTATGAATCACGCTCACATAATCTTTGGAAAACGGCAGGACCCGTCCGGACCAGCCTGCCGTGTCAATTAATTCTTGCGTCTCCGGATGGCGGGCGTACAACAACATTTGCTTTTCATTCAAACCTTCAAATAACGCCTCCGCGATCTTGTAAAGAGTCGCTTCATCATGAATGGCAAACATCTTTTCAAAAAGCAAAACAGAGAGATCGGCTAAAACTTTTTTGGGCTGATTTTCTTTTTTGTCATACTTCACTTCCACTTGTTCCTGAATCACTGTGATAAAATTATCAGCGTCCACCGTCAGTCCGTATTGAGGCAATGTAATCGGCCCGGTAACCGCGAGCAGTTTTTGCATTATCGTCGGCGTCAATGTAATTACGCCATCCACCGTCGGCCCGCCGGTCTTCTCATAGAAAAAAATGGCCTTTTCCGCTGAAGTGGGAAAATCCGGAAACCAATTGCTGTCATGCAGACTCCAGGCCGCGCTTATTTTCTGAATCGGCTTGGGCGGTACGATATTTTCTTTCAATTGTCCGTCCGGATTGAAAATACCGTCAACGAAAAAATTTCTCACGACACCGTCATTCACATCCAAAAGCGCGTAGCTTCCGATGAAGCCCCCCGTCGCGCGCAATTCATGATTGTTCTGAAGCAAAAAAAGATACTTGCGCGGTCCGTTACCGCCCAAAAGTTCTTTTAAAAGCGTTTGGTACTGCCCGAATTTCCCGAACAGCCCGATCAATATCGGCATATTTTTCCGCGCCGAAAGAAATGTCGCGCGTTTTTCTTGGGGAAGATCACTGATATTTATTTTCTCCAGCGCCAGATTGCCAGCATCCAATTCCGCGTTGGCTTTTTTTA
>JAHFON010000015.1 GCA_023261695.1 Candidatus Moraniibacteriota bacterium
ATTTTTCTTTAAAAGAATCTTTTGAATAATAGAGTTTAAAACTTTAAAACGATAGTATTCATCACTGGAAAAGTCTGCTGGAATTGTTAGGTATCTATCCATAAATATTTTTACTAATTATTATCAGCACCTCTTTTTTGCGACCGCCCAAATATGTTCTCCAAATATGTCTTTAAAAAATGGTACGTAAAAAGGTTGGGCAACCAAATAATAAAAAAACATTTTTATACTAGAAAACATTATGTAATAATCGCTAATTTCTACTGTGGCGTCAAACCCCTCACCAGAGAGAGCTCTCCCCAGAGAAAAACGTGTCTGTTCATTAATATGCATTACTCTCTCAAGTTCAGAGCGGGGATTCTTTTGAGCTCTTGCAATAGTTCTCCCAACTAGTGGTTGAAAAATAAACCTGTTAATAACATAGTTAAAATAGTAAGTATACATTGGAAAACCTTTTTCAAAAAAAAGCTTGTTCGGACTGGTTTGAATGATTAACCTCCCTCCTTTTTTTAGAACACGTCTGAATTCTTTAAGCAGAACAGCTATCTGCTCAGGATATATATGCTCCCATACGTCTAAAAAGAATATGACATCAAAATGGTCATCGGAAAAAGGCAGATGATTTTCATCTATATGAAGAAATGTAATTTTTGGATTATCACTCACCCCTGATTTTTCAAGTAGTTCTTTACACATATCAATCGCGTCTTGAGAATAATCAATTCCGACAACTTCGCAACCAGATTTTTGTGCATAAATTGACATTTCACCCCTTCCACAACCTATATCTAAAACTTTTTCACTTATACTTAACCGAGCCATTGAAAGAGCTTTCTTAAACTTTGGGTTCATCCTCTTAAAAAAAACGTTGAGATCCTGGTATCCCTCTACGGCGTTTTGAAAGTACTCTTTATTGTATAAAGTGGAATTAATTTTTCTCATAATTGATCCAATAAACGTTTAGAAAAGACAGGTAATTTTCCTGCAGTGATTTTCCCATGTGTTCTCTTGTCCTACCCGCCAATATTGGTTTACTATTTCATTATAATCATCTTTTTGGAAAGCTAATATTTTCTCTATCGCTAGACGGTATTCTAAGGCATTATTTTCATCAGGTAAGTAATCTTGAATTTTTTTTGGGAAAAGAATAGCGGCCCCTGAATTTTTTGTAAAAATTGCTGGACACCTATTGGCCGCTGCTTCTAAAATGGTCATACCGAATGCTTCGCGACAAGGATGAACGAGTAAGGTTGCCTTTTTATAATAACCCCTCAATGCCTCTTCTGATACGCCCCCGACTATTTCAATGACGCCCTCCAATTTTGCGTCCCTGATAGCTCTATCATATTCCATCCGTATGTTTTCACGAGCAAAAGTGCCGATTATTTTCAAAGGAATTTTTGATTCTAACTGCTTCCAGACTTCCAATAATAATTCAAAGTTTTTTCCTTGATCCCATTTGGTTACGGCTATCGCATAATTTTCCCGTTGATAATTTAGTTGATCTTCAGACAAAATCTCGCACCCGTTGAAAATCTCATGATAATTTTGATAACTCGGGTATATCTTCCTAAGTTCGGCAATCATATCAGGAAACGCGATCACCGCCTTGGCATTACTAACAATCGCTCTATCTAAGAATTTTGCAAGCGGCATCAAAAAAAATAACAATTTCCCTAAAAGTTTATTCTGATATTTTTGAGGAAGGATATATGCTATAGGATCATGGTCAAAACAGATATAAGGTATTCCCAGTTTTTTTGAAATCGCAATGGAAGAAAATGCCGTATACGTTCCATGTGTTACAAACATATCAAATTCATCATTTTTTATATATCTATAAATAAATAGTGGATAGAATACATGAAAGAAAGAAAAAAAGGCAAACAATGGAAAATGGAAATTTAGCTTAAGGAACCATGGCAATCTATCACTTAAATATATTACTTTGAGATTATTTTCTTCAATAATATCTAAATAACCAACATTTTTTGTTCTATGTAAAACAACAAGGGAAACCTCATAGTCAAGCTTCTGGAGGTATTTTGTCTCCATGACGGCTACTTTTTGAAAGCCGCCAGAGATCAACTCGTCTATGAGGATACCTATTCTCATATTTTGTTACTATTCCTAATTTTATTAAACAACCAGATCTTCATTTTTACAGGAACAACATAAATCGAAATGAATTGAAGTGTATTATAAATTTTATCTATCCATAACATTTTATATTTCCCCCTTTCCGCATATTTCTTTCGTATTTCCAACGTACTTAATTCAATTTTTTTCAAACGAGTGAACGTTGCAGAATTTGGATGCTCCCGATACTTTACCACAACCTCTTGAAGATTAGCGAATTGATATCTCTCTCCGATACGGAAAGATATATCCAAGTCTTCTGCTGGGGGATATTTTAAATCGTATTCGCCGACATCATCTAAGCATTTTTTTCTAATCATAGCGGCCGGTTGCGCTACCGGTGAGCATCGAAAGATTTTTCTTCGTAAATTTGAATCCCCTGCATCATATTTTCTAAAATCCTTTTCACCATTGTTATCAAAAAAATGTAGAAATCCCCCGACTATTCCTACCGCAGGATGGCTTTCCATATATCGCAACTGTTTTTCAATTCTTGTCGGCATAGAAATATCATCCGCGTCTTGCCACACGATATACTCCCCTTGAGCCAAATGAACGCCCTTATTCCTGTTTCCCGCAATTCCTAGATTTTTTTCATTCTTGATCGCCTTAATTCTAGAGTCTTTTGCCGAATATTCACGAATAATATCCCAGGTTCTATCTGTCGAACAGTCATCAATGATGATAAACTCAAACTCTTGAAAAGTTTGAGTAAGAATACTATCAATGGCAGAGCCAATATATTTTTCAACATTGTATGCCGGTGTAATGACTGATATTTTGATCATTGTAACAAATAATAAAAATTACTTGGCAAATTAAACTACTTTTAATAAATCCCGGAAATATTCAATGGTTTTCACCAGGCCCTCTTCCAGATGGATTTTTGGTTCCCATCCAAGTTTTTCTTTCGCAAATATATCCCGCCCCGCCAGTGATTAATATTTTCTTTTTCATTTTTTTATTATTTCTCAAAACTTTTCAAATATTCCGGCAATTTCAGGATCCATTGCGCCTGTTCGGGATAAAACAAAAATCTTTCCACATCTTTGGCAACCTGCTTGAGGTCGGATTTTTGCGCCTGATCTTCCAAAAACTTGACCAACTCCAAGCGATTTTTAACGGCAATCCCTTTTTCCTCAAAAATTTTATAATTCGGTTCAATATTTTTTTGGCTCAAAAACCAGATCAGATCATAAAAATCCCGGCCTTTTTGGTATGGGCGGAAAACAATGGCCACAACCTTCTGCGCAAAAAGCGTTTCAAGAGTATTTACCTTTAGGGGAAATCGCTCATTGAACGAGTCTGCAAATCTTATTTCCGTTAAAATATTTTTTTGCGGATCGAAATCAATTTCAAATTTGATTAGCAGTTTCTCGTCCTTGTGCACATTAAACCCGAATTCGCTCAAGACATTGCGAAACTTAAAAAAAACAATATGGATAACTTCTGTTGTTTTGATTCTCGTATCAACCTCAAACCCCCTTAACTCCAACTTTTTTTTGATGTCATTCTCCAGATCCTCAATTTTGAATCCTTTTTTTTCAACCAGATCAAAATCTAAATCTTCCGAAAAACGATTGATGCCATACGCGAATCGCAAACAAGTTCCCCCTAAAAAAGAAAGGGTTGTATTATATTTACTGATAGATAAGGCGGCTAGAATTTGGGCCTGCAAATATTCCAAAAGAATATTTCTTTCTTGCCAGGGGATATTCTTTTCCTGCGCGTATTTTCTAAAAAATTCTTTATTTGGTATCATAAATTTCGATAAATTTTTGGGTTAGGAACAAAACTTTCCTATTTTGAAACGCTTTTGCGAAATCAAGCAACTCTTTCTTTTTAAATTGAAAATCCTCATTAAATCGATATTCTGCAAACTGCTCATTGCTTCCGTTTAAAATCCTGCTGTTCAGGTAAAAGAAATCCACAAGCGCTTTTTCCGGCCGGGCCAGGTTGAATGAGATTCCGTCCTGTTGCTTTGTTTCAAATCCGCCAAAGGCCCTTGTCTTGATTTTTTGGTAGCTGAAATTTCCCAAAGGAGTTTTAAATGCTTTAGTTTTCCGGGTTGTAACGGATGTCGTTGTAAAAACCGCTTCCGGAATAATCCCATAATATCCAAGTGCCGTCTCTAGACTGACATAGGACGGAAAATAGATTTTTGTAGCCAGTATCATTGTGTCAATCCTGCTTCCGACCTCCGAAATGATATACAGGCCGCGTCTCAACATAGTTAAATACCCTTTTCGAGACCAATTTTTAAGATTGTTTAGGGTTGTACTGGAAAACTCCGTGCCCAAGATCAATCTCAATTCTCGAGTTTCAAAAAAAGGCAATTCCCGAGTTTTTTCCTTAAATTCTATAAAATTCATTTCTTTTATTAACAAAATTATATGAATAAAGGAATTATACAAAACAAACTAAAACTTGTCAATATCTAGATTTTATACTTAATTTAAGCCACAATTAACCACTATTGTTTCCTAAAATACTCAATCGTTTTTAGAAGGCCGTCTTCCAGCTTTATTTTCGGCTCCCAATCCAATTTTTCTTTCGCAAGTGTAATGTCCGGCTGACGCTGTTTGGGATCGTCTTGAGGCAAATCCTTACAGACAATCTTACTTTTGCTTTCAGGAATCATCGTTAATATTTTTTCTGCCAATTCTTTGATAGTAAATTCTGTAGGATTCCCTAAATTCACCGGTCCAATAAATCCCTTTTCATTGTTCATCATTCTGATCATTCCTTCTATAAGATCGTCCACGTACTGAAAACTGCGCGTTTGCGATCCGTCTCCATATATTGTAATATCTTCGTTCTTCAGCGCTTGCACAATAAAATTGGAAACGACACGACCATCATGGGGATGCATATTCGGACCATAAGTGTTGAAAATACGCACAACGCGGATATCTATTTTGTGCTGACGATAATAGTCAAAAAAGAGTGTCTCAGCACAACGTTTGCCCTCATCATAACAGGAACGGATACCGATAGGATTAACTTTTCCCCAGTAACTTTCCGGTTGAGGATGCACCTCTGGATCGCCATAGACTTCACTCGTAGACGCCTGCAAAATGCGCGCTTTGGTACGTTTGGCCAGTCCAAGCATATTGATCGCCCCGTGCACGGATGTCTTGGTTGTTTGCACCGGATCAAATTGGTAATGAATGGGCGAGGCCGGACAGGCCAGATTGTAAATCTGATCCACTTCCACATAAAGCGGAAAAGTAATGTCATGTCGCAAAAATTCAAAGCGCGGGTTTCCAAAAAACTTTAAAATATTATCCTTGTTTCCGGTAAAAAAATTATCCACACATAACACCTCATTCCCCTCTTCCAAAAGCCGCTCGCACAAATGCGACCCGATGAATCCCGCCCCGCCGGTAACCAATATTTTTTTCTTCATAATTTCAACTAATAATCAATATCATCCATTAAAACCTGTTTCAATTCTCAATAATATTCACCCTCTCCCGCACGATGTAGAGCGGGCGATTGATTACTTTATTTATTATAAGATACTCTCTGATAAAAAACTAGTTTGTACTTTATTTAAGCCGCATTTCACCTATTGACACCCATACACCCAGAGTGTATAATAAGCGTACAGTATTTGAAAGAGGGCGTCGACCGTTAGGACGATAGCCCTCTTTCTTTATCTTTATTTTCATTGTGATACTTCCTGTTTTTGCTATCCTTATCAACAAAAATATTGAACGATCGGTTTCGGAAACCCTCACAAAAACTTTTTACCCCGACTTGCTGTTTGAAAAAATCAACCAATTCTTTTTTATATTTCGATGGAGTTTTTACGATTCCATATTCCATTTTAAGGTCGTAGCTCACAATACCAATAAGTAAATCAACGACCTGCAAAAGATCATTCCCACGAGAATCAAAACGTGCCACACCGGCCAGAGATAATCTTCGGTGTTTATCATTCATTCTTTTCTTGACCGACACTTCGTATCGGATATGCTTTGGTGTTGTCACGTGATCGGCAATCAGAATCAAAATCTCATTTGGCGATAATACAGAATCAAGCAGGCGAAGTGAGATGTCCTCGTAAGCCTGCCATGGATCAGCTCCAAATGTTCTTTGAAAATACTCTCCCTCCTTATCGAGTGTGTAGGAATAGAAAGAAAGGCTTCTCACTTCAAGCACAGATTCGATAACAAATTTTGCAAAATCTATATTTTTCGCACCAAGAAGATTGAATTTCATCTCATCATAAAAATGTCGTACTGATCGTTCGTATTGTATTTTATTATAGAGGTAGTATGGCTGTGTAAGCTTTAGAATTCCAACTGTAAAAAATGGCTGCTGCTTGGCACTCAAGCTCCCTGTCTCGTCCAAAAAACAAAACTTTGTCCAGATTTGTTTATAATCTTTCAATGATAGATCTTTTTGTTCTTCTTGGTACATACTTTATATGTATTAACGCGCAATAATTTCCATATTCACCCTCTCTCTCACAATATACAACGGGCGATTGATGACTTCGTTGTGGATGCGGGCGATATAAAGTGCGATGAAACCGAGCGAGATAAGCACTACGCCGATTAAAAATAAATTACTCACGCCCAGAATGGCAATCGGAGTAAACATCGTCGGATCAATGAACCAGCGAGTGATCAGCATCACAGTAAGCAGTAGTCCGCTCACCACTATAATCACGACACCGACGTATCCCGCCAAACGAAGCGGCAACAGCGAAAAAGATGTGAAACTGTTTATCGCGAGCTGAAACAATTTTTTGTATGAATAACTCGCCCTGCCATTGACGCGGTCGTCAGCCACAAACTCCACTTTTTGCCGTTTGTACCCCATCCAATCAATCATTCCGCGAAACATCCGCTCGCGCTCGGGAAATTTGCGGAACACTTCAATCACCTTTTTGTCCATCAGGCGAAAATCAGTTGTGCCGGACTCGGTCTGCACTTCGGAAACTCTGTTGAATAACCAATAAAAAATCTTGGAAGATATTTTTTTGAACCAGCCGGCGCCTTTGTTTTCTTTGCGCACGGTATACACCACTTCCGTGCCGTTCTCCCAAAGTTCAATAAATTTCGGGATAAGCGAGGGCGGATGCTGGAGATCGGCGTCCAGCGTAATCACCGCGTCTCCGCGCGCAAAGTGACATCCGGCCGACGTCGCCGGTTCTTTGCCGAAATTCCTGGAAAAATCCAACCCCTTAACACGATTGTCTTCGCGAGACAGTTTGAGAATTTGGAGCAGACTGTTATCGGAACTGCCGTCATTGACGAAAATAATCTCAAAAGCATACTCCGGACACGCTGAAAACGTTTTTTTAACTTCCTCAAAAACCAGAGGGATATTTTTCTCCTCATTGAAAACCGGAATGACGATGGAAATGAGTTTTGCCATAAACAAACCTGAGCGAAATTAGACGCTTTGTTTCTTTATTTTACAGCTTTTTAGAATAAACACCAAGCCGGAAATCAATGCGATTATTTGGGTTAGAATCACGATGGTAATGATGGAAATCAGACTGGTCCCGAAGAAAAATAGTCCGCAAGATTCAACAATCGCTATCCCGCAAAGCCACTGCGCCGCCCGGCTGATATGCATAGACAGCAACTGCTGAAGTATCAGGTTGACGACGGCATAGAGTCCGGCCGCCAGTCCGAACCAGCCGAGTAGCGGCGCGACTGCCAAATATTTTTTTCCGAAGAAAATGCTCATCACGAAATCCGGCGCGAGAAAATAAATAGCGATGGCCGCAAGAGAGATCAAAATCGTGAGTCCAAGCGCCATCCAAAACACGAAAAAATTCTTGGGTTGATGATTATTGTTATTTTTTTCTAATGACTCGGAGGACATAGAAAACAAGACTGTAGCTATCACTCCTGTCACGAAAAAGATAACTTTGGCAACTACGGCCAAAGCGCCGTAAGCTCCGGCTATTTCAGGAGTCAAAGCGTGTTTAGCCAGCACGATGTCCACATTGCCAAGCGCCACGATACCGAAAGTCCCCGTAAGCGCGGTGGCCACATATCCGCGCACGGGAGAAAAATCAAATGTCTCTATTTCTGATTGAGGTTGCGTCCCTGTTGTTGACACGTCATTTTTTTTCAAAAATCGCAACCCTCTTACGGAAATGAAATAACCGATGATACCGGAAAGCGCCAGACAAAATACTATGCCATCCAAACCAAAACCCAACCACGCGAACAAAATACCTAACAGCAATTTGATTCCGGAACTGGTAATGTTGGCCGCGTTGACTGCTTTGAATTTTTGCCAGCCCGAGAGAATACCGATACTGGACGATGAAAAAAATGTCAGCGCCGCCAGTATCCACAAAAGCGAGACTGCCAATGAGTCGTTAATTTGCAAAAATGATTTCACGAACGGACTCAATAAAAATGCCGCGATCACCAGCGGCCAGCCATATTTAATGATTAGTTTGTTGAGATATAAAAAGAGATGCCACGCGAACCCGTAATCTTCGCGCGCCTTGGCCACGGCGCCATACTTGGTCGCAATCAAAGTGAGCGCGGATGCCGGTACGGACACGATAGTCAGCAATGCGATGAGCGATTGGAGAGCGCCGTATACCGCCGGATCCAGTATCCGCCCCAAAGAAAAATGAAAAGCGTAATTAAGCGCGTTCATCACCATCGTACCGGCGAATAAAACGAGACTGTTACGCACAAAAACACTTCCTTGAAATAAATTAATGATTCGTCGCATAAGATTCATTCTAACATAGAACAAACATTCTAAAAAAACCCGCGTCAGGCGGGCTTGGTCCTATCGGTCCACTAATCTTTCTTCTTATGCGTGTGCAAAACCCAGTGAGTAATAGTGTGAGTGGCCGATAATACAAGAGCGCCGACAATGGCGGCAAAAAAACCCCTGACTTCAAAACCTTTGATAATTCCACCAAGAATCCAAAGAAGGAAACCGTTGATGACGAAAGTGAAAACTCCAAATGTCAATAAATTGAGCGGCAAGGTCAAAATCAGCAGGACCGGTCTGATGGTAATATTCACCAGTCCCCAAAGAAGCGCTAAAATGAGAGCCGCCCCAAAACTTTTGACAACAATGCCCGGCACGATATACGGCAGAACAAGAAACGTAAGCGCGCTCGCAAGCCAATGGATAATCATCATAAGCAGTTGAAACAATAAAACTAGTTTCCGTTTTTTCTCCGGCGGAAGAGAGCGCCGGCGGTCTTGAGACAAATAAGAATATCCAGCCACAACGACCAATTTTCAATATAAAAAACGTCCAGACGATACTCGTCTTCAAAAGCCAGATCGGAGCGTCCGAAAACCTGCGCCATACCGGTAATGCCAGGCTTGATCGTAAGCAGACGGCGATGGTATTCCGAGTAGCTGTTGACTTCGCGCTCCTGATGCGGACGCGGTCCCACCAAGCTCATATCGCCTTTCAAGACATTGAAAAATTGCGGCAGTTCGTCGAGCGACCAGCGTTCTATGACGGCACCGACCCGCAATCGGCGCGGATCGTCTTTAATTTTGTAGAGTACACCGCCTTGACGGGCATTGCGTTCATTGATAAGTTTTTTTTCAAACGCGATCGCTTCGTCTATGCGCGGATTTTCTCGGGTAACGCAGTACTTCCAGCGCATATAGCGAAACTTGTAAACGAAAAACTTCCGGCCATTCTCGCCGATGCGTTCGTTCTTGTAGATGATGGGACCTTCCGGATCTTCCAATTTGATCAAAAGCGCGATCACGCACATCAAAGGCGCGAAAAATACGGACAAGAAAAAACCGGCTATGATATCGTACGTCCTCTTGAGCACTTTCCCCCACCCATCCAGCGGCGTATGCTGAAACTCAATAATCGGTTCGCCGTTGAAAATTTGCATCGTAAAACGCGGCGTCTGAAGCGTCGTCGGAAAATAGCGGTACGCGATATTGTTAATTTGGCAAAAATCAAAAAGCTTTCCCTGTTCGTCGTCCGTCAGAGACGGATCGCCGATGATAATTTCGTCCACGCCTTTGATGCGGCGGATATTTTTGATATGCGTGATACTCGCGTCTTCAATCTGATCTACCACACGATAACCGAGAGCTTTATCGTAATCCAACAAATGCCGCAATGCCCGCATCTTCTCGTTGTAACCAATCAGTAAAACGCGATGGATACCTATCCCTTTTTTGATGAGAAGCCACTTTTGTGCGAGCCGCACCAGATAACGCGCCGCCACCACGTAAAATACAGCCAGCATCCACCCGACCAATATCACAAACCGCGAAGAAAACCATTCGCGATTCAGAAAAACCGCGATGATTAAAATAATCAAACCGAAAGTAATGGCCTTCATCACGCCGTAAACTTCCTGCCAGAGGCGGCGCGTGGAACGCATCACATATAAACCTTCCACAGCCAAAATTAAAATAAAAAACGGAGCGACGATAAACGCGAAATTCAGATAGTCTCTAAACGACAATTTAAATACTTTGGAAACATAGACCTGAAACATCGGCAGATCGCGCAAAAAATAGGCCGTAGCGGCGGCCAAAACAATCATAGAAAAATCCACCGGAACCTGAATAGAGCTGAAAAATATTTCTGAACGTTTCATATTTTAGCTAATATTCCATACTGAAATGACAATATTTTTCCGTCATTTTACAAAACAGATTTATAAGCCGGATTCTGTTTCCGCCAGCTGGCGGACGATCATCATTTCTCTTGTCTTGCTGTTGCCAACAAGATCTTTGCGGTTCTCCGAACACTTATCGGGCTCATTGCTCTTGAAGATCTTTAAGCTCAATAAGTGTTCGGCGCGACCTTGCACCCAAGTAAGGATTTAGCCGTTTCACTTTCCATATTGCTATGGAACTCGTCTCTGTTCGCACCTCGTGGGTCGCCCCAGACGGGAATTACCCGCTACTCACTGCCAAAAAACTAGCCGAAGGCGAGTAAACTTTGGCGGGTGTCCGGACTTTCCTCGCTCCGCGCGCTTATTGAAATCAATAATTGCGCGGCCGCGCGACAATCCAATCTGTTTTGAAAAAGAACGGAAAACAACTTATTCTAACAAAAATCGTCATTTTGTCAACCCCTCAACAAATGCTTGTTTATAAGCGTAAACTGGCCATGAAACGCTTCTTCGCCAATGCGACAATCCGATCAAAAGTCCTGTCCATTTCTTCACCGGACAAAGTACGATCATCGGCACCGAAAGACAGATGAAACGCCAAACTTTTCTCGTCACCTTTTTCATACACATCAAACAATTCATATTTTTTCAACAGAGGCGCTCCGGCTTCAAGGAGCAGTGTTTCCACTTCCGCGACAGTCACGTCTTTCGCGGCGGACTGCTTGCCTTCCGGCAGGCGAGGAAATATCAGTGAAATATCGCGTGTGGCAAAAGGAAATTTCGAAAGCGGCCGAAACAAAATTTCAGCTTTCCGCGCCTCTGCAAGCGACGCCACATCAAATTCCGCCAGCACAACTCGCGCGTCAATTCCAAAATTCCGCGCCATAAACGGATGCAGTTCGCCTAGTATGCCAAGCACTTTATCTCCGCTTCGCACAATAGCACTGCGAGTCGGGTGAAACACAGCCGCCTCCGGCATATCCCCAAATTTATTTAATGGTACGAAAGCAATATCTTGAATATGAAATTCCGCAAACAACGCCAACATTTTTTCTTTGAGAGAAAAAAATGTGGCATCCGCTTTGGAAACAGTATTTCCTTGGTCGCTTTTTTTAGCGCGAACGGTTGTTATCAGCAGAGATTTTTTTTCTTTGATCGGTTTTTTATCGCCGTGCGCAAACACGCTGCCCAATTCAAAAATATCAAAACGATTAAAATGACGGAGGTTTTCTCCCACTTTGCGCAATATCGCAGGCACAAGCGTCATCCGCAAAAGTTTTTGCTCCGGATTCATCGGATTGATCAGCGTCAGATGCTTATCTAAAGGCAGATGCGCGGCAGACTGATCCCGTTCTCCATAAAACGAATAAGTCAGCAGTTCATCAAAACCGCTATGTGTCAGATATTTTTTCACTGCGTATTCAAAAGTTTTGAGGATATTTTTGGCAGACGGCGCAAGAGAGACTCGCGGTTGCTTCGGAGCTATCCTGTCATAACCATACAGACGACCGATCTCTTCAATTAAATCCCATTCATCACGCAGATCGGGACGTCTCGTCGACACAGTCACTTCCAGCGATTTGCCTTGGGCGGTTTTTTTCACGGCCAGTCCGAGAAGCCGTAAGTATTTTTCCGCTTCAGACGGCGGAATTTTAGCGCCTAAAACATTTTTAACGCGCGTAAATGACAATGTAATTTTCCAGTCTTTAACTTTTCGCGGATAAATATCCTTTACTCCACCGCATTTTCCGAAAGCCAGCGCGGTTATAAGCGCGTACGCCTCACCGGTGACTTCATCCAAAAGATTCGGATCCAACCCGCGTTCAAAACGATAGCTCGCGTCTGTCGGTAAATTGTGGCGGACTTTACTGCGGCGGATGCTCACAGCGTCAAAGTTGGCTATTTCCAGAAATATATTTTTGGTCTCTTTGGTTACGGTTGCGTACTCTCCGCCCATCACACCAGCCAAGGCCAATACTTGTTTATCATCGGCTATTACGAGATCCTCCGCGGAAAGCGTTTTGGTTTCTCCCGTGAGAAGCGTCAAGCGTTCTTTAGATTGGGCACGACGAATCGTGATGGCGCCGGAAAGTTTGTCAGCATCAAAGACGTGTAGAGGCTGGCCAGTCAAAAGCATCAGATAATTCGTAATATCCACGATGTTACTCACAGAACGCAAACCGGAAAGAATAAGTTTCGCTTTGAGCCAAAGTGGTGACTCTTCGGCTGTCACGTCATTGAAAACGATGCCGAAATAACGGCGACAAGCCTGATTGTTCTGAACCACAATTTTCGGAGCGCGATTATTCGTAGGCGTTTTCAGCGGCTCGGATAATTTTTCTACAAAACGCGGCTGATGGTTCCCGAGCGCGGCGATTTCCCTGGCCATTCCCCGATAAGAGAGTGCATCCGAACCGCGATCAGGCAAAATTTTAATCTCCAAAATGCTGTCTTCCAAACCGGCATATTTTGCAAAAGGCGTACCTACTGCCGCGTCCTTTTCCAGCACGAGAATACCGTCGTGATTGTTTCCCAATCCCAGCTCTCTTGCAGAACAAAGCATACCTTGCGATTCTACGCCCCGCAGTACGGCATTTTTAATCTCCAGCGTTTCGCCTGTCGATGAAACAGATAACTTAGCTCCCGGTAAAGCCACCGCCACTTTCTGTCCAACGGCCGCGTTCCACGCGCCGCACACTATTCTGCGCGTATCTTTTTTTCCCACCGCCACTTCCGCCACGCGCAATTTGTCGGCATTCGGATGTTTCTCTAGTTTCATTATTTTGCCCACGACAACATTCTCTAAATGATGGGGAAATTGCCAAACTTCTTCCACTTCAAACGCATGCATCATTAAAATCTCCGCCAGTTGCTTGGGCGATTTCTTGGTTCCTGATAATTCTTTGAGCCAGTTGTAGCTATATCTCATAGTAGATACTAAAATTGCCTGATAAATCTCAAATCACCGCCCATAAACAAACGGATATCGGAAATTTTATATTTCATCATCGCCAAACGTGTAACACCGAAACCCCAAGCGAAACCCTGATATTTGCCGCGCGGATAACCAGCCGCCTCAAACACTTTCTGATTCACCATACCAGCGCCGCCAATCTCTAGCCAGCCTGATTGTTTGCAAACCGGACAACCGTTGCCATCGCAAAGCACACAGCTAATATCAAATTCAAAACTCGGTTCAGTAAACGGAAAAAAACTGGGGCGCAAACGAATGAGCACTTTTTTTTCAAAAAAATTTTCAAAAAACGCTTGAGCAATATATTTGAAATTCGCCACGCTTACGTCATCGCCTACCATAAGACATTCAAACTGATGAAAAGTGTGTTCGTGCGAAGCATCAGTCGCTTCATTGCGAAAAATTTTACCCGGAATGATGATGCGAAATGGAGGCGTATGCGTTTCCATATACCGCGCCTGTACAGAAGAAGTATGCGTGCGCAAAAGAAAATTTTCTTTTTGTGGCTCGTCTCTCTGTAACCAAAACGTGTCTTGCATATCGCGCGCCGGATGATCAGGAGAAACATTGAGCGCGTCGAAATTGTACCATTCGCTCTCCACTTCCGGACCATCCGCAACGGTAAAACCCATAGAGACAAAAATATCTTCTATCTGATGTTCCAATTGCGTAATCAGATGCAAATGCCCGCAGGCCACCGCGACACCCGGAGCCGACACGTCGATACGTTCTTTTTCCCAATCTACGCTCTGCTCCAAAAGCCTCGCCTTCGTTTCAGCGAACGCTTGAGCAAGCGTCTGGCGCGCGCCGTTCGCCAAAGAACCGATAACTTTTTTCTCTTCCGATGAAAAATTTTTCAGACTCTTGAGAATATTGCCAAGTTCGCTCTTGCGACCGAGATACTTGATTTCCCATGCTTCAAGATCAGCAATCGTTTTGACTGTTTTCAAAGCATTTTTACCTTCTGCCTCAAGAGTGGAAATCCGTGCTTTCAACATAATTATAAGTATATCAACTATAACACGATCCTCACGAAATCTTTTTTGCCAACTTTCAGAACTTTGCCGTTATCTGATTTTGTAAATATCCTCGCCCCATCAGATATTTTTTCATCTCCGAGAGATACGCCGCCCTGTTCAATTTTTCTTCGCGCGTCAGATTTATTTTTCGCCAAATCTGATTCTGCCATCACATCAACGACTTTAATGTTTTCCGCCACTTTTATTTCGCGAACATCTTGTGGAATATGTTTTTTGGAAAACGTTTCCACAAAATATTGCTCGGCTTTTTCTGCTTCTTCCGCGCCGTGATACAACGTGACAATTTCTTTAGCCAGGCGGACCTTGGCATCACGAGGATTAGCACCGGTTTGAATGCCGGACATAATTTTTTCCACCTCTGACAGGGGCACTCTCGTGCAATGCGTGAAATAGCTCAACAATAATTCGTCCGGAATGCTCATCACTTTGCCAAACATATCATTGGGTATATCCAGCAGATTGATCGTGTTGCCCCAACTGGAACTCATCTTGCGTCCGTCCGTGCCTAAAATAAGATTGGTAATCAAAATATCCTGCGGCGCCTGTCCGTGCGCCGACTGCAAACGGCGGCCGGCCAGCAAATTAAAACGCTGATCAGTCCCGCCCAATTCCACATCAGCATTGACCGCCACGCTGTCAAAACCTTGCATCAACGGATACAACACTTCGCGAAGCGATACACGCTTACCTTCATCCAAACGTTTTTTGATATTTTCCCGCGCAATAAACTCCGCGAGCGAAAAAACATCGGCTTGCTCACCGATATCGTCGTAACCGAGTTTGTCCAGCCAAGTGGAATTATAATGCACTTCAGCCGTATCCAAGTTGATAATCTTGCCGGCTTGCTCCATATAGGTGCGCATATTTTCTTCAATCGTGTCCGCGGAAAGCATAGGCCGCTCGCTTTCTTTATCAGAAGTGTCTCCGATCACGCCCGTAAAATCTCCCACAATGAAAATCACTTTGTGTCCCAGGTCTTGAAAATCACGCAGTTTGCGAAGCACCACGGCACGCCCCAGATGCAGATGCGGGCTCGTCGGATCAATGCCCAATTTGATACGAAGCGCTCCGCCTGACAACAAACGCGCTCTCAAATGTTCGCGATCAATCACTTCCGCCACGCCGCGAGTAAGCAACTCTTCAATTTTTTGTTCTCTGGTAGACATAAGAACGCGTCACTTAAGACCCAACTTAGCTTTAGTCAAACGATACTGGTCGTCTGAAATCTGACCTGATTTGCGCATAGTCTCCAGAGAAGAAAGAATTTCCGCTTTGTTTTTTTGGATATTTTTGGGCGTCAGAGATTTTTTCAACACTTTCTCGCGTTCAGCCGGACTCATCTTCATTATCCGTTTCATCGCGAAACGCTGAAACATATTCATATCTTCCATTTTGGGTTGACCAGGAATACTGGGAAGTTCTTCGCTAGATTGTTCCTTGTTTACGTTTTTCTTGAACGGATTCCATTGCATATTTTTATCTGCTACGAATTACTCCCTATCTTCATTTTATATCTTGTAACCAACAAAGCGGAGGCGATATAGATGGACGAATACGTGCCGAACACGACGCCGATCAAAAGCGCCACGCCGAAGTAACGAATGCTTTCTCCCCCGAAAATCACAATGGCGAGCAGTGTGATGAACACGGTGAGCGACGTATTGATGGAACGGACGAGCGTTTCATTGACGGAACGATTCACCACTATTTCAAAGTCTTCTTTCTGACGTGAGCGGAGCAGGTTCTCGCGCACGCGATCATACACGACAATCGTGTCATTTACCGAATAACCGAGAATCGTCAGCAACGCGGCAATAAACGGCACGCCGATTTCCACGCCAGAGTATCTGCCTAAAATCACAAACAAACCCGCCACTATCAAAATATCGTGCACTAAAGCAATCACCGCCCCAAAACCATATTCCCACGATGTCACAATGCCGGAAACCCGACGAAAAGACCACGCGATATACAACGCAATGCCGATGACAGCCAGCAGGGTGCCCCAGAAAGCTTGTTTTTTAATTTGGCTGGATACCGAAGCCCCGATAAAATCCGTGCGCAATTGCGTTATATTCGGATCCAAGGAACGCAGAGCCGCGAGCACCTGTTCGTTCGCGTTTTCATCAGATGCCAAATAACGCAACAGTACGCCCTTATTATCCGTGGGTTGTACAGTGAGACTCTTGAGGTTGAGAGCGGACAACCGTTCTTCAATCGCGGACACGGACGGCGACGGATCGATGGCAAAGCGCGCCTCCGAGAGCGTACCGCCTTTGAAATCAATGCCCAACTTGAATCCCCACAGTACGATCAAAATCAAACTGGCGGCCGTCAGAATGCCAGAGAACCAATAGGCATATTTTCTTTTTTGGATAATTCGCATCATAACTTATTCGGAAATTTTTTTAGGCGATACGAGTAATTTCGGATGTTTCTCCAGCCACTCTCCGACAAGAAACATCGTAGCAATTCTCACCAGCACGACTGCGGTAAACAGCGAAAGCAAAACGCCGAGCGTCAAAATCACCGCGAATCCCTTCACAAAACTGGTGCCGAATTCCATCAGGATAAATGTCGTGATGAGCGTGGAAATATGCCCGTCGCGGATGCTCGGCCAAGCGCGGCGAAAACCTTCGCTAAGCGACTTGTACATATTTTTGCCGTAGGCGAATTCTTCGCGCGTGCGCTCAAAAATCAACACGTTCGCGTCCACCGCGATACCAATGGAAAGAATAAAACCGGCGATACCCGAAAGCGTGACCGTAATGGCAAACGGCGTGAAGACGGAAAGTTTGAAAATAGCAAGCAACATCGCCGCGTACAAAAGCAAAGCAAAAACCGCTATCAAACCGAGAAAGCGATAGTAGAAAATCATAAATAACGCCACAGCTCCCAAACCGATCAATCCGGCGAACAGACTTTGCTGAAACGCGCTTTCTCCCAAAGAAGCGTCCACGCTCTGTTGCCCAACTAACGTGATCGGCACAGGCAAAGCGCCTTCGTTCAAACGCTTGACCAGCGTATTGGCTTCCTCTGTTGTATAATTTCCGGTAATCACCGCTTGCCCGCCTAAAATTTCTTGTTGAATCGTCGGTGCGTACGGCGGATCCGTTTCATCAATTTTGCCGTCGCCATTCGTGTCAGTTATAGGCAGGCCGTCCAGCACAATCGCCACGCCTTTGCCGATGTTGCGTTTGGTAATTTCCGCGAAAAGTTTCGTCCCTTCTTCGTCAAAACGCAGAGCAATCTGCGGTGATCCGATACCCTGTCCTTGAAAAGTAACTTTGGCATCTTTTAAGTTTTTTCCGGTCAGACCTGTAGCTGTATATTTCAGTTGAGGATATTGATCAATGGAACGTTTTATAAAAAGAATGTGGGCCACATGGACTTCGCGACTTTCTCCTTCGCCCCCACCTGCCGGCGAGGCGGGCCGTTCTTCAATTTTTTTTATGATATGCCAGCCGAATTGACTCTCAACAAGTTCCGGATATACTTGTCCGGATGAAAAATTATTGCCGAAAATAACCTTGTCAAATTCCGAAACAAACGTCCCTTTTTTCGCAAAATCCAGATCGCCGCCTTTGTCTTTGGATCCGGGATCCGCGCTGAATTCTTTGGCTAACGCGCCGAAATCCTCACCTTTCTTGGCGCGTTCCAAAACAGCCCGCGCTTTTTCTTGCGTCGCGCGATTCAAATCGTCAAACTGCTTCACTATCTCGGAGTCTCCCGTTACCGGTTCGCGAAATTCCAGAAACGGCGTTTCTTTGATCATCTTCTTGGCCTGTTCAATATCTTTGACACCCGGCAATTCCACGATGATACGCCTCTCATTTCCCGATCGAGAAATCTGCACCAGAGGCTCACCGACGCCGAAAGCATTGATACGGCGTTCAATCACCGCCTGCGCGGAGAACAACGCGTCATCCACTCTCTCCTTCGCGACTTGCGATATGTCGGCCTGATATTCCAAATGAATGCCGCCTTGCAGATCAAGGCCTTTATTCACTTTGAGATCTTGTAAAACGCCAAAAAGCGGCGGAATAAATTGCACCGCCTTGGGATACGCGATAATCCCGCAAACTAACCCCAACAAAAGCACCCCCGCGAAATGGAAGCGTTTTTTTATATGTTGCTTCATATTGGTCAAGTATATAGAAAAGTCTTTAGGAAGGCAACTAAAAAAATCTTTTAGCGTTTTAGAATCCGCTGTCTCCCTAGAATCATTTTAGATACATAGGTTTCATAATTTTCAATGGGCGTAAGCCTTCCGTCATCCAGCACAAAGCTTTGCGTCAGACGCACGCGCTCCAAAAAACGGCGGTCGTGAGTTACCAAAAGAAGCGTGCCGGTATATTCTTCGAGCGCCTCTTCGAGCGCTTCAATGGCCTCAAGGTCCAGATGGTTCGTCGGCTCATCCAATATCAACACGTTCGCGTCCATCGCCGCAAGAAGCGCGAGTATCAAACGCACGCGTTCTCCCGGACTGAACCACGCGATCTTGTCATTCAAAACATCAGGCAAAAATTGGAAGCGCGCCAAATGTTCCGCCACCGCGACAGAATCATAAATACCCAAACGATCATTGAAAAGCTCGCGCGGAGTTGCCGCCCGGGATATATTCTCATACTCCTGCATCAGATACCCGAAGATGATTTTTTTTCCGCATATTCTTGTTCCGGTTAGCGGTGGAAGTTCTCCGGCGATGGTCTTGAGCAGTGTCGATTTACCGGCACCGTTGTTGCCCAAGATGGCCAGACGCGTGCCGAAAGGAATAACGATGTCAACCGGCCCGCCTTCAAAAATTTTCGCATATCCAAAATGGATTTTCTTCAGCGTGATAGAATATTCCCGCTTGCCTGATTGCGCGGTATGAAAAGACATAACCAATGGATTGCGCACAAGCGGCCGCTCTATAACCCTCAAACGTTTCTGCCGCTCCTCCAACGCCTTCGCCGCTGTGGTAAGTTTCTTGGTCGCGCGTTCTTTTTTCGCGTGCGCGTTATATTTGTCGTGATCGGGAGTCTTGCGAGCTTGGATGTATTCCACCCGATTCATTTTTTGTTCCACGGAAAGGGACAGGCGCGCCTGTTCTTCTTCTTGCATCTGATACTGTTCTTTGTGTTTGCGGATCGCGCGCGCCTTCATTTCCGCGAAGACACTCCATCCGCCCGTATACATCGTCACATCGCGTTTGTGCCAATCGATTTCCAGCACTTTTTCCGCGATCATATCCAGAAAACGCCGATCGTGAGAAGCGATGATACAAGTCGCGGCCAAACGTTTGAGATAGCGCTCAAGCCACAACAGCGCCGGCAAATCAAGATTGTTGGTCGGCTCATCCAAAAGAATAATCTCCGCTTCGCGCAAAAGCACGGCGGCCAGCGCCGCCTTGCGCTTCTCTCCTCCG
>JAHFON010000003.1 GCA_023261695.1 Candidatus Moraniibacteriota bacterium
ATTTTATTAGAAAAATATCTCAAGATGCGTCGGGAAAAAGTATATGTGACATCCGAACCATCACATAATCTTATTGGCGGTTTATTACGTTCACTTTTGCGTGCACAATGGAAAGTGAGTAATACTGGTATGCAACTTCTCTATTGTGCTGATCGTGCTCATCATTTAGAAGCTGAGGTAATGCCCGTATTGGATAAGGGAGATCATGTTATTTGCGGTAGATACATTTTTTCTACAATTGCTTTCGGATCTCTTAATAATGATCGCAAATGGCTTGAAGCACTGAATGAAAAGTTTTCAATGCCGGATGTCATTATCTTTTTGAAGGTTTCTCCGAAAGAATGTATGCGACGTATTAATGGATCGCGATCAACAACAGAACTTTTTGAAAAAGAAAAAAAACTACAGAAAGTGTATAAAACTTATCTTCAGTTGGTATCGGACAAGAAATATAAGAATGTGTATGTAGTTGAAGGAGAGCGTTCTGTAGATGAAGTTGCGAAAGATATTGTGGAAATAATTGATAAATATATTTAAAAAATGAAGCTAGATGTAAAAAGAATTGATCCGGAAGCGAAATTGCCGACGCGAGCGCATAGTGATGACGCCGGACTGGATTTGTATTCCGTTGAAGGATGTACGCTTCAGCCCGGAGAGCGCCGCGCGGTGAAAACTGGAATCGCGCTGGCGATTCCTTCCGGATACGCCGGACTTATCTGGGACAAGTCCGGCTTGGCTCTCAAAGCGGGATTGAAAACAATGGGCGGAGTGATTGACGCGGCCTATCGCGGAGAAATTCTGGTGATCGTTATCAATCTTTCTTCTCTGCCTTACGCAATAGAAAAGGGAACGAAAATATCCCAGCTTCTGATTCAGAAAGTGGAACTGATGGAAATTTGCGAAGTCTCTAACTTAAATGATACCTTGCGGGGAGACGGCGGTTTTGGAAGTAGTGGATCGCAGTAAATATTTTTTTTAGCATATGACATACAATGTAGTTATCGGTATGGAAGTGCACGCGGAGCTGAAAACCGATTCCAAAATGTTTTGCTTGTGCAAAAATGGCTTGGGGATTGAAAAAAATCCAAACGTTCACATTTGTCCGATCTGTACAGCGCAACCGGGTACGCTACCGATGCCCAATGCGAGAGCGATTGAAGCGGTGCAGAAGGTCGGGCTCGCGCTTAATTGTTCCGTGCGACGCTCTTCCAAATTTGACCGCAAAAATTATTTCTATCCCGACATTCCGAAAGGTTATCAGATTTCCCAGTATGACGAGCCGTTTTGTGAGGGTGGCGCGCTAGAACTGGACGGGAAAAAATTTCGCATTACACGCGTTCATTTGGAAGAAGACACGGGAAAATCCATGCATCCGAGTGGCGCGAATTATACACTGGTGGACTTTAATCGTGCGGGAGTGCCTCTGATGGAGCTGGTGACGGAATCTGATTTTTCCGGCGGCAAAGAAGCCAGTTTATTTTGTCAAAAATTGCGCCAAATTTTACGGTATCTGGATGTGTCCGATGCGGATATGGAGAGGGGACAGATGCGTTGCGAAGTGAACATTTCTCTCTATTCCGAAGGAGCTCCGCGTTTGTCGGGCACGAAAGTGGAGATCAAAAACCTCAACTCTTTCAAAAGCATTGAACGGGCGGTGGAGTATGAAATTGCCCGTCAGACAGAGTTGCTGGGAGCGGGAGAAAAAATCATACAAGAAACCAGAGGCTGGAATGAAACAAAGGGCGCGACCGTCTCCCAGCGCAAGAAAGAATCAGCGCACGATTATCGTTATTTTCCGGAGCCGGATATTCCGCCGTTTCAATTTACGGAGGAATATGTGGAACGGTTGCGTTTGTCTTTACCGGAATTGCCGGATGCGAAAATTAAAAGATTTATGAGTGAATACGGACTGCCTGCGGCGGATGTGTTAATTCTTACCGGAGAGAAAGAGGATGCGGCTTATTGTGAGCAAGTGGCCAGTGAACTTAGCAGCAAAATTAATTCCAAAGAAATGCTGGCTCCAATTGAGAAAGCGGTGAAGCTCGCGGCCAATTATTTTATCACGGAAATGAAAAGAGAATTTAAGGGCGGTGATAAAAATGTGTTGATCAGGCGCATAACGCCCGAGAATTTCGCGGAATTTGTGGCTATCGTGGCGGATGAAAAAATCAATTCCAGCGCGGCGCAAGTCGTGCTCAAAGAAATGGGTAAGCGCGGAGACGGCGATCCGTCGCATATTATAGAACGTTTGAATTTGTCTCAAGTCAGCGATACTTCAGCCTTGGACAAGGCGGTGAGCGTGGTACTTGCAACAAACGAAAAATCGGTAGCCGATTATCGTGCCGGTAAACAAAACGCCTTCCAGTTTTTGATTGGGCAAGTGATGAAAGAGACAAAAGGCAGAGCCAATCCGAAAGTCGCGTCGGAGATTCTTAAAAAGAAATTACAATAGGAAAAATTATGGTATAATACCTACAACGAGACGGCGGCGGATAGCCACAGTTGTTAATTTTAAATTATGATACAATAGACATATAAAATAAAAAAAATGCCTGTTTTATTATGAGTTTTCGGATATTGCAAAAAATTGGATTTACGCTATTACCTATAGCGTCTTTTGTGGGGGGCTATTATTTTTTGTACCCCCAGTTTGCTTCTCTGCCAGATGATAATCACGACTTTGCGGCGGTCACTCCGGTATTGCCGCGGGTTGATTCATACAAGCGTTTCAAAAATACAGCATCACGGGTGCTGGCGGCCGACCAAGTCGTCAATCTAGCGACCGTACCACTTCAGAAACTGGATTGGGAAAATGTGGTAACGGTGGCGGGAGGGATCAAGTATAAGAATGGCGATGTGGTTATTCATGAAAACAATACTTTGCATCTGGCTCCCCAATCCGTTCATACAAACGATATAGCCAGCGGAGCTGTCACTTCTCGCACTATAAAAAACCACTCCATTGGCGGACAGGACATTGACATCGGCGCCGCCATAACTGTTGGGACGCTGACTGTTTCTGGAGACGCTACTTTCTCTGGCAATCAGAGCATTCAAGGAACTTTGGATATAAATTCACTGTTTCATATCGGTACGAATGGCGATATTACCAAGATCAAAGGGTTGACCTATACTTGGCCGACCGTTCACACTACCAGCGGCGTACTGCAAAACGATGGCACCGGCGGACTCATTTGGCAAACTCTTGGAGCGGCCAGCGTGACTCCTGATTCTCTGGACTTCACGGAATTCAAAGACACTCTGACATTGGATGCCAGTACGGATATTGCTCTGGGCGCTTTGACATTTTCTACTTCAGGCACCGGTTCGGTTGCCTTCAACAATACAGGTCTTTTTACAGTAGCCGGCAACGTCGGCATCGGAGATACCTCTCCCGCCTCTCTCCTCACCGTAGGCAGTGGCGATCTGTTTCAAGTCAACTCTTCCGGCGCTATTGCCTCTGCGGCAGGTGTTACCTCCTCTGGTACGATTACTTTCAGTGGTGTTGCCTCCGACGGTGCCGAAGCCACCGCCATTCTCATCAACGGCAGTAACCAATTAGTCTATCGTGAACTGGGTTCCAACGCTTTCACCAGCACTGGTTACGCCAACACCGCCCTCTCCAACCTCGCTTCCGTAGCGATCAACACTTCTCTTATCTCTGACACAGACTCCACTGACGATCTGGGTTCTACTACTGTCGCTTGGGCAAACCTGTACGTGGACACCATCAAATCCATCACGGGCAATGCACTCAATATCACGCCCGTTGCTGGACAAAATTTGAATGTCAATCTTTCCACCACGGGAGACTTTGCCGTCAATACCAATCAATTATATGTAGACACCAGCGCGGGCAATGTGGGGATCGGGACAATAATTCCAACGAAAAAATTACATGTAAGTGGAACAGGGCAAACGGCAATTGGTGTTTTTAACACCGATACAGCAAATCGGGCGCAGTTGTCAGCGCAAAACGATGGAAATTCTTATGGCGCTATTGATGCTTACGGAACAGCCCAATCAGGAAATCTTTTTGGAAGTTTGCAACTAAATAATTCCGTATTATTTAAGGGTAGCGCAACCGATGCTAATGCTTTTGTGGCGTTCGGGTCTGTGTCGAACAATCCCGTAGTGCTGGGAACCAACAATGCGGAACGGGTAAGAATCGATACTTCCGGCAACGTCGGCATCGGCACCACTTCTCCTTCCTCCAAGTTAGACGTTACCACTGCAGGGTTAGGCACGACGCAAACCGCCACTTCCGGTTTAGCTTTAGTCAACACGACGGCCGCTACCGCAGGCGCCCAACAAATCTCTCCCGCGCTTCGCTGGTCCGGCTTTGGCTGGAAAACAGATGCCACCGCCGCTTCCCAAGCCGTAGACTTCAGAAGTTACGTCGTCCCTGTGCAAGGCGCCGCCAATCCCACCGGCTATCTCTCCTTCGGTTCTTCCATCAACGGCGCGGCTTACAATGACGGACAAATGGTATTGACCAGCGGAGGGAATGTGGGGATCGGGACGACGGGACCGGCGGAAAAGTTGGAAGTGTTAGGAACAGGTAGTGGTATTCAAATTGATGCTACCAGTAATCATATTATATTTGCTGACGGTTCTCGAAATGTTAAGTGGTATGAGTATGTTACAAGTAACGATCTGCGATTTTGGGATACGACAGAGAGGGTGACATTTAAATCCGGTGGCAACGTCGGCATCGGCACCACAACGCCCGGATATTTATTGGATGTATTTGGCACAGCCAGAATCGGAGCAAACACAGGCGTTTCAACTGTTTTATTCGGATCTGCTGCTCCAACAGCAAATGGAACCGGACAATTAAATTTTCAAAATTCAGATTCTTATCCTTCTTGGCAAATTATGGCGGGCGGAACTTCTTTGGGTAATTTACAATTTACACCATCAACAGTGAGTGGGGGCTCTACTTACACAACCCCTGTAATGTCTATTACAAACTCCGGCAACGTCGGCATCGGGACGACGGGGCCGGCAGGGAAATTGGATGTATCTAGTGGCGAAGCTGGGGTCACGGCGGGAGATTTGGTAGTTGATACTGCAAATAAAACTGTGTATGTGGGACGCCAAAGTTCAACAACTGGTGATAACTCAAAGTTCGTCGTTCGTTTCCGAACAGGTAGTGCGGCTGTAACTCTTGATCCAAATTCTGCTACTGGGGTCATTCAGGTAGTTCCCCAAAGTTCTGTATATAAGGGATTGGTTGCTACGGGGACATCAGGGCAAACTGCAAATCTTGTAGATATTAACTCCTATGGCAATACAAATGGGAATTTGTTTGTAATAAATAGCGGCGGCTCCGTCGGCATCGGAGACACCACTCCCGCCTCTCTCCTCACTGTAGGCAGTGGAGACTTGTTTCAAGTTAACTCTTCCGGCGCCATTGCCGCCGCGACAGGCGTTACCTCCTCCGGCACCATTACCTTGAGTGGTATTGCTTCCGATGGAGCCGAAGCCACCGCCATTCTCATCAACGGCAGTAACCAATTAGTCTATCGTGAACTGGGTTCCAACGCTTTCACCAGCACCGGTTACGCCAACACCGCTTTATCCAACCTCGCTTCCGTAGCGATCAACACCTCTCTCTTGCCCGGCACGGACAATAGTATTGATCTCGGCAGTAACACCTACCGATGGAGAGATCTCTATTTAGGCAGTACCACTCTCCACATCGGGACTTCCACCACTGACGAAGGGACTATCGCCTACGACACCACCGGCAACATTCTCAATGTCAGCACCGACTCTACCACTAACGGAGACATTGCCTTTTTCACTGATGATTTGTATTTGGATAAAAGTACGGGAAATGTGGGGATTGGGACGACGGTGCCGAGTAAGACACTCGATGTTCGTGGCGATGCTAACTTTGGCGCGACTTCTGGAACCACTTATATCGGCTCAAATGTTAACAGCAATGTGAGAGTACGCTTCACCACGAATGACATTGCCCTTACGGGTAATCCGTATGTGTATCTTGGCGACCCCTCGAACAACTGGTCATTAATTGCGTATCCTACAGGTTCTAGCCTTGGGGGCGCTGGTATATTTATCCGTTCCACCGCCGATGACCAGGGAGCCCTTATCGTAAAAGCACGGAATTCTACACAGTCGGCCGATATTTTGTCGGTACAAAACAGCGCGGGCGCGGTACTTACAAATGTCACAGCATCTGGCCTCGTCGGCATCGGCACTACCTCTCCTTCCTCCAAGTTAGACGTTACCACTGCAGGGTTAGGCACGACACAAACCACCACTTCCGGTTTAGCTTTAGTCAACACGACGGCCGCTGGCGCAGGCGCCCAACAAATCTCTCCCGCGCTCCGCTGGTCCGGCTATGGCTGGAAAACGGATGCCACCGCCGCTTCCCAAGCTGTAGACTTCAGAAGTTACGTCGTGCCTGTGCAAGGCACGGCTAATCCCACCGGCTATCTCTCCTTCGGTTCTTCCATCAACGGCGCGGCTTACAATGACGGACAAATGGTATTGACCAGCGGAGGGAATGTGGGGATCGGGACGACGGTGCCGGCGGCGAAGTTAGACATTCAAACTACAGCTGGCGGAGATTTTAATGCCATTAATTTTCATGCGACTGCGGGACAGACTTCAATAATAACTGCTGATAACGGACCTTTGGCTTTCAATTCTAATGGACCATATCGTGTTTTAACTTTGGATGCATCTCAAAATGGTACATTTTCAAATAATTTAGCAATTACAAAAGTTTTGCAAGTCAACGGGACAGGGAATAGTTATATACAAGGCAACGTCGGCATCGGGACGACGAGTCCGACGACGCTGTTTGAAATTGGATCGTCCGATCTCGGCGATGGCGCGGCCGGTCCGATTATTACCTTGGGTCGTAACACAAACGCAACCAACACCGGAGCCGGTTCCATGAACTTTATGAGTAAAGCCGGTACGGCTGGTTATGTCTGGCAGGACAATGCCGGTCAGATGCGTATCAATACTGCCGCGCCAACCAATGCCAATGACACGGCGGGGACAGTGATCGGCACACAATCATCATCGCTGGCTTCCAAAAATCTGGCGGGAGAATTTACTGATTACACGTCAGCCCTGAACATTATTGTTGACGCGCCGCTCTATAACTTCACTTACAAATCAGGCGCGTACAATAATCAGGAATTCACCGGTATCATCACCGATTATTCTCCGACTTTCGGTATGGATAAAGATGCGGAACATCCGGCAGGCAAGAGTCTGAATGTAGTCACAGCTATTGGTTATACGTTTGGCGCCATCAAGCAATTGGATCGAAGCTTTGCCAGCGTGAATCTCAAAACCGATCAAAATATCACCACGCTGTCCGCTCTGCAGGTTTCCGTGGACGCGCAACTGACAGTGATCGGCGGGACGTTGAATCAACTTACGACCAATGATCAACTGCAAACAACCAAGAATAACGAGCAAGACACGGCTCTGGAAACCCTGACTTCCGACTATCAATCGCTCACCGCCAACTTTGCCAACCTGCAATCCGACATCAACGCGCAAGTGTCCAAAACCGCTCTGATAGAAACACAAATGGCGACACTCACCGAACAACTCGCCACGCTCACGGACTTCTACACCACGTTTGATCTGGGCAATCTGATAACTAAAGACACGCTCGGCAACGTGGATCTTTTGGGCGGTAAATTAAAAGCCAAGATATTGGAAACGGGCGCGCTCACCATAGAAGTGGTGGATCCGGACGCTCCGACTATCGGCTCGGCGGAGATTTTGCCGGTGGCCACGGATGCTGACAGTGACGGTAATGACGACTACACGAATAAACCGATGACCGATCCGGATGTGGCGGCGCGCGATGGAAAGAGTCTGGTGGTGAAAACCAAGTCCGTATCGGAGAAAACTCGGGTTTTCGTGACGCTGAAAAATTTGCTGGATGTTCCGCTGGTTGTTACCAAGATTGAAGAAGGCGAGAACTTCAAAGTGGAGGTGAAAACTGCCGTATCAGAGAAGGTGAAATTTGACTGGCTGATAGTGGAGGAGAAGTAGTTTTGCTATGATGTACCCTGAATTCAAGGCGTGCGTGAAGTGAGATGAATTATAACAATAGAGCGTCTTTCGGATTTGTTATCCAGTGTATTGTGGCGCCCATTTTTTCCAAACGGTAAAGCCAGGTGAGCTGGCGTTTGGCGTACTGAAAACTCTCCCGCAGAATGCGATCGCGCATTGTCTGACGGGGGATTTTGTTTTGGAGAAACAGCGCGATATTTCTGTACTCCAACCCGAAACTTTCCAACCTTTTCCAACCGACGCCTTCTTCGCGCAAACGTTCCACTTCCGCGACCATTCCTCGTTTCAATCTTTTATCCAGCCGCGTTTCTATGTTTTTTTGCAAGATTTCTTTGTCCGGGTTTAAAGCAATGATGAGATAGTTTGCGGTTTTTAGTTTATGGTTCGCAGTCGGAGACGGAACTTTTCCGAGAGATTCTATAATTTCCAACGCTCGTATCAGTCGGACTTTATTTTTTGGGTCAATGCTTGCGGCGCGGGAGGGATCTTTTTTTGTAAGTATTGAAAAAAGTTTTTCTGCGGAAAGTTTTGTAAGTTTTTTGCGCAATTTCAAATCCGGTTTTACGGGCGGGAAAGTCGTGCCTTCAATTAAAGCTTGCGCCCAAAATCCCGTGCCGCCGCAGATAATGGGAATTTTACCGCGTTTTTGAATGTCTGTGGCGGCTTTTTTCGCGTCCCGCGCAAAATGCGTGACGTTGTAAGCGCGCTTGGGAGAGGCTACGTCTATTAAATGATGTCGTATGCCGTCCGAAAAAAATTCCGAATTCGCGGAAAAATCTCGCGGGACTTTTCCCGTTCCTATATCCATTCCTCTGTAAATCTGTCTTGAATCAGCCGAAATAATCTCGCCATTATATTTCTTGGCGAGCGCGATGGCCAAATCAGATTTGCCGCTCGCCGTCGGTCCGAGGACGCAGATATTTTTTTTATCCATAACGTTAATTCGTGATTGATTCCACGCCGTCCAGATTTTTGATCTGCGCGAGATGGTCTTCAGTCGGAGAAAGCGAGAATGTGGTCTGGATGATGGTGCCTCCGATTTGCACTGCGACTTTTTTGGGTCCGGTGGGAATGGTTTTCAAGAGATGTGACAGGCGCTCTATGATTTCTTGCGGCGCGGAGTTCCGGACGTTTATAACCAAGTTATTTTGGGCGCGCGGAGTATTGTGTTGCGCGCGGGTGGCTTCGCCGCGGGCGAATTGGATCAGTGTGTCCGGCGAAACGCGTTCCAATGTTTCCGCGACGCATTTGAGCGCGCCGTCTTTGTGTGAAACGCGCGCGTTGACCAGCACCACCTCGCCTTCTATTAAAAACGCCTGCACGAGCTCCGCCGTCTTGCCGAATATGAGCAGCTCCACGCGGCCTGTCAGGTCCTCAAGTCCCACGAAATACATTTCACTTTGATTTTTGGTAATGATTTTGCGCACGCTGACAATCACGCCGCCCAAACGCACATAGGCATTGTTGGTTTTTTTCTCCAGTTCTTTAATGGTGACTGCTGTCTTGCTGAAATAGTCTTGGTAGTCTTTGACCGGATGGTCGCTGATATACAATCCCAATAATTCTTTTTCCCATTTGAGAGCCGTTTGCTTGGCAATGGGGATGGCTGGCGAAAGTTTGATGGGACTTGCGGCGAGCGTCATATTTCCAAAAAGGCTGGATTGATGAGTGTCGGCGATCGCTTTCAGATTTTTGGCGTGCCGCAGAATATCGTCCAGACTTTCCAGGAGTTCTCCGCGCTCTCCGAAATTTTCCAACGCGCCCACTTTGATCAGGGCTTCCAGCGACTTCTTGTTGAGATCTTTGGTTTTTACGCGTTCTATGAATTGTTCCAGCGTCGCATAGCGGCCGTTTTGTTTGCGTTGCGTTACGATGTCGGAAGCCGCGATGCGTCCCACGTTTTTGACGGCATTCAAACCGAAACGGATGCGCTCAATCTGGTTATCCGCAATCACCGCGAATTCCTCAAAGCTTTCATTGACGGAAGGCGGCAGAACCTCAATGCCCATTTCGCGCGCTTCGTTAATTTCAATGGCGATGCGATCAATATTGTCCTGGTCGGATGTCAAAAGCGCCGCCATAAATTCAGCCGGATAATGCGCTTTGAGATAAGCCGTCTGATAACCGATGAGCGCGTAGCAGGCGGCATGCGCGCGATTGAAACCGTAATCAGCAAACGGCTCAATGAAGGAAAAAACTTTTTCCCCGATATTTTTTCCGACACCCGTGCGTATACAGCCCTGGATAAATTTTTCTCTTTGCTCGGCGACGAGTTCTTTGATTTTTTTGCCGACGGCTTTACGAAGTACGTCCGCTTCGCCCAAACTGAAACCGGCCAGATCGCGCGCGATTTGCATCAGCTGTTCCTGATATACGGCGACACCGTAGGTATTTTTGAGGATGGGTTCCAGGATAGGATGAAGATATTTGATTTTTTTCGTCCCGTGTTTTCCGTCTATGAAATCTTGTATGTACTCCATCGGACCAGGACGATAGAGAGCCACCATCGCGATGATGTCTTCTAAAACGGTGGGTTTCAACTGCTTCAAATAGCGTTTCATACCGGAGCTTTCCAATTGAAAGACGCCCGTGGTGCGCGCTTCTTGTAAAAGTTTGAAAGTGAGTTTGTCGTCCAAAGGAATTTTTTCTATATGGACGGTTTCATTTTTTGTTTTACGGACGATGCGCAGAGTGTTCTGAATGATAGTGAGGTTTTTCAGTCCCAGAAAATCCATTTTCAGCAAGCCGATTTTTTCCACGGCGTTGGATTTGGTGGAAGCGGAATACTGTGTGACCACGCCGCTTCGGTTGCCGGCGACGCGCTGGAGGGGAGTATATTCGGTAACCGGGTCTTTGGTGATGACGACGCCGCAGGCATGCATTGAAGCGTGTCTGACCAGACCTTCAACTTGCATTGCAATATCTATCAATTTTTTGGCTTGAGCGTCTGATTCGTACCACTGTTTGAATTCCCGCACTTCTTCCAGCGCTTTCGTGATGGATGTAAACATCGGGATCATTTTGGAAGTTTTGTCGCAGAATTCGTAAGTATATCCCAGCGCCCGTCCCACATCGCGCACGGCGGCGCGCGCCGCCATAGTGCCGAACGTAATGATCTGTGCTACGTGATCGTCACCGTACTTTTGTCGCACATAGTTGAGCACGTCATCGCGGCGATCGTCGGCGAAGTCCATATCCACGTCGGGCAGAGAAATACGTTCGGGATTGAGAAAGCGTTCGAAGAGAAGATTGTACTTAATCGGATCTATATCGGTGATGCCGGTCAAATAAGCGAGAAAACTGCCCGCGGCCGAACCGCGGCCGGGGCCTACGACCACGCCGTTATCTTTGGCCCAGTTGACGAAGTCTTGCACAATCAAGAAATATGAAGCGAAGCCGGTTTTTTTGACGACGCCAAGTTCGTAATCTATGCGCGCGCGCTGTTCTGGAGTAATCGTTTCTTCAGGGAAGCGCTTGCGTAATCCGAGTTCGCAGAGTTCGCGCAGATAGGCGTCGGCCGTTTTGTTTTCCGGCAGTGGAAATTCCGGCAGGTGATTTTCACCCAGAGGAATTTGGAAATTGATGTTCTGTACTATCTTTTCCGTATTTTCAAGGGCTTCTGGCAAGTCTTTGAAAATCTCCGCCATTTCTTGCGGCGAGCGCAGAGAGAGATCAAGCGTCATCATACTGAAACGCTCGGTATCGGAAACTTTTTTGTTATCGCGAATGCACAGCAGAATGTCCTGGATTTCGGCGTGTTCCCGTTTGAGGTAATGCGCATCGCAAGCGGCCACGACGGGAATGTCGGTTTCGCGGCGCAACTGGACGAGTCCCTGATTGGCGATGATCTGATTTTCGTATTCCAGGTTCGGTCCGAGTTCCAGATAGAAGTTGCCCGCGCCGAAAATATCCTGATACTCCAAGGCTGCTTCTTTGGCGCGCGCGTAGTTGCCGTAGATGATTTCCGACGGCACCTCGCCCTGCAATGATCCGGAGAGCGCGATGAGTCCTTCGTGATATTGCCTAAGGAGATTTTTGTCGGCGCGCGCTTTATAATAAAAGCCTTCCAATTGGGCGATGGAAATGATTTTCATCAGATTTTTGTAGCCAGTCTGGTTTTTGACGAGGAGTACCAGCTGATGTCGGCGGCGGTCTTCGGCGGTGTTATTTTTGCTGTGCAGATCTTTGCAGACGAAAATCTCCGCGCCGATAATGGCTTTGATGCCAAAATCTTTAGCTTTGCTTTGAAATTCCACGGCGCCATAGAGCGCGGATGTGTCAGTGAGCGCGAGCGCCGTCATCCCGAGCTCCCGCGTCCGCGCCAAAAGCTCCTCTATTTTGGGCAGGGCGGTGAGTAGGGAGTAGTGAGAGTGAGTATGGAGATGCGTAAACCGCATAGCAATTTAATTCTCAATTATCAATTTCTAAAAATAAAAAACCAGGCTTCTTCCGAAAGACTGGTGCTGAAAAATAGGGAAAAATCTTGTGCATAGGTTCTGTATCCCTCATAGCCCGGACAAAGCCGTGGGTTCTGCAGGGAAATTTACTGCACTTGCAGTATAGCACAGCGCGCTTTCAGGATAAATCATTGAGGTTGATTATTTTCTCAAAAACGGGTATGCTAGACGATAGATGTCGGCCGTTTCAGGAGTAAAAATTTATGTCGCTATCTGCTTATTTGTGGGGTATTCGCTTGTTTACGCTTTTGGCTCTCTTGGCGTTTCTGGGCGTGGTGATGGCGCTGGATCCGGAAAAAGCGGGTGGCAGGGAGCTTTTTTTTGTTAGTTTGCTGGCTCTTTTGAGCGGTATATTGACACTCTTGGTCACCGGAGCGTACCGTAGGGTATTGGGAGACTCTGGCGCGGTACACCATTTGGCTGGCGCTTTTCGTCAGGCGCTTCTGCTTTCTGTATACGCTGTCGGTATTGTTTTTTTTCAGTACGCGAAGATTTTAACGTGGTGGGACGCCTTGTTGCTTTTGGCGGCGGTATTATTGATAGAGTTTTCATTTCGGCGTTTTTTACAAACGCAAGACTGAAATAAATTAAAGCCTAAAATTGTAAAATTATATGGCAAAGACAGAACAAACATACGGAGCCAAGGCTATTCAGGTGCTTGAGGGTTTGGATCCTGTGCGCAAGCGTCCGGGGATGTATATCGGCGGCACGTCGCTGGAGGGATTGCACCATCTCATCTGGGAAGTGGTGAATAATTCCATTGATGAAGCAATGGCGGGTTATTGCACGCGCATTATCGTGCGTCTCCTGCCGGACAATTGGGTGGAAATCAAAGATAACGGCCGCGGTATTCCGGTAGACACTCACCCGCAAACCAAAAAATCCGCGCTGGAAACAGTGATGACTATGTTGCATGCCGGCGGCAAATTCGGCGGCGAGGGTTACAAAATTTCCGGCGGTTTGCATGGGGTGGGTGTGTCTGTAGTCAACGCGCTTTCCCTGCATACTGTCGTGACGGTGGAACGCGACGGCAAAGTATGGACGCAAGAGTACAAGCGCGGCAAACCCCTTGCTCCCGTGAAGCCCAGCGGCAAATCTGCTGTCACCAGTACGACCGTGGCGTTTTGCGCCGATCCGGATATTTTTCCAGAGATCAGTTATTCTTGGACCAAAATTTTAGAGTATCTGCGTTATCAGGCGTTTCTGACCAAAGGCTTGCGCATAAATATAGAAGACTGGCGCGAAACCAAGGATCAGAATCAGGCGTACAAAGTGAAGCGTCACAGTTTTTATTTTGATTCCGGCATAGTTTCGTTCGTGAAATTTCTGAATCGCAAGAAAGAAGCGAGGAATCTCGCACCGGTGTATGTGGAAAAAACGGTTGAAAATATTTCTGTGGAGTTCTCGTTGCAATTTACCGAAGGGTTCAAAGAGCATCTGTTCGCGTTTGCCAATAATATCTTAAATCCCGGCGGCGGCACGCACGTGACCGGTTTCAAAATGGCGCTCACGCGCGTGTTGAATGATTACGCCAAAAAAAATAATCTGATCAAAGAAAAAGAAGGGGCGATTACCTCCGACGATTTGCGGGAAGGACTCACGGCGGTTATTTCCGTGAAACTCGCCAATCCGCAATTTGAAGGTCAGACCAAAGACAAGCTGAATAATAATGAAGTGCGCGGAGCCGTCTCGCAAGTGGTGGCGGAGGGCCTGAATGAATTTTTAGAAACTCATCCGGCGGACGCGAAAGCGATTATTGAAAAATGTTTGCTTACGGTGCGGGCGCGCGTGGCGGCGCGCGCCGCCAAAGACGCGGTGCTCCGCAAGGGCGCTTTGGAAGGGATGACACTGCCGGGGAAATTGGCAGATTGTTCCACCCGCGACACGGAGCGCTCCGAAGTATATATCGTGGAAGGGGATTCTGCCGGTGGTTCGGCCAAGCAGGGACGCAATCGCGAATTTCAGGCGATTTTGCCTTTGCGCGGTAAATTGGTAAATGTGGAAAAAACGAGTTTAGACAAGGTTGTAAAATCAGACACATTGAAACCGATTATCATCGCGCTCGGGGTCGGTATCGGAGAAACGTTGGATATTACGAAGTTGCGGTATGGCAAAGTGATCATTATGGCCGATGCCGATGTGGACGGTTCGCATATCCGCACATTGCTTCTGACATTTTTCTATCGTTATTATGAAGAGTTGGTGCGCGGCGGCCGTATTTTTATTGCGCAACCGCCGCTCTATCGTCTCCAGACAGGCAAAGACGTGCGTTATGCGTACACCGATGAAGAAAAATTGCGCGTGATGGAAGAAATGAAACGTGAAGCGGCAATGAAAAAATCTAAAGGGGTAAAAGGCGAAAAGGAAACAGAGAAAAAAAAGGTGGAGAGAAAAGAGGCGGGAGAAAATGTGGCAGGGGAAACGGAGGAAGGTGTTGGAGCAATGGCGGTGACCAAAGAAGGAGCGGAAGAAGCTATCGCGGGAATTTCCATTCAGCGTTATAAAGGTCTCGGAGAAATGAACCCGGAGCAGTTGTGGGAAACGACGATGAACCCGGACAATCGCGTGATGCTCAAAGTGACCATTGAAAATGCCGAAGAAGCCGATGAACTTTTTGATATTCTGATGGGGAGCGAAGTGGAACCGCGCCGCCGTTTCATCCAAACCCACGCCAAAGCCGTGAAAAATCTGGACGTGTAGAGATTTGACGACCGGCTTTTCCGTATGTTAATGTGAAATGGCTCGGGAGGGCTTTTGGGGGTGGTTTTTTCTAGTTTAGTTTTTATGAAAATGCCGTTTGATAATTTGCAGGCGGTGATTCGTTGTCCGGTGTGCGACAAGAAATACCTGCCAACGAAAATACTCGTACTGGATGAGGACGAGGGGCGCACGACGATTCACCTTACTTGTGAAAGTTGTGGGGCGGCGTCAATGGCGTTTATCTCGTTGGGGCAGTTTGGAGCGGTGAGCCTCGGTTTGCTCACTGATTTGGAACAGAATGAAGCAATGACGGTCTTCCAGCGTGAAACCATTTCTACGGATCAGGTGATTGAAGTGCATCAATTTTTGAAACACTATACCGGAGGAGTCGAAGGTTTGCTCCGCGATTAGGGCTGATTTTGAATTAATAAGCAGAATAAATAACGGAATTATGGCGGAATTTACATTGCAGGTGAAAACGCGTGAACAGGCGGGCAAAGATTTATATACGGCGCGCAAACGAGGACTGGTACCGTCGGTTATGTACGGACACGGAGTGGCGCCGCAGATGTTTTGGTTGCAGTATCTGGACTTTTCCAAATTGTATAATAAGGCCGGTGAGAGCAGTATCGTGGAAATTGTTCCAGAGGACGGCAAAGCGCTGAATGTGATTATCAGTGATGTCCAGTTTGACCCGCTCTCCAATCGTTTTACACACGTGGATTTTTTTAAGGTGCGTATGGATGAAAAGTTGGAAGCGCATATTCCGCTGGAGTTTATCGGTGAAGCGCCGGCGGTGCGCGAGCTGGGCGGTATTCTTGTAAAGCCGCTGGAAGAAATACAGGTGAAGTGTCTGCCTAAAGATTTACCGCACTCTCTTACGATTGATTTGTCTGTTTTGCAAATACTGGGGAGTCATATTCAGATCAAAAATATCAAGATGCCGGCCGGTGTGGAAGCGCTTACGGATACAGACGCGGTAATCGCGCTGGTGGAAGAACCACGCACCGAATCCGAAATAGCCGCCCTGGATGAAAAAGTGGAGGCCGATGTGACAAAGGTAGAGGGTGTTATAAAAGAGACTCCAGTGAGTACAGAGGCCCCGACCAAACCTTCTGAAGAAAAGAGAGAAAAGAAATAATCTTGAGTGCGAAATCGATTTTTTGCACTTGTCATTTGCAGAAAATTTGTCTATAATTCACCATATAATAAATATTAAATAATTAACAAGTGTATGCAGTCTGAAAAACCGTCGTTTGCTCGTTTTGGTGGCAGTGGGAACTTGGCTTCGGATACCGGCGTTGCGCCGCATTCGACATCTGTCGCTGAAAAGTTAATCGGAGGCGATACGAATGTTTCTGGCGAGTCTGTTTCTTCGGATGGTACGGTTATGGGCGGAAAGATATCCCCGACAGCCAAATGGCTTGACGCGGTGATTTCCGTGAGTTTGGTGGCGTTATTTTTTGGGCTTCCGATTTTTTTTACGGGACTGACTTTTCAGGGCATCGCGTTTGAGAAGCAGATCTATTTTTATTTCTGGCTTCTTGTCGGCATAGTGGCCTGGGCGTCCCGAGGAGTCATTTTGGGTGAGATGCGCATTCGTCGCACGCCGCTGGATATTCCGATTGGGCTGTTTTGGTTGTTCTATGTTGTGGCGGCATTTTTTTCCGTGGATCGTTGGCACAGTTTTTTTGGGTTTTTTGGCGACCCGTCGCGCGGTGTGATTTCTGTAACGGCGCTTGCGCTGGTTTATTATTTTCTTTTGAGCCACTTTACTCCAAAACGTTTTTATTTGATGTTTTGGTCGTTTGCGCTGTCCGGTTTCATTGTAACCATTTGGACTTTGCTGGTTATAAGGGAGATTCATTTCTTACCGACCGTTTGGGAAAGATACGCCCCGATAAGTTTGATAGGGTCTGTTTCCACGCTGGGTGTGTTTTTGGGTTTTATGGCCCCGGTGTTTTTGACGGCGCTTTTTATGTTGTGGAAAAGCGATTTTCTCAAGAAAACGCCGCGATTGATACTCACTGTTTTAGTTTTTATCGGACTTATTACTGATTTGTTTTTGCTTTTAGCGCTGTATCCGTTTGTCGTGTGGGTTGTCGTGCTGGGGGGACTTTCCTTTTTTATGGTTTATATTCTGGCGCAAATCGTGCGACCGCCGGAACAATGGACCTGGGTGCCGATGATCGCGTTCGTGCTGGTGCTGGTTTTTCTTATGTTGGGCAATGTCCATATCGTGCGTGATAATCTTTTGCCCGCCGAAGTGATGCCAAGCGCAAGTCTTTCCTGGCAAGTTTCTAAAGACGCTATCAAAGAAAACTTTTTTGCCGGTGTTGGTCCGGCTAATTATGGTTACGCGTTTTCTATGTTTCGTCCTGGGGAGTACAACTTAAACGAGCTCTACACACTGCGTTTTTATCAGGGTACGGGATTATTTTTTGAAGCCTTGCCGACTATCGGCGCGATAGGAACAGTATTATTTGTTCTCTTGTGGCTTTCATTTGTTTCGGTGGCGCTGTATCTTCTGACGCGTGAAAAACAGCGCAATAAAGTGTACTCTTTGGGTTTATTGACTGTCGCGATGATGTTCTTTTTAGCGAACTTTGTTTCCGCGGTAAATGGGTCGCTTCTCATTATTGGCGCCCTGCTTTCATCTTTGGCCCTGGGAGTTTTGCTTTGGGAGAGCGGCTCCGAAGAGCGTTATCTCCAACTTTCATTCAAGGCATCGCCGAAGTTTGCGTTGGCTCTAGCCTTTATTTTTATGGTGGTATCCGCTGGAGTAGCGTTCCTTTTCGTCTTTTTAGGCAAAGTGTTTATAGCCGATGTATATTTGGGCAAAGCCTCCGTACTTTCGGCTAGCGGTCCCAATAAAGACTCCGCCGCTTTGCTGGAGCGCGCCGTGGTGGCTTATCCGGAGGAGGGGCGGTATTACACGCGCTTGGGACAGGAGTATATGATGCTTGCCAATGCCGAAGCGGGTAAAACGGAACAAGAAAAAAATACTGATGCGGTGGCTTTGTATGTTCGTCAGGCGATAGCCGTTGCGGAAAAGGGCAGAAGTTTGATGCCTAATGATGTGATGGCGGTGGAGTCACTCGGTCTGATTTATGAGAATGCCGGTTTGTATGCCAGCGATGCTTTTCCGAAAGCGGAAGAATTATACAATCGCTCGCTTGAACTTGAGCCGAAGAACCCGTTGTATTTTTTGAAGCTCGGCCAGATTAAGAGATCGGGCGGTGATGCCAAGCCGGAGGGGCAGGAGCGGGATAATCTTTATAAGGAGGCGCGTGATTTTTTCCAGAAATCCATTGATCAGAAAAAGAATCTGGCGGTCGCTCATTACAATCTTTCTGTGACATTCTCTCGTTTGAAAGATCTGGATAAAGCTGTTGAAAGCGCGCAGGAAGCGTTGCGCATTGAAAATAATAATCCGAATTATGAGTACAGTCTTGGCGTGCTCTATCAGTTGCGCGACGCAGAGGGTGATAAAAATCGCGCGGAAGCGATATTCAAAGATCTTTTGACGACGAACGAGAAACTGATTGATGTGCGTTTGAGTCTGGGATTTTTGTATGAAGCGGAAAACAAAAATGATGCCGCGATATCCGAGTACAAGAAGTTATTGGATATTTTGCCGGATAATACCGAAGGCAACGTCAAGCAGACGCGCGACCAGATTAAGAAATTTATTGAAAACGTGCAAAGCGGAGTGGGTAACTTGCCGAAGAAGGCCGCGGCGAGCGTTCCTGCTGAAGCGCCCGCAAAAACTGCCGCGCCCGCAGTTCCTGCAGGACCTAACGTATCGCCGCTCACGACGCCCAAACAATAGCATTTTAGCTTCACATTTAGCGCGCTAAAATTATGGGATTGTTTTCTTTGATGTCCAGAAAAAAGCCGATCACTTCCGGCAATTTGGGAAGCGGCGCGTCGCAACACAGTTATGATCTTAACAGTCGCGGCATAATCACATCGCGGGAGACGTTGCGTATCCGACCAAAACTGGTGAGTAAATTAGGCCACAGGAGAGCGGAGGAGGTTATGGGATTGCTGGAGTCTGATATGGATAGAGACGGCGGATGGGGAAGCAAGAGCGTCAGCTCCAAAGAAATTGATCAGATAATGAAAACTCTGGAGGAAGGCCGATATAACGGTATGGATAGTCATGATTTAGAAAACACGCGCAAGATTCTGGAAGAGTACCAATAAATTATGCCGCTCTTTCAGCTCAAATCAGTTTATCGACCGGCGGGCGATCAGCCTCAAGCCATTGAATCTTTGACGCGGGGTTTGCGTGAGAACAAACGTTTTCAAACATTGCTCGGCGTAACCGGTTCCGGCAAGACCTTTACGATGGCCAATGTCATCGCGCGAATGGATAAGCCGGCGTTGGTGATCGCGCACAACAAAACGCTGACGGCGCAACTGGCCCAAGAGTATCAGGAACTTTTTCCCGATCACGCGGTGCATTATTTTGTTTCTTATTACGATTACTACCAGCCGGAGGCTTATATGCCGATGACGGATACGTACATAGAGAAAGACGCCCAGATCAACGCCGAGATTGATCGTTTGCGGCACGCCTCTACGCTTTCTCTTCTGACGCGCCGCGACGTGATTATCGTGGCGTCCGTGTCTTGCATTTACGGATTAGGAAGTCCGGAAGAATACGAGAAAGAGAATCTGCGGCTGGATGTCGGTTGGCAATGTTCGCGCATGGAGCTTTTGCGTAAGCTGGTGGCTATTTTTTTTGAGCGCACCAACGCTGATTTGCGAAGCGGGCAATTTCGGAGTATGGGCAATCGCGTGGAAATTATGCCGATGTCGGAAAAGTTCACCTATCTTTTGGAAATCTCCGGCGGCAGATTGGCGAGTATCAAAAAAATTGACCCCATTTCCCAAAAAATTCTGGATATGCCGCAAACAATTCTGCTCTTTCCGACAAAACATTTTGTCGCGAATGCGGAGCAAAAAGCTTCTGCGCTCAACTCTATTAGTCTGGAATTGGCAGAGCGCTTGCAAGAACTTGAAGCAGATGGGAAACTTCTGGAAGCGGAGCGGCTCAAGCGGCGCACGCATTACGATCTGGCGGTGATGCGGGAGATCGGTTATTGCAACGGCATTGAGAATTATTCTCGCCATCTTTCCGGAAAAAAACCGGGCGAACCGCCGGAAACTCTTCTTTCATATTTTCCGCGCACAAAAAGCGGAGAACCGGATTTTTTGACTATTATTGACGAATCTCACGCGACATTGCCGCAACTACGCGGAATGTACGCGGGCGATTTGGCGCGCAAAAAAACGCTGGTCCAATACGGTTTTCGTCTGCCATCCGCGCTGGATAACCGCCCGCTTCGTTTCGCGGAATTTATGTCTCGTGTCGGACAGGTAATTTTCACTTCGGCTACGCCGGCGGAATATGAACGTGAAACAAGCGAGCAGGTGGTTGAGCAAGTGATCCGTCCGACCGGATTGGTGGATCCGAGAGTTGAGACACGGCCGATTTTGGAGCAGGGAAAATATCACGGTCAAATACAAGATTTTATCGCTGAAGCGCTGAAAGAAATACAGGGCAAGGGACGCGTGATCGCGACGACGCTTACCAAAAAGATGGCTGAAGATTTGAGCGCGTATCTGAAAGAAAAACAGATTAAAGCCGAGTATTTGCACAGCGATATCAAAACGATTGAGCGCATCAAAATTTTGACGGCATTTCGCAGGGGGGAGTTTGACTGTTTGGTGGGGGTTAATTTGTTGCGGGAAGGTTTGGATTTGCCGGAAGTTTCTTTCATTGGAATTCTGGACGCGGACAAAACGGGATTTTTGCGTTCGGAAACCGCGTTGATTCAGATTATCGGACGTGCCGCGCGCAACGCATCCGGCCGCGTGGTGTTGTATGCTGATTATATGACTGACGCGATGCGCTATGCGCTTGATGAAACGAATCGACGGAGAAAACTGCAATTAGCCTATAACAAGCGGCACAATATCACGCCGCGAACTATCCAAAAAACCATTCACGATATTACGGAGAGTCTGGAGAGCGAGCATAGCAAAGCGGTGCGCGCCAACGTGCTTTTGGATCGGGAAATTTTCGCGAATGATCCCAAACGTTTTATCGCCATCAAAGAAAAAGAGATGCGCCAAGCGGTGAAGGAGCTGGATTTTGAAACAGCCGCCATTCTGCGCGATGAGATTCGCGCGCTTCAAGTTCCTGCGGACGGTCCGTCGCGCAAAAAACCTCGCGGGTAAATTTTTTTCCAGCTTCATTTTCGTTACTTGCCTTGCGGCCGCTTTTTTGCGAGAATGGGTAAGTGTTAATTTTTTTTGGCTTTTTATGACACGAAAGATTCGTGAGAGTTTTGTTGTAACCGCGGATGATTACGGTATTCGCCAGACGGCGGAGCCGATTTTGCGTTTGGCGCACGAGGGGAAAGTGGATCGCGTGGCGGTGCTGATCAATTATGTTTCTTCCGAACAAGCGGAGGCGCTCAAAGCCACCGGAGTGAAAATTGATTTGCACTTAGAATTGATTGGCTTGCTCAAAAGAGGAGAGAAAGCGCATGAGAATTTTCTTTTACGGAGCGTGAATTTTTGTTTTCGTTACGCTTTTGGTTTGGTAACAATGAGAAAAGTGGAAGAAGAATGGAAAGATCAGATACGGCATTTTCAGGAGCTTTTCCAGCGTCTGCCGGACGGGCTGAATTCTCACGAGTATCTGCATTGTTTTCCGCCGTTTTTCAAGGTTTTCATTCGGCTGGCGAAAGAACACAATATATCCTATGTCCGTTTCGGCAAGAAAGGTGTCTTGACTGGTTTGCATAAAACTTTCATCAGCGCGATCCTTTCTTTTTTTTGGGAACGCACGCACGCGAGCTTCGCCAAAACTCATCTGGCGACATCTGATTATATTGTGAGTTTAGACTGGCTCTCTGATTTCAAATCTTTTAGTGAACACTTGCCGGAAGGCAATATTGAGCTGGTGGTGCATCTGGAGCGGGAGGAGGATTATCGCGTGATACTGGAGTATTGTTGAGGATATGCCCAAGAATATTTCGCAGAAAAATATTTCAGATACGCCGGAGTCGGGGTGGATCGTAGTCAAAGGCGCGCGCACCCACAATTTGAAGAATATTACAGTTAAGATACCGCGCAATAAAATGACGGCTTTTACGGGACTGTCCGGCTCGGGTAAATCGTCGCTCGCATTTGACACTATTTTCGCGGAAGGCCAGCGTCGCTACATAGAATCGCTTTCCGCTTACGCGCGGCAGTTTTTGAATACCATGCAAAAACCCGACGTGGACGAGATCATCGGGTTGTCTCCGGCTATCTCCATTGATCAAAAGTCGGCGGGGCGCAACCCGCGTTCCACGGTGGCGACGGTCACGGAGATTTACGATTATTTGCGTGTTTTGTACGCGCGTTTGGGACGCTTGCGTTGTTTGATTTGCGGAAGGGATATAGAGAAGCTGTCGCTGGAGGAAATGCTCGGCATTATCGCAAGTAAAATCAAACAAGCGCAAGCGGATCCTAAAACGCGCAAACACGGTCTTATCATCACGGCGCCGGTGGTGCGCGGACGCAAAGGCGAATATTATCAGCTTTTATACAACGCTTTAGGGCGAGGATTCGCGGAGATTATCTTGGATGGGGAGCGCAAGAATCTGCGCGAGCGAATTATTCTCTCTAAAAACAAAAAACACAATATTGATTTCATCGTGGATGAATTGCCGCTGGCTGAATTTGAAAAATTTCCCAAAACATCCGAAGAGCGTTTGTCTGAGGCGGTGCAAAAAGCGTTGGAAGAAAGCGAAGGACTGGTAAACGTGCGCGTCGGAGAGCAAAATTTTACGCTTTCGGCGAAATTCTCTTGTCCTGATGACGGCTTTTCTTATCCGGAGGTGGAACCGCGCTTGTTTTCGTTTAATTCTCCGTACGGAGCGTGCGAGGCCTGCAATGGTCTGGGCACCAAACATTTTTTCGGCGATGAGTTATGCGAGATTTGTCAGGGCGCGCGTTTGCGTCCCGAAGCGCTGTCTATTTTTATCGGCGGAAAGAATATCGCCGAAGTGGCGGCGATGACGATTGAAGAAGCGAAAAATTTTTTTGACGCTTTGGAACTTACGCCCCGGGAAAAACAAATGGCGGCGGTGATGCTTCGGGAAATTAGCGCGCGTTTGAAATTTTTGCTGAATGTCGGATTGAATTATCTGACGCTGGATCGGCGCGGGAGCACGCTTTCCGGAGGAGAAGCACAGCGCATCCGCCTGGCCAGTCAGCTCGGTTCGCAGTTGGTGGGGGCGCTCTATGTATTGGATGAACCGACGATCGGTCTGCATCAGCGCGACAATGATCGTCTGATAGAAACACTGAAAGCCCTGCGTGACTTGGGCAATACTATTATCATCGTTGAGCACGACGAGGATACGATTTATGCCGCGGATTATCTCGTGGACATCGGTCCGGGAGCGGGAGTGCACGGCGGTGAAATAGTAGTCTCCGGTTATTTGGATGATCTGCTGACGGCCAGAGAGAACGTCTCCGGATCATTGACACTGGCCTATTTGCGCGGCGAGGAAAAAATAACTATACCAAATCAGCGCCGCAGCAAAGAAAAAGGAACGCTCAAGATTCGCGGTGCCAACATTTTCAATATTAAAAATATGAACGTGGATGTTCCGCTCGGCCGTTTCAATGTGATTACGGGTGTTTCCGGTTCGGGCAAATCCACTCTGCTATATGAAATAATTTACAAGAATTTGCAGGCGCGTTTTGACCGCCGTTACAGATCCAATGAAGTTTTTTACTGCCAATCATTCGGCGGTTCGGAATATCTGGCGCGGACCGTCCTGATTGATCAGAGTCCGATCGGACGCACGCCGCGTTCCAATCCGGCGACTTACACCGGAGCGTGGACGCATATCCGCGATCTTTTTGCCGCAAGCGAAGAAGCGCGGGTGCGCGGCTGGAAAGCCGGACGTTTTTCTTTCAATCGTCCCGGCGGGCGCTGTGAAACTTGCGAGGGAAACGGTTTTCTCGCGGTGGAGATGCACTTTTTGCCCACCGTGTATATGGTGTGCGACGTCTGCGGCGGAAAACGTTTTACCAAAGAAACTCTGGAAGTGAAATATAAGCACAAGAATATTTATGAAGTGCTGGAAATGACAATTGAAGAAGCATCGTCGTTTTTCGCCGATATTCCGGGTGTGGCGGATCGTCTGAAAACATTGAGCGAAGTCGGTTTGGAATATTTGAAACTCGGCCAGTCGGCCACGACGCTTTCCGGCGGCGAGGCCCAACGCGTGAAAATTTCTGCGGAACTGCATCGCAAATTTTATGACCGCGCGATTTATCTTTTGGACGAACCGACGATCGGATTGCACTACGCGGACGTGAAGAAACTCATTAAAATTCTGGAGAGTCTGGTGATCAAGGGGAATACCGTGTTGGTGATAGAGCACAATATGGATTTTATCAAAAACGCCGATTATGTGATTGACATCGGTCCGGAAGGCGGTGCCGGTGGAGGGAAAATCGTGGCGGTCGGCACGCCCGAAGAGGTGGCGCAAGCGGCGCACTCGCACACGGGGCGGTATCTGAAACGGGCACTGAAGAAGTGATTCAAGATTTGACATGAAGCATTTTATTTTACACAAATTTCTGTATAATGAAACTAAGGGGGTTGGCCCCTTTAATTATAATTGGTAAACATTTATGGAATTATTGCTAGCCATCATCGCGCTAATTTTTTCGGCGATAGCATATAATCGTGTATCCAATCTCGAAAAAGTAGTGAAACGGATACAGACAACAGGTGTTCAGGCGACACCTTTTATGGATCAGTCATTAGAACCGCCGTCGCCAATATCCAAATCGGAGGATCTTTCTTCGCAATCTGGAGCAACCTCTTCGCCGGTGTCAGCATCGGAGGATGTTGTTTCTTCTCAGCAAAACGCGACACAGTTTCCCGGTTCGTCATCTTCTACGCAGCAAGTTTCGGCCCAGACTGTTTTGCAGAATGAGTCGAATGTTATTGAGCAGTTTTTTCATTGGCTTGCAGTTGATTGGTTAATGAAGCTTGGTGCAGTACTACTTTTTTTGGGAATTATTTGGTTTGTCAATGTCGCAGTATGGGATGCCATAGGTGAAACTGGACGTGTGTTGATCGGTGTTATGGTTGGTGTTAGTATACTTGTTTTTGGTCATGTTTGGATTGCTAAATATGTGAATCAAGGAACGGTATTGGAAGGATTGGGAGCGGGTGTTATGCTATTTACGATGTACGTAGCGCAAGAAAGTTACCATTTTTTCCCTCCTGTCGTAGCTCTGGGATTCCTTTTTCTCGTCTCTGTTTTTGTTGCGTTTTCAAGTGTTGTTAACGGAAGTCAGGCATTGGCGCTTCTCGGTATCGTGTTGGGTGGAGTAGCGCCGTTTTTGATTGGCTCGTCGGAAGCGAATTTTATCGGACTTTTCTCGTACCTTTTTGTAATATCTATCGGAACGCTTTGGGTCGTGCGTATTCGCGGTTGGCGACCGCTTATCTTTGCCGCCTTTCTTGCTTATTTTTTCTATTCGTTACCGTATATATTTGGAGCGATGGAGAAAGTTTCTATAGGAGAAGGGATGTTGGTCGCGCTTGTTTTCGCGACGCTCTTTTTTGTGTCAAATATATGGGCGGCACTCAAATCAGAAAAGATGCATCAGGCTGATATGGTTACCGCTTCTGCCAACGCGTTACTTCTTTTGGGATGGATAAATGCCCTTGTCCCGGCTGATTGGAAAGGGCTAGTGACAGCTGTATGTGCTTTGGCGTTTTGTTTTGGTGCGGCACTCGTGTTCCGTTTGCGGGGCAATGGAGTCCCCGTTATGCTCTATACGGCGGTTGCCGGTATGATGTTTGGAGTCGCAACGACCTTTGAGTTTTCCGGTCCGATGCTTGTCGTAGCATTAACTTTGGAAGTTGGTATCCTGGTAACCGCAACCATCGCTTTTGCTAGAGATATAAGTGCCGCCAATATTATGATGTATCTTTTTCTCATCCCTATTTATTTGTCTGTGATGAATATAGGGAATTACTCGGTTGCCAAACAAGTATTTACGGTTGATTTTTTCGCCCTTGTTCTTTTGGGCGGGGCACTCTTCTTGACAGCGAGGCTTTTCAGGACTCCGAAAGATGATAGTGAGCAGGTGACCAAATATCACGTTTTCACCGCAGTCGGTTCGCTGTATTTTTTATTGCTTATCTGGCTTGGTCTCGGGAACTTGTTATATCCGAACCGTGATTTGGCAGTCACTATTTCTTTGGTGATCTACACGATTATTGGTTTAACGTTGTATATTTTTGGCAAGCTTAATGCGGCGCGCGGCAAAATGTATAGTGGAGCAGCGCTGTTATTGTTTGTGGTGGGGTATCTTCTTTTGGTGTCTGTTCGGGAAATGGAGATTGTCGGGCGCATTGTGACTTTTTCTCTGGTGGGTATTTTACTCATGAGCACCGCCTTTATCGGAAGGTGGTCTCGTCGTAAATAGTATATTTTTCAAACATTATGAAAAAAATAGCCAAGAAAATAATAGTGGCCGTTTCGTTGTTTTTTGTCGGAGTTATATTCTTTTCGGTTTTAGCTGTTTTTGCCAAGGAAAAAACTGAAATGGCGGAGGATTCTTTGCGTGCATTTGTTTGGATGAAGGATGTGCCGGTTCCTGCAATAACAATTCCGACTGTTGTGGAGGCGCCTATTGATGAATCTACAGGAAACGAAGGCTTTGCTGTATTCGAAGAAACAACGAAAACTTTTCAGCCAAGCCTTTTTAAGGAATCTATTCAATTTACAAAAGTGGCGTTTTCAGTCGAAGCTCTCGGGAAAACATCTCAAATTTTTTCCGATGGAGATGCGACTAATTTCATAGAATTTCCGGTAAGCGATGAGCGTGGAGCAACTGCCGAATTACGTATCCATTCAATGTCTCCGATTGCTGCTACGGGTCTGATGTTTTCTTTAGATCGCTTTGTTGCTCTACCTCGAACAATCGAAGTGCGCGCGATAGTGGATGGGACAGAGAGAATTGTTTTGGCTTCTTCTATGCTGAATGATCGAGTGATTCGTTTTCCCAAAGTATCAGCGGCAGAATGGACGGTACGTTTTGGATATGTTCAGCCACTTCGCATTACCGGACTTTCTTTTTTTGAAGAGGATAATGCGCATATCAATTCTGCTGGCGTGCGGTTTTTGGCGCGTCCAGGCGAGCGATATCGGTTGTATCTAGGGACTGACAGACTAGTACCGATCCGCGTCGGGGAGCGGCCAAATCTATTTGATGATAGAGATGTTGTGCGTATCGCTGATTCCGAAAAAGTTAAAAATCCATTATATGTTCCAGTTGATACTGATGAAGATGGTGTGAAAGATCTTTTGGATAATTGCGTTTTTGATAAGAACTCTGATCAGAAAGATGAAAATTCAAACGGGCGTGGTGATGTTTGTGATGATTATGATCACGACGGTATCGCGAATGGAAAAGATAATTGTATGTCCTATCCGAATAGTGATCAGAGAGACACGGACGGCGATGGGAAAGGTGACATATGTGACTCCGAAGAGAGTAGGGTTCTAGAAAAATATTCATGGTTATCATGGGCTGGTATCAGTTTAGCGGGAATTGTCGTTGCTATTTTGTTTGCTTTAACGATGCGGCAGATGAAGAGGAATAAATAACTTAAGCATCTAATCAAAAGAATTATGGAAGGCGGACAAGTTCCAATAAGTGAGAATGTACCCCCATCTGATCAGTTACTCGCTCTAAACAGTAACTATCAATTAGCAAGAGTGCTTTTTTTTGTACTTTTTATTGGATTGATAATTTTCTTGCCGATCGGAGTTATTTTATCGAAGAAGCATGATACAGAAAAGGCAGCATTATTAAAGTCTCAACTGTTGGATGCACAAGCGAATCAGAAATTGCAAATGGATGCTCAAACAAATCAAAATCTGAAAATACAGAGTGATGCCGCGATGAATAACGAGACGACATATAAACAACCGGAAAATAATTCCTTTCCAGCCGGACAGACTGCGCCGACTACTGTAGTGAATGGAAATGGGCAGACGCCCCAGTCTGTTCAGGTACCTGTTCGACAGTTACAACAGACTGAAATAATAGGGATGATCCAAAATGCGCTTGTAAAGGTAACTGATAGTATAAAAGCGTGCAAGGCTGGATCTGGATTAATAGGCTCTCAAGGAACCGGAGGCATGCCACTCTGTGATTTCCAGTCTGATGTTTGGCCAGTGCTTGAATATTGCGGACAATGGCCATCAGACACAAAGTATATCGTGTTTAATTCTGGTACGGCTGATAATTGGGATGTGACTATAGTGTGTAGGCAAGTCCAAAGTTGTAATGGTCCAGAAAACGCTATTTGTAATAAAAATGGTTGTACATTTAAGGGGACGTGTCCGCCGGTGAGAGGCTACTAAACATATCGAAAAAACGCGCTGTAAAAATTGTTGTCAGTGGCACGCCCGAAGAGGTGGCGCAAGCGGCGCACTCGCACACGGGGCGGTATCTGAAACGCGTGTTGAAAAAATGAATGTGTTATAATGCAGATAACCTAATTTTTTCACTAAATATTATGCAAGATGTCAGCCAAGACGTTTCCGCGCCGGCGCCGAAAAAGAAATTGGGCATTGTCAAATGGGCGCTGATTGTCGGTATCGCGGTCGTGATAAATCTCTTTTTGGTTTACCTGGTGGACTCTATACGCAAGGAGCCTGGATATACGGATTTTTGTCCGGAGCGTCAGGTAAATCGGATGATTGAATCAGAGGCGGAATGTTTGAAAGTTGGCGGGCAATGGAACGAAAGCGCGGATGTAAGAATACAAAAAACGCCGGAGCAGTCTTTTCCCGCGCCTGCCGTTCCTAGCTATTGCGATCCTGATTACACTTGCCGCAAACAACACGAAGACGCGCTGAAAATATATAACCGCAACGTGTTTGTGATATTTGTGATCGCGGGGATTATGCTTTTGATTGCCGGCGTGTACGCGGGAGGGACTGAAGCGGTGTCATTGGGACTTTCTTTCGGCGGGGTGATCGCTTTAATTTACGGTTCAGGGCGCTATTGGTCGGATATGAACGATATTTTAAGAGTCATTGTTTTAGGTATGGCGCTGGTAGCTCTTATATATGTGGCGTGGAAAAAATTCCAAGATTAGCATTATTTTGTTATGAAATTGTGGGATAAAATTTTAACCTTGGAAAAATTCCAAAAGAAAAATACACTCCCTGATTTACCCGGAGTGTATTTTTTCTTGGGCGCGAAAAAAGAATTGCTCTACATCGGCAAGGCGACGATTCTTCGCGATCGGGTAAAAAGTTATTTCTCTCATAATGTTCTGGCTACGCGCGGACCCAAAATCGGGCGAATGCTGGAACTGACGCGTTTTGTCGCTTATCGGACGGCGGATTCCGTGTTGGAAGCGTTTATCTTGGAGACGAACTTGATCAAGCAATATCAGCCGCCGCACAATACTTCCGCTAAAGATGACAAGAGTTTCAATTACGTCGTAATCACTCGGGAAAAATATCCGCGAGTGCTGGTCAAAAGGGGACGGGATATTCTTCATTCCCATCAAACGTTGGAAACCGGTCGGGAGTATCAGAAAATATTCGGCCCTTTTGCTTCAGGTGGCGCGCTTCGCGAAGCGCTGAAAATCGTGCGCAAAATTTTCCCTTTCAGAGACAAATGCGCGCCGTATGAGGAATGGTTCCTCAAACAAAAAATCAAAACGCGCGGCGGACAAAATAGCGGTGGTGCCGGCGCGCCGTGTTTTATGGCGCAGATCGGATTGTGTCCGGGTGTTTGCGAGGGAACGATTACCGCGCGCGAATATCAGCGGACGATTCGTAATATCATTATGTTTTTTGAAGGACGTAAAAATCAGCTTTTGAAAAAACTGGAACGTGAAATGCAAACGTCTGCGAAGAATTTGGAATTTGAACGGGCGGGTGAAATCAAAAAAACCTTGTTTGCTTTGCGGCACATTCGTGACACGGCGTTGATCAAAAATGAATCAGGAATTTTGACAGGAAGAATTGAAGCCTATGATGTGGCGCATCTGGCGGGGACCGCGAGTGTCGGCGCGCTGGTCGTGGTGCAAAATGGTTTGGCGGACACGAGCCAGTATCGGAAATTCAAATTGCGGCGTAAACATCATGGCAACGACTTGACGGCTTTGCAGGAAATTCTGGAGCGCCGCTTGAAGCATACGGAGTGGCCTTTGCCAGATATCATCGTGGTAGACGGAGCGGATCTGCAGATCGGCGCGGCCAAGCAGGCACTTTTGACTTCGGGTCTCACGATTCCGCTTATCGGGGTGGTGAAAGATGCCAAGCATCAGCCGGAGCGTTTGATGGGAGAGGAGAAGCTCACGAAACGTTTCCAGAAGGCCATTCTTCTGGCAAATAGCGAAGCGCATCGTTTTGCCATTACTTTTCACCGCCATCGCAGAAAAAAAGAGTTTTTACCATAGTCGCTTAAAAAGGCGCGCCGCTTGACAAAATGGGCAGTTTTAGCGTAATATAAAACGTCATACCAGTGACGTTAAATTCTGGTAAGAACTTTGACAATTCAAGCAAAATTTAAGAAAGGAGAAAGGCGGATGAACAAATTCGTGAATTATCTCGATCCGACTGTCCCGGTTGAGGAACGTCTGCGATGGGCATTCGATGAGTTACGGCTGTCAAATGATCAGCGGGAAGGCGTCGTTGCCTTTCTGCACCCACTCAAAGTCAAAGATCGTGCCACTTATGAACACAGTATTAGAGTGGGGTTGCTGGCTCGTCGCATTGCTCGCTTCATGCATCTTGATGAGAGGGCACTGCTCTATGCTGGCTTACTTCATGACACAGGAAAGTGTCAGACCTGGTTGGGAACACTTCAAAAGACTGAAGGCTGGACACCTGCCGATACAGAGGAAATCAAACAACATGTTCTTGATGGCCACCGACTAATTCATGGTCATTTTGATTTCACTGCAGAGGTTATCCTTTGGCACCACCGTTTTCAGGCTGGCGGTTATCCAAAAAAAATGCCTGCGCCATTGCATGAATACAGCGAGGGAACTAAGACGATGATCGCTTTCTATGGTCGTATTCTGGCGCTGGCTGACTGTTTCGATGCACTGCATCGGGTCAATGACAAGTTTGGCGCGCTTACCGGTGAGCAGGTAGAGGAAAAGATGATCGCGCTCAATCGTGATCAGCGGGTTTTGGTCGAGGAGTTGTACAATGCCGGCGTTCTCACTACCTATGTGGTCAGTGAAGAACTGGCAATCCTGCAACCGCTCGATATTCACGATCAGCTGTACCTGCAAATCTGGGAGCGACAGCAGTCAGCACGGACAGTCGATGAGACAATTCGTGGTATCGTGCTGGCGACCGCATTGGAACCATTATCCGACAAGGCAGGCTGCACCACCCGACACCGCAATCTGAATCGCTGGCAAAAGCTTGAGTACTTTATCGCAGCGGCGATAAATATTGGAGATGCGTTTCGCGACCTTCTTACTGCAATCGGTAGTAGTCGGCGACAAATGCCAACCATCTACCAATACGCTTTAGCGGCGCAGAAGGAGAGCAAACGTAACCGTCGTGGCGGTCGTGTGAACCATGGCATTATTGAGTTGCTGTTGCCCGTCGTGGTGGCACAGCACGTGTATGACATGGAACGACAACTCACGGCAGAGGAAGTTCTTACCAAAGCCGTTGAGGTGCTCAAGCAAACATCTGCGGATGATATCCGTTATCTCCGCGAGATGAAGCGATTTGCGTTTGACCTTAGTGGCTATTTCGATCGTCCTGTACCGGAGTGTTCGACGGCTCATACCGTATTTGAGTACTACGAACAAGACTTGGGTACCTCAACCAAACAAACTGGCATTGCTCATAATTCCGAGTTTGTGAAGGGGTTCCCAACGGTGGCAGCTGTTTACATGGCAATGTGTAAGTGTCAGCTTCCTGAACTGAACAGCAAAACAGAAGAAGCTTACCAGAGAGCGGCTGCTTTGCATCACGGTGATGTGGCGAGCGGTTTTTTGGCTGACTGTGTGGCTGTTGGGTTGTATCTGCAGCTGTCACATAATCCGAAGTGTAAACTCGTATCTTGAAGGGAGATTCAATGCAAACCAAGCGACATATCCAATTCTGGACAATCGCTGAGTCGGAGCCTTCAACACACGAAGACCTGGAAGAAGGTGTTGGCCCGTACCTTTTGGCCACGATGGCCAAAAGGGCGGGTTACACTGTTTCTTCTTACCAAGCCAGTCAATATGGCTGTGACGCAAAAGCGATAGTTACTCAGATAAAAACTGACTTGCCGGATATTCTGGCACTCAGCATTTTTTCTGGCGGCATCCATCTCCTTCGTGAAGTTCTAGGTAAGGTTGATAACGCCCTTCCTGTGATGATCGGAGGGCCCGGAGCAACCAGTGAACCAGCGCGCGTTCTGTCAGAGATCGGCACTTCGCGACAACCAATAGGACCAGTTGCCCTGGTACAGTCGGAGGGAGAAAGTGCCTTTGCAGCACTCCTCGCAAGTGAACCAGGACAATGGGGTACGATTCCGCAGTGTTGGCGATTGAGCCATGATGGGAAAATCCTGTCTGGACAGTTCGGTGCACTGCGTGACCTGGATGAAAAACCGCTGGTTGATCTGTCTTCCAGCGTCATGCGGCGTAAGTGTGAAGGTGTTTTCCGAGATGATGCGATGCCGTTGCAACAAAGGATTCGTGCCATTCAGGCACTGCAACACTGCTACGTTGAAACTCGCCGTGGGTGTTTTTTCAAGTGCGAGTTCTGTAGCGAACCGCAACTTACCGTGAAGGGTGTCAGAAAAACATCGCCTGCACGGGCAATTCAAGAGGTGCAGCATCTCTTTGAGAATTTCGGCATCACGTTCTTCAACTACGCTGATAATATCGCCTTTGATGACGAAGTGTGGTGGCGAACATACGCTGAACTCCTGCAACAACTTCCGTACCATCACCTGATCCAGTTTGGCGGTTACGGTACGCCAAAGTTTTTCAGTAAGAAGATGTGGTTTTCGGAAACACTGCCTCTGCTGTGTAGGGCTGGTCTCTGCTTCGTTACGCTGGGCGTCCAATCGGGATCGCGACGAATTTTGAAAGACATCATCCACCGTCCACCCGATGATCCTGAGAAGGCCATGGAAGTTGTGCGTCAATGTGCCCCACTAGGATTGAATGTTAAAACAGACTTCATCGTGGGTCATCCCACCGAAACAATTGATGATCTAAAGATGACTCATCGCTGGGTCAGGCAGCTGTATAACGCTGGAGCACAGGTTTTTGTTCGAAGATTAGGTATCGTTCCCAAATCGGGTTATGATTTCCGCCTTCGTGACAACTTCTACACCCCGCCTGCTCATAGTGAGGAGTCAGAAGGTGTTATAACTGACATTCTCTGGTACCACAGCAGAAAGGATAACTGGCTGAAGGCTGTTGCTAACACGCAACCAAATCTGTTCTTGATTGATCGGGAACAACACACGTTGTTTCCGAAGCCCCGATACGATATGACTACACTTTTGACTGACGCCAAGAAAGTGGTCTATCTACCGGAGCCGCTCCGAGAGCGATTCACGACACTCTTCGAGTTGGTTATTAGACTGAAATCGTGGCCGTCCCGGTCCCGTGGGAATAACATCTCGCGGGACTTTTTTATTTTCTTCTCGTCAACCTTTTTGAATTTCGGCGAGTAGGTAAAAATTGGGGAGTTTGAGGGGAAAATTTTTTGCCCGCGAGCGAAATTACCGCCGCCCGAGCGTCAGCTGGCGGCGGGTTAGCGTTTGTTTTGGAAATAGGTTCTAACTTGGTACAATAGAGACACAAATAAATAGTTTTTTTGTGCTGTAATTATACACCTCGTGCGCCATCAGTTCCGTTCAAAGTAGGTTCGGATTTCGTCAAATAAACGCACTATCTAAATAGTACTCCTTTTTGGAATGCTATTTTCAATAATTTGAGCGGGAGGAATGAGAAGGGCGCGAGTAGAAAGCGAGCAAGCAATCTCTCACTGAAGCTATACAAGCCTCTTTACACCGCGCGAAAAAGAATGTATGCTGGGAGACAATTGCGTTTTCTTTGTCAGCAGACTTTCCATAACTATGCCGGGAAAAAAATCGGTTATTGAAATTCGCGGCGCGCGCGTCAACAATCTGAAAAACGTGAACGTGGACATTCCGCGTGACGCTCTTGTGGTGATCACCGGACTTTCCGGTTCCGGAAAATCTTCTTTGGCTTTTGATACTTTGTTCGCGGAGGCCAATCGGCGCTATGTGGAATCGCTTTCTTCGTACGCGCGCAATTTTCTGGACAATCTGGATAAACCGGATGTGGATGCGATTCACAATCTCTCACCGGCCATTTCTATTGATCAGAAGAGTGTGTCGCGCAGTCCGCGTTCCACCGTCGGCACAATGACGGAAGTTTATGATTATCTGCGAGTGCTGTTTGCCAAACTCGGTGTGCCGCATTGTCCTGTGTGCGGCAAGCGTCTGACAAGAAAGAGCGCGCGCGAAATACTGGACGAGATTTTGCGTTTACCTGATGAGACGGCGCTGATTTTTACGGCTTATAATCCGACCTTGGTTGGAAAAACTGAAACTGAAGCGCTGGTCTCCATTGGCGGTTTAGGTTACGCGCGGGTGTTTTTTCGCGGAACTTTGTTGACGGTTGCCGAAGCCTCTGCCTTGGCTTCTCCCGTGAAAGTTTCCAAGGTAGAAATTGTTATTGATCGTCTGACTCTGGATTTCTCTCGCCTCGACAAGGAGCGTATATTGGATTCTGTGCAGACGGCTTTTCACGTGGGGCAGGGAACATTTGTATTGCGCGTTCCTGCCACCGGCGAAGAGCGTTTTTATAATGAAGAGTACCTCTGTGAAAAATGCGGCGTGCATTTGCCGGAATTTACGCCGCGGCATTTTTCTTTCAATAATCCTGAAGGGGCCTGCGAGCAATGCGCCGGCCTTGGCGTAACATTGAAATTTGATCCGGAGCTCATCATTCCCAATAAAAATCTCTCGCTCTCCGAGGGGGCGATCCGTCCTTGGAGCAAAACCAACGGTGATCGCCATACCGGACAGGGGACGATGCAGTGGCTTCGCGAAGCCAGCCGCCAACACAAGTTTTCGCTGGACGTGCCGGTGAAAAAACTTTCTGCCAAACATTTGAATCTTATATTGTACGGAGAACGCGATGAACGCCAAGACGCTTTTCCGGGAGTCGTGGCACTGCTTCAAAAGAAATACCGTGAGACTAAATCCGACCACTCACGTGCCGATATTGAGGCGTATATGTTGGTTAAAATCTGTTCGCTTTGCGAAGGCAGACGTCTGAAAGCCTCGGCGCGGGCCGTGAAGTTGGAAGGGTTTTCCATCAGTGATCTGACGCGCCAAAGCGTGGCGGCATTTTTGGAAACGCTGAAAGTTTTGCGCGAAAAATTATTGAAGACGGAGAAGTTGAAAATTCTTGATCCTTTGTTTCGCGAGATGTCTATGCGTCTGCACGCGGTGGAAAAAGTGGGTTTGGGATATCTGGAACTCTCTCGCGGCGCCGACACTCTTTCTGGCGGAGAAGCCCAGCGTATACGTCTGTCGGTGCAGATGAAATCCGGGCTCTCGGGCATCATTTATGTTTTGGATGAACCGACCATCGGATTGCACAGCCGTGACACGGAAAGATTGATCAATGCGCTGGAAGATTTGCGCCGCGCCAATAATTCGCTGGTGGTGGTGGAACACGACGTTGCGATTATGCGTCGGGCGGACTATATCATTGATATGGGTCCGGGGGCTGGCAGTAACGGCGGAGAGGTTATTTTCGCGGGCACGCCGAATATGCTTACGCATTCCAAACTTCTGACGGGGCAATATCTCTCCGGCAAGCGCGTTTTATCCGAAAAGAAACAATCGCGGCGCTTGAGCGAAGCGGCGATTACTATCTGCGGCGCGACCGAGCACAATCTGAAAAATATTGACGTAACGATTCCTCTGGGTATGCTGGTGGCGGTTTCCGGTGTTTCTGGTTCAGGGAAATCCAGTTTGGTGCATAATATTCTTTCCCGCGCTTTGTCCAAATATTTCTATCGTGCCAAACTTGAGCCGGGAGCGCATAAAAAAATCACCGGACTTTCCAATCTGGACAAAGTGATCACTGTCACCCAAGATCCGATAGGCCGGACGCCGCGCTCCAATGCCGCGACATATACGGGGGTGTTTAGTTTGATCCGCGACTTGTTCGCGGAAACGATTGAAGCGGAGCGTGATAAATATTCAGCCAGCCATTTTAGTTTCAATATGCGCGGCGGCCGCTGTGAAGCATGTCAGGGCGGCGGGTTGAAAAAAATTGAAATGTATCTTTTGCCGGATGTTTACGTGCCGTGCGAAGTTTGCCAAGGAACGCGGTATAATGCCAAGACGCTGGCCATTGAATATCGCGGAATGAATATTGCCGACGTGTTGCGTATGACGATAGCGGACGCGCGGAAATTTTTTCTGGATCAGCCGCTGATTGAAGAGAAATTGCGCGTTTTGGAAGAAGTCGGTCTCGGGTATCTCGTGTTGGGTCAGAGCGCGACCAATCTTTCCGGCGGAGAAGCCCAACGTATCAAACTGGCGACGGAACTTGCGCGCAAATCAACGGGCAAGACGCTCTATATTCTGGACGAGCCGACAATCGGTCTGCATTTTGAAGATGTGCGGCGTTTGTTTGAGGTGTTGGAGGCTCTGGTGGCGAAGGGGAACAGCGTGCTGGTCGTGGAGCACAATATTGACGTGATTCGTTATGCCGATTGGGTGTTGGAGCTTGGTCCGGAGGGCGGCGAGCAGGGCGGCGAACTTATTTTCTCCGGCAGTCCCGCGAAATTAAAAACTTGCGCGCGTTCTTTCACGGCAAAGTATTTGTAAAGAAATCTATGTCCTACCATTTGGGAAAAAATATCCTGGCGACGGTGACGTATTATGATGTTTTGGATATGCCGCTTTCGGCATTTGAGATTTGGAAACATTTGCTTGTACAGGAGGTTTCGCAAGTGACGCGCGAACCGATTACGCTCAGACAGGTTTTTGGATCGTTTGCGTCGGATACGCTCAATTCCAAGGTTAGTCATAAAAACGGATTTTATTTTTTGCGCGGACGCGATGATCTGGTGACCCGGCGCATTCGAGCGGAAAAAATCTCCGTTGGGAAACTGAAACGTATCCGGCGTCTGGCGCGGTGGCTTGTGTACATCCCATACGTCAGAATGCTGGGCGCTACCGGCAGTCTGGCTATGAAAAACGGCGAACACGAGAGCGATTGGGACATATTTGTTGTTTTGCGTTCGGGAAAAATTTGGAGCGGGCGGACGATGCTGACGGGGTTTCTTCACCTGATAGGCAAGAGACGGCATCATGGCAAAATACAAGATCGCGTGTGCCTCAATTATTTTGTGACGGATGACAATCTGGAGATAGGCACCAAGGATTTGTTTTCCGCTCACGAGTACAGTTTTTTGATCCCGCTGTGGAATTTTCCGCTGTTTCAAATTTTTGAATTGAAGAATCGTTGGATACGAGATTACTATCCGAATTTTACTCCGACGACACTGCCCAGCCTCTGGACATTGAAAAATAGTCCGCCTGCGCGACATATTCAAAAAATACTGGAAAGAGTTTTTGACCTGCCCAATCTGGAGCGATGGCTGGCTGGCTGGCAGAAGGAAAAAATTTTCCGCAATCCCAAAACGCACATTGAAGGGAGCCTGATTGAGGCTAGTGATCGAGCCTTGATTTTCTTGCCCCGCCCGCGTGGTCCGCGCGTCTTCCAAAAATTCAAGGAACGTTTGAATGTTTGAGATCAATCCGATCTGGCTTCAAAAGTTAAAATGAGAAACCAAAAACCGCTCCACCAATGGAGCGGTTTAGATAGGTATCGGCGCTTAAATTAGACGCGAGATACACCGGTGGCCGCGGGTCCTTTTTCACCTTCTGTAACTTCGAAAGTTACGGCATCGCCGACTTTGAGTTCATCGAAAGTAACACCTACGAGCTCTTTGGAGTGGAAGAAAAGATCCTTCGCCTCGCCATCGCGAGAGATGAATCCGAAACCACGGTCCGTGAGCGTTTTGATTGTTCCGTTCATAGTTTTTACTATTGCTGCTTAAATTGAAAGTTTTAGAAATCCGACTACATTTCCTCTGTTTCATCTTCCACTCTACCGCTGAATTCCGAATCAGTCAAGCGATAGAACGGAGTAGTTTTTTATGGTATAATGACACAGTAAAACAAAACCAAAAATTGCAATGCCGAAATTTTTTTATACTGCGAAAAATATCACCACAGGAGAAACGGCCGGCGGTGAGATGGAGGCCAAAGATGAGAGAGCGCTGGCTCAAGATTTACGAGCCAGAGGTTTTTTGTTGACCTCGCATAAGGCAATTCAGGAGACGCAATCCATCCATATAAAATTTTTTGATCGTTTTTCTTCCGTTCCGCTTAAGGAAAAAATGATATTCACGCGGAATATGGCTGTGATGATATCGTCCGGATTGACCGTGTCGCGCGCGGTGCATAATTTGAGCCTTCAGACCAGAAATAAAAAATTCAAAAAAATTCTTTCGAGTGTTTATGACAGTCTGCAGTCTGGCAAAAGTATGTCGGAAGGCATGGCGCAGTACCCGGGAGTTTTTAGTGAATTATTTATCAACATGATTTCCGTGGGAGAGGTCAGCGGCAATTTGGAAGAAGTGTTGGATATCTTGGCTTTGCAGTTGGAAAAAGAACACGATCTTTTAAGTAAAGTACGCGGAGCGCTGATTTATCCCGGGGTAATTGTAGCGGCCATGATCGGTATCGGCATTTTGATGCTGACGTATATCTTGCCGAGAATAACGAGCGTTTTCAAAGATATGGATGTCAAACTGCCCGCGAGTACCTTGTTCATCATTGGTATCAGTGATTTTTTGCGCAATCATTATATTTTGACTGTAGGCATAATCGCGGCTTTGACTATGGGTGTAAAAATGTTTGCTTCCACAAAAGCAGGCAAACGGTTTTTCGGATTGCTGGCTTTGTATCTGCCGATTGTCGGCAACATTGTCGTCAAAGTGAATTGCGCGCGCTTTGCTCGTATTTACAGTTCGCTTTTGAGAAGCGGCATCTCGGTGGTGAATACGCTGACGATTGTTTCCAAAACACTGGGAAACGTATATTACAAAGACGCGCTTGCAGAAGCCTTGGGAGAAGTACAAAAAGGCGTGGAGTTGAGCAAGGTGATCGGCAAATATCCGCGCATATTTCCGATTTTGGTAACTCAGATTCTGGAAGTGGGCGAGGAAACCGGTAAGACGGAAACGGTGCTTCAGCGTTTGGCGGAATTTTACGAAGAGGAAGTTTCGCAAATTACCAAAAATATGTCGTCGATTATTGAACCGATTCTGATGTTGCTGATCGGTAGCGCGGTGGGATTTTTCGCGGTGGCTATGTTACAGCCGATGTACAGCGTTCTGGAAAATATCAAATAAGATTGAAAGTAGTATAAAAAACAAAATGAGGTCCTGGTTTGGAAAGATGAGGCAACAGAAATTGAAAGGATTTACTCTTATAGAGTCCTTGGTTTTGTTGTTTATTTTTGCGATTACCGCGCTGGCTTTTTCTGAAACGTATACGGTGGGAACCCGGATGATTATAGAATCCAAAAATCGTCTGGGAGCGACTGCGCTGGCCAATCAGAAGATGGAAATCATTCGCAGTATTGATTACGCTACCATCGGCACGACTACGGGTATTCCGGCGGGTGATATTCCAGAATATGAAACCATTAGTGTCAATACGGTGAACTATCAAGTGCACACTTTTGTGCAGTATGCGGATGACGTTTTTGACGGCCAACTGGGAAGCACTCCGACTGATGCGATTCCCAATGATTACAAGCGCGTGCGCGTGGCTGTTTCTTGGGGCGCGGGCGGTGATGATCAGACAGTTTCCATTTTCGCGAATATTTCTCCAGAGGGAGTTGAGACATCATCCGGCGGAGGCGTGTTATCCATCAATATTTTGAGCATTGTTGATGGCGGGGCGGTAGCTTTGGCAGGCGCGACCGTGCACATCGTCAATAGTTCCGCGGGTATCAATATCACAACGGCCACCGATGCCACGGGCAATATCACTTTGCCGGGAACGCCCGCCGGGCAACAAAATTACGCGCTGACGATTTCCAAAAGCGGGTATTACGGCACGCAAACATATCCGCCCTACCCGACATCCAACTACAATCCCGTAGACGAGCACGCTTCCGTGGTAGCCGGAGTTGTGAATCCTAAAACAATGTGGATGAACCAATATGCCGATATCACGATACGTTCTCAGGATCCATTCACATCAGCTGTTCCGGACATCAGTTTTCATATGACAGGCGGAAAAAAACTGGGTACAGATCCAGACACATCGGCTTCTGTATATGAATATGATCAAATTTTGAGCACGAACGCGTCTGGCATCAAGGATATACCGGATCAAAGCGATGGCCAGTACACTCTCTCGGAATCCGACGCGCGTTATCAGTTTTACAAACTAAATCCTAGCGGAATTACTTATGATGTTTTTGACGCTCCGGCGGGGCAAACTACAACGGTAGATATGATACTGCTGGATACCCAAATTGGCTCATTGAAAGTGATTGTGACCAACGCCGGAGACGGAAGCCCTGTGGCGGGAGCTACCGCGCACCTTACAAGCTCCGCGCTCGGATATTATGCGACCACGGTTACCGATCAATACGGATTCGCGTATTTTCCGCAAACTTTACCCGAGCTGGTTGTCGGAACTTATGATTTAACAGTGAGCGCCGCCGGTTTTGCCGACAATAATTCCACGGTGGATGTGAATGGCGGTTTAATCACAAAAGCCGTCAATCTTAATCCATAGTTTATGAGATATTCAAGATACAAAGCTATGACGCTGATAGAGGGACTGGTGGCTATTGCCGTTATGCTGATCGCGATGGAAGGCTTTACGCAGTTCTTCGTCAGAAGTTGGAATACAAACAAGTTTATTCTTGAAGAAGGGTTGGCTTCGGCGGCGGCCTCGCGCGCGACCAACAAGATTATTACCAAATTACGCAGCGTGCGTCAGGCTGATAACGGCGATTTTCCTATTGAGTCCGGGTCTGATTTTGATCTTAAAGTGTATATTGATATTGATGATGATGGGGTGACTGAACGCGTGCATTATTTTCTGGATCTGGCTACCGATCAATTGAAAGTCGGCGTTACCAATCCGGTTGGTACAACTCCGGTCAGTTATCCGGCGGCCGATGACACCGTATCAATACTCACGGATTACGTCGTGAACGAGAACGCGAATCCGGTTTTTTATTATTATAACAAGAATTATCCGGGGGATACGGTGAATAATCCGCTTACAACTCCCATCAATGTTGAAGACGTGCGTTTGATCCGCGTGCATCTTCTGGTGAATATCGATCCAGTACGGGCGCCGAACAATATCAATATTGAATCGTTCGCTGATCTGCGTAATCTCAAAAATTATGAATGACGATCGAAATAAAAAACTTGTCCGCCGTAGTTCCCGCCTTGCCAGAGTTCTTGGTGTAGCGTGGATTGACGAAGGCGGATTGAAAGGCTCCGCGTTGGTCTATGGTCTTGTCATTATGACGGTGGTGGCGATTGTGCTGACATCCATCGTTGGTTTTGTGGCGGCGCAGACTAAATATGCTCTGCGGGTACATGCTCGCGAGCAGGCATTCCAAGTCGCGGATACAGGTATTCAATTTTACAAATGGTATCTGGCGCATAATACGGACGGACGAACGGCGCAACAAATACAGGATTTCTGGACGACTGGTAATCCTTACGGCGTAGCTTCGCCTTATGAGGTGGAGTATAACGACCCTTCAGGTTCTGCGATAGGGAAATATCGTTTGGAAGTCACGCCACCGACATTGGGTTCTACAATTGTGACTGTCAAGTCAACCGGCTTTGCATATCGTTATCCCAACGATACGCGCGTTTTGGAAGTGCGTTTTCGGCGTCCTTCTTGGAGCGAAAGCGCTGTTTTGGCGAATGATTTTATGCGGTTTGGCAGTGGCACGGAAGTGTTTGGTAAAATCCATTCAAATAAGGGAATCCGTTTCGACGGAGTGGCGCACAATATCGTATCAAGCGCCGTTTCTACTTTTATTGACCCTGATCATAGTGTTAATGAATTCGGCGTGCATACGCATAAGAATCCGATTGATCCTCTGCCGCCGGCGGCCGTACCGGCGCGCACTGATGTTTTTGAGGCGGGGCGAAAGTTTCCGGTAGCCACGGTAGACTTCAACGGACTACTGGGAGATTTAAGTTTGATGAAAACGGCGGCGCAGGCGACCAATTCTTACTTTCTTGGTACAGGGGCCAACAATAATGGGAAAAAGATCACCCTCAAGACGGACGGCACGTACGATGTCTGTAAAGTGAACACGTTCAACAGCGGATATTCGATAACGAAGTATACCAAGAACTCTGGTGGCGGTACCTGCAGTACCTGTTCTGGGAGTTGCGCGCCGACGAATTATCCCATACCCGATAACGGGGTTATCTTTGTGGAAGGCAACGCGTGGGTGAGCGGCACGATCAACAACAAGAAAGTGACTATCGCTGCGGCTGATATTTCCGGCGGAGCCGCGCCCTCAGTGTATATTTTGAATGATATTCGGTATACCAACACGGACGGACGCGATATTATCGGCATTATCGGCCAGAATAATATAGAAATCGCCTACGCGAGCGAGAGCGATCTGCGGATTGATGCGGCGCTTCTGGCGCAACAAGGACGCGTTGGACGCGAACATTACAGCAGTCCGAAAGGCCTCAATCCGGATAGTAAGTCTGTCATCACCGTAAACGGTGCGATCGCGACTAACTTGCGCTACGGTTTCGCGTGGACGGACGGCACCGGCTATACAACGCGCAACCTGTACTATGATAATAACTTGCTGTATTATCCGCCGCCGTACTTTCCGACCGGCACGCAATATCAAATGGACTTGTGGGAGGAAAAATAAAAGCAAAATTGTGTTACAATGGTCAATGACCCAAGAAAGGCAAAACAAAAAACAATGAGCATCTTGCAGAAAAAATTTTTTGATCTTTTTCCCAGTTCGTTCGGTTTGGATTTGAGCGATCTGTCTATCAAAGCCGTCTGGCTGGATCGGACTGGAAATCAAGATTTTATTATGAGTTTCGGATCAGTACCGCTTCCGATGGGGAGCGTGGCGGATGGCGAGATTATGGATCCGGAAGCGGTAAAAAATGCCATCGTTAAACTTTTACAAGAATCCGGACCCAAAAAAATTAAAACGCGCAAAGTAATTTGTTCGTTGCCGGAAACCAAGGCGTTTTTGCGCATCATCTCTTTGCCCGTGATGGAAAAAAGTGAGGTGAAAGAAGCTATCAAGTGGGAAATTGAAGCCAACATTCCGCTTATGTTGGATCAGGTGTATTACGATTGGCAGATACTTGATCTGAATCTGGATCAAAAAAAAGAAAAGATGAACGTGCTGGTGGTGGCGGTAGCCAGAAGCAGTGCGGATCAATTTCAGGCAGTGCTGGAATCGGCGGGGCTTGAAGTGCTCGGACTAGAGACGGAATCCATTGCCCAAGCGAGAAGTCTTTTGCCTGAAAAGGACGATAAGAGCACGACGCTGATTGTGGACATCGGCGACCGTCGGACAAGTTTTTTTATTGCGGTTGGCAGTATGCCGTGTTTCACTTCCAGCGTACCGCTTTCTTCGCAGATGATTACGGACGCTATTGCCAAGTCGTTCAATATTCCTTTCGCGGAAGCTGAAGACATCAAAATTAAACAGGGATTGGGGTCTTTAGCTATGAAAAGTCAGGTTTTGAAAGCAGTGTCTCCGGTGTTAGAGAACATTTTGACGGAAATAGAGAAGTCTATGGATTTTTATTTGAGCAACTTGCGTTATTCGGAAAAGATAGATTCTATTGTGCTGTGCGGAGGAGGAGCGAATATGCAGGGGCTGTTGCCGTATTTCTCGCGTTGTCTGGGGAGGCCGATAGAATTCGGCAATCCGTGGGTGAACGTGCGTCTCGGTCAGAGATTGCCTATAATTGAACGCAAGCGCGCCGTGCAGTATTCCACGGCTATCGGACTCGCGCTTCGCGGACTTGACGAGTATGAAGATTTTACTTAATCTCCTGCAGGAGAAAAATAAAGAGGACATAGAGAGGCGGTTTTATCTGCGCTTCTTTTTGTGGCAATTTTTTTTGGTACTGGCTCTGGAAATATTTTATCTGGCAATTCTGGTCGGTATATATTTCATTCTGGATTTTCAACTGCAGGGTTTGGAGAGCGCCGGACAACAATATGACGCGACGCGTTCCGAACAAAAAACGCTGGATGTGTATCGGAAAAAGTTTAAGGAAACAAACGTGCTCGTGGAAACGGTTGGCAAGATAGAACGTCAGCATTTTTCTTTTACGCAAATGTTTCTTTTGTTGGATACCGCGTTGCCGGAAAGTATCGCGATTGAACACTTAACCACTAAAGAATACACGGTATTGCTGGCCGGTCGGGCGGCAACTCGCGATGATTTGTTAACGTTTGAAAATCGTCTCAAAGAATCAGAGTGCGTGCAGAACGTCAATGTTCCGCTCGCCAATCTTTTTTCGCAGGACAATGTGGATTTTCAGATGGATTTTGAAATGCGCAAGAAATGTTTACAAAAAAATGCTTTATGATTATCTCTTTACCCAAAAAATATAGGCCGCTCATTGCTTTAGGTGTTTTGCTTATAGTGATAGGTTGTATTGTTTGGCTGGGTCTGTTGCCGCTCAAGCAGTCCATAGTAAAAAAGATGCAAGACATTCAGGAGTTTTATGCCGGCCGGGAAAACCGCGAAAAGCAGGTTGACAAATTGCCGGAACTGCAGGGACAATATGACGCTATCCTTGAAAATGAAAAAACATTTAACATTTTGATTACGGAAGACAAAGTGGTGGATTTTGTGAAAATATTGGAAACATTAGCGAGTGCTACAAATGTTACATTAAGTATCACGTCCAAAGATAACGGCAAAATCATCGAATCCAAGAAGCCTGAAAAAGAAACCAGCCCATCGAGCGATGCCGATCAACAGCCCGTTTCCGGAACAAACAATGCCGCGCCGAAAACACCCAACATTCTGGACACTGTGCCGTTTGGCCGCTATTTATTTTTAAGCGTGAAGACGGAGGGGCGTTACAGCGATATCGTGAAGTTTCTGGGCAAAGCTGAAGCTCTGCCGTTTGGATTAGATGTAATCAAGGTGGATATAAAAAAGAAGGATGCCGAAAACAATTCCCAAGCAACTGCCGCAAGAAGTCCCGCCAACCCTTTCGCTATACTGGGCGATAACAGCAATCTGGCACAAAAACAGCCGCCAACCGAAGGGGAAAATAAAAATGGAATAGAGGCGGTGTTCGATATGCTTGTGTATGTAAAAAAAACTGATTTATGATAATGCCATTCCATACTTTTTTCCAAAAGACGAGTGAACGTTTTTCTTTGAGAAGAATATTGTTTTTTTGGTACCGTCATCACAAAGCATTATTTTTTTGTTTTTTTTGCGGCGTGGTTTTGATCGGAGTATGGGATTGGTATTATAGTTTTTATCAATACCGTTTTAGCGACGAAGAAAAGAAACAGTATATCGAACAGCATTTTAAGGAAACGGCATTCAAAGAAACGGAATTTCGCCAAGCGGTGGATATGCTGGCGCGGCGAACGCGTCTGTCGGAAACGCCTGAAGTCAAACACGACATTTTTCAAGGCACAGGCATACAAAGTAAAGAAAAGAAATAAAATTGACTGGCTGGTATTTTTTGAGTATGCTGTTTGCTTATGGTGCTTTTGACTCGCGAGGAACAATTCAGAAAACTTTTTCCCAAAGCGCCGGCTTTTCGTTTTAGGCAAATGGAAGAGGCTTTGTTTTCCCCTGTTTTTAAGAGTTTCGCGGATATTTCCAATATGTCTCTGGCGATGCGAGAGCTATTGACCAAAGAAATTTCTTGGTTGGCCATCAAAGAAGTGCAGGTGCTTGAGAGCGCGAAGAGGGATACTTTTAAGGCGGTAGTGGAGATGGTTGATCAGAAGCGAGTGGAAACCGTGCTGATGAAAAACGCGCGTGCTCAATGGACGGTATGCGTTTCGTCCCAAGTCGGGTGCGCGATGGCCTGCACTTTTTGCGCTACGGGCAAGATGGGTTTTACGCGCAATCTGATTGCGGATGAAATTGTTGATCAGGTGCGTTTCTGGAATATATTTCTCCGCGAGCGGCCCAAACTCGCCCAGAGAATCAGCAACGTGGTTTTTATGGGAATGGGGGAGCCGCTGGCCAATTATGAAAATGTCAAAGAAACGCTCTCTGTGTTGCTTGCGCATACTGATATGGGAATGACGAGGATAACAGTTTCAACCGTGGGGTTGATTCCTATGCTCCGGAAACTGCTTGCTGATCCCAAGTGGCCGGCAGTACGTCTGGCAGTTTCGTTACACAGCGCGGATGCGGTGACGCGCCAGGTGATGATGCCGAGTTCCTTTCCGGCATTTCTAAATGATTTGGCTGTGTGGACGCAAGAGTATTTTGAGAAATTTGACAGCCGCAGGCGGCACCTGACTTTTGAATACGTGATGCTCTCAAAAATCAATGATACTGAAATGCACGCGCAGGCATTGATTACTTTTGCGAGAAAAGTGGGCAATGTCAGGATCAATTTGATACCTTATAATTTCATCCCGCAAACTTCGAAGCGAAGTGCGGAACAAGCAAAGAATGTCTATCGCGGGAGTCTTCCGGGGGATTTTGCTCATTTTGAAAAAACATTGGAAGAGGCGGGCGTAACGGTGACGCGGCGGCGCACGATGGGCGATGATATCGCCGCCGCTTGCGGGCAGTTGATTGTGGACAAATCTGAATCATAGGCGGGGAGCATTGATTTTTAACCGAGAACAACGTACAATGTCCGAACGCGTATGACAGAAAAATATTTCATAAAAACATTCGGATGCCAGCAAAACGTGGCTGATTCGGAACGGTTGCGGAGTTTTTATGAATCGCGCGGTTTTGCGCCGGCGGAGACGTTGGAGGAGGCGGACGTACTTATATTGAATACTTGCGTGGTACGCGATCGGGCGGAAGAAAAAGTTTATGGAATGATCAAAACTTTGCGTGCGCGCCTGAAAGAAAAATCGCCGCGCATCATTGTGACCGGTTGTCTCATCGGCGCGGCGGCGCGCGTTCCCGGCGGCAGAATGATGAAACGCCTGACAGCGCGCCTGCCCGCCGTGGAGGGTTTGCCGGATGTGGAATTTTTGCCGTTGGAAGAAGTGGGATTTGAATACGCGCCTCGGCGCGCGCCAGGTAAAACGGCCTCCATAGTTATTTCCAATGGATGCAATAATTACTGCGCTTATTGCATCGTGCCGTTTTCGCGCGGTCAAGAACGTTCGCGTCCACTGGCGGAAATTTTAGACGAAGTGAAGAAGGCGGCGGCTGACGGATATACGGAAGTGATGCTTCTCGGACAAAATGTGAATTCTTACGGCGCGGATTTTTTGAAAGACAAAATCAAAGAAAACGAAAAATACACGTTGCCGAATGGCGAGAGCATTAAGCCGGTAATGGTCAAACATTTGAATCGCCATCGCATTCCGACGCTTTTTCCTCATCTTTTGGAAAGTGTGGCGCGAATTTCGGGACTTGCAAAAATTTCTTTTATTTCTTCCAATCCGTGGGATTTTTCAGATGAACTGATTGATGTCATCGCGCGAAATGAGAATATTGATCGCCTGCTCCATCTGCCGGTACAGGCGGGAAGCAACGCGGTGCTCAAACGGATGAATCGCTGGTACACGCGCGAAGAATATCTGGCACTGATAGACAAAATTCGCGCCCGTGTTTTCGGCGCGCGTTTTATGACTGATATAATTGTGGGTTTTCCCGGAGAAACGGAAGAGGATTTTTTAGAGACAGTGGATTTGATCAAGCGCGTAAATTTTGAAAAAACTTTTATCGCGTGGTATTCTCCGCGCCCGGGAACGTCTGCTACGAAAAACTTGCAAGACGATGTGCCCATTCACGAAAAAAAACGCCGCTTTAGCGAATTGGACAAAGTGGCGTTTAAGGGAAAATCTCACAAACATCTCGCGCTTCAGAAATAATTTTTTTATCTAAAATTATTCTTGGAGCGAAATGCCATTATAAGTAAGAGTGTTTTATATGATGAAGAAACAAACTATCAAACTTTTTTCCTGGAACGTAAATGGTATTCGCGCCGTGCATAAAAAGGGCCTGTTTTTATCGTTTGTGGAAAAATATAATCCTGATATTTTATGTTTGCAGGAAACGAAGGCTATGCAGGGACAGGCGGAGATTGATTTGCCGCGATATGAAGAATATTGGAACTCCGCTCAGAAAAAAGGTTATGCCGGCACTGCGATATTTACGCAACCAAAACCTTTGTTTGTCCAAAATGATTTTCCTAAAGAAATTGCCGTAAAATACAGCTTGGGTCATGACGGGTACGGTGATCCCACGCTGGAAGGAAGAATGATCGCGGCGGAATACGAAAAATTTTTTCTTGTGACCGTGTATACTCCCAATTCCAAACCTGACTTAAGCCGACTTCAGTTACGCCACAAAAAATGGGATCCGGCTTTTTTGGCGTATTGCAAATTTCTGGAGAAAAAGAAACCGGTGGTGTTTTGCGGAGATTTCAATGTGGCTCACACACCCGATGATCTAGCCAATCCCAAGCAAAACGAAGGTGAGCACGGGTTTACCCAAGAAGAACGGGCGGGGTTTCAGAATTTTCTTGACGCAGGATTTGTGGACACGTTTCGAATGTTTCATCAGGGGAACGGGTTCTATACGTGGTGGTCGCATTTTGCGAACGCCCGCGCGCGCAACATCGGCTGGCGTCTTGATTATTTTTTGACTAGTGAAAAATTACGGGGCTGCGTCAAAGACGCTTTCATTTTGCCGGAAGTCATGGGATCAGATCATTGCCCCGTCGGAATTACATTGGAAATATGAAAAACCATTATGCTCCGTTAGCCGAAAGAATGCGTCCGAAAAAATTGGAAGATTTTTTGGGACAGGAGCAAGTTTTTGGCGCCGATACTTTTTTGAGGCTGGCTTTGGCGGAGGGGCATATTCCCTCGCTCATTTTATGGGGGCCTCCCGGAAGCGGCAAGACGACTCTGGCGCGTTTGTTGTCCCAAGAATTGTCGGCGGATTTCATCCAATTTTCTGGTGTGGCGAGCGGTAAAAAGGATTTGCGGGAGGTTACCTTGCGCGCTGAGAATAATTATAAGGACAAGAAGCAGACGATTTTATTTTTAGATGAAATCCATCGCTGGAACAAAGCGCAACAAGACGCGCTTTTACCGTATGTGGAATCCGGTGTGATAACGCTTGTCGGCGCAACGACGGAAAATCCGAGTTTTGAAATCAACGCCGCTTTGCTTTCCCGGACGCGCGTACTAGTTCTGAAAAAATTGAATCAGGAAATTTTGGTAACGCTTCTCAAACGGGCGCTCAAGACTGATGAAATACTGCTTAAACAAAAAATAAAAGCGGATGAAAAAGCATTCACTTTTATTGCGGCAGTTTCCGGAGGCGACGCGAGGCAGGCGTTTAATATTTTGGAGGCCTGCGCTTCTCAAGAAAAAAATATTACGCCAAAAATTGTGGAAAAAGTGGTGGAGCGTTCGCATATACTTTATGATAAAGGCGGTGAGGAGCATTACAATATTATTTCCGCTTTGCATAAATCAATGCGCGGTAATAATGCTGACGCGGCGCTGTATTGGCTCGGGCGGATGTTGGAAGCGGGAGAGGATCCGCTCTATGTGGCGCGGCGGTTAGTGCGGTTTGCTTCCGAGGACGTGGGACTAGCCAACTCATTTGCTTTGCCGCAGGCTGTTGCGGTCTATCAAGCCTGCCAATATCTTGGAATGCCGGAGTGCGAGGTGCATCTGGCGCAGGCGGTGGTATATCTCGCGAGTTCCAAGAAAAGTAACGCGCTTTACGCGGCTTATAACCAAGTAAAAGAGGATGTCCGCCAATTTCCCAACGAACCCGTCCCGCTTCATTTGCGAAACGCCCCAACCAGACTAATGAAAGAATTGGGATACGGAAAAGATTATAAATATACGCCGAATTTCAAAAATGCAAAATCTGCTCAACAGGAATATCTACCGGAAATACTCAAAGAACGGAAATATTTGGAGATTAAGAGTAAAAACAGCACAACAGAAACGTGATCTCAAAACAATGATTGCGGAATTATGTTACATTCTATAATAAGAATATGAATTGTATTTAACTATTTTAAATTATGAAAATACTGGTTTCTCGGGAAGATGCGAATTATTGGCAGAAGAAAGGCGCTTTAGCATTCCGTTTTCAATTTGGAAATGAGAGTAAAGACGGAATTATCATAGAGCGAAACGGACAACATACGTGCTTTATCGCTTTGGGAGAGAAAGAAAAACCCGCCCGCAACGATTCGCAGGCGAAACGCGGTGATTCTGGCGGGATGACGCGGCGTAAGCTGATACTTCTGGCACGGCGGGTAGTCTTTGAGGCGTTGAGGAAAAAATACACAAACATCGTCTTGGACTTCCGGCAGTTTCGTTTTCCGGCAATCAAGATAACTGATGGCGAACTGGCTGAATTATTGGCGATAAACTTTCTGATGGCGAGTTTTGAATTTCGGGATTTTCTTTCCAAACCGAAAGAGGGGTTTCCAAAAGTAAATACCATTACTCTTGTGAACGCATCCGGAAAAGAAATTCAGAGTGGTATAGAACGCGGTATTATCATCGGAGAAGAAGTGAATCATGCTCGGCATATTGCGACGATGCCGGGAGGAAATATGACGCCGGCGATTCTCGCCAAACATACCAAGCAATCCGTGAAAGGTTTGCCTATCCAATTCAGCGTTTTGAATGAGACGCAAATGGCGCGTTTGAAAATGGGCGGCGTGCTGGCTGTTGGTCAGGGGTCTCAAGAGAAGTCGCGTTTTATTATTTTGGAATATTTTGGCGCGGGTAAGCCCGCCCAAGGCGGATCCGCCTCTAGCGGAAAAGAAAAACCAATTTGTCCTTGTGGGCAAGGGCGTGACATTTGATACAGGCGGAATCAATCTCAAACCCACCGATGCCATTCTGGGGATGAATATGGATATGTCTGGCGGCGCGGCGGTTATTCATACGTTGATTGCTGCGGCTCGTTTGAAGCTTCGGAAAAATATTGTGGCGCTCATTCCGGCCGTGGAGAATGCGCCGTCGGGATCAAGTTATCGCCCCGGGGACGTGCTTCGTTCAATGTCCGGCAAGACGATTGAGGTGCGAAACACGGACGCGGAAGGCAGAATTATTTTGGCCGACGCGCTTACTTATGCCAAGCGTTACCGACCGGCGTTGGTTGTGGATGTCGCGACACTCACGGGTTCCGCGGTGGTCGCGCTCGGAGAAAGAGCCATCGCGCTTTTTACGCAAGACGAAAAATTGGAACAAACATTTCGTCTTTTGGGTGAGGAGAGCGGGGATTATGTCTGGCCGTTGCCTTTGTGGGACGAGTATGACGAAGACATCAAAGGAGTGTTTGGCGATGTGGCGAATGTCGGCAAAACGCGCTACGGAGATGCTATTTTAGCAGCCGTGTTTCTCAAACAATTTGTAGCGGACGCGTATCCATGGACGCACCTGGATATCGCGCCGCGGATGACGGCTTTACCTGATGAATTTCTAGCTAAAGGTTCCGCCGGCGCTCCCGTGAGACTTTTGGTAAAATTGCTGGAGAAGTTTACGAAGTAGTTGCTTCAATTGGATCATAAAAATAACTTTGCCCTTAGCGGGCATTTTATTTTTTTATGGCTTTTTCTAGCCATTTTTTTGGTGTATAACTTTTGTGTTGACGAGTGAATATTGGTGGCATATAATGTGGAAGCAGTTAATAGAAGTGGGTAATAGTGGGGAAACATAGAAAAAGGAAAATTAAAAAATTAAAATTAAAAATGACAGATAAAAAACTTTCAAATAAGCAAAATCTAAAACATTTTTGAATTTAACGGGTTTTTCTTTTTGCGTTATCACTTTCCATTTTGATATTTACATTTTGATTTGAAATTATGTTCATCGGAGAATATACGCACACTATAGATCCTAAAAAGCGTCTGGCGCTTCCTTCCAAGTTTCGCGGCGAACTGGGAAGCAAAGTCGTAGTGACGCGCGGACTGGATAATTGTTTGTTCGTGTATCCGATAAGAGTCTGGGATGAACTGGCATCAAAATTAGGAACATTACCCGTCGGCGAATCTGGCACGCGCAGTTTCATTCGTGTGATGTTGGCTGGAGCGACAGATGTGGAACTGGACAGTCAGGGACGCATTCTGCTTCCGGAATATTTGAAAACTGATGGAGGGTTGAAGAAAGACGTCACCATAGTCGGACTTTTCAACCGTTTGGAGATTTGGGATACGCCCCGGTGGAAAAAATATAAGAATCAAGCAGAGAAGAATACCGGTAAGATTGCTGAAGAACTGGGTAAGCTGGGAGTCTACTAAGTTACTACAAATTTGTAATTTGTAGAGGTTATGACAAGACATATTCCCGTATTGCTGGAAGAGACGATAGATGAGTTGCACCTTACAAAAGGAAATATGGTGGTGGACGTTACTTTGGGCGGCGGAGGGCATACGCGGGAAATACTGAAACGCCACGGTAGAGTAATCGCGTTGGACGCGGACGAAGACGCACTCGCAAGATTTCAGACACACGCGCAGTCTGACCCCGTTCTCAAACGCGCGCTCACGGATAGATCTCTAGTGCTCGTGCGCGCCAATTATTCTACGCTTGATGAAGTGTTGGAGCATGCGGGAGTCGAATTGTGTGACGCGATTGTCGCGGATCTCGGATTTTCTTCCGATCAGATTGAAGAGGGAGAAAGGGGTTTCAGTTTTTTACACAGCGGCCCTTTGGATATGCGCTTTGATCGGACGACGGAACTTACGGCCGAGAAAATAGTGAACACGTTTTCGGCTGCGGAGCTCTCCAGAATTTTTCGCGAGTACGGAGATGAGAGCGAAGCCAAGCGCATAGCTCTGGCGATTGAAATTTCTCGTCGGGAGAAGTCCATTATGACAACCGAAGAATTGCGTGAAATTATTACCCAAGCCTATCCCAAGGGCAAGCGGCGCGGAATGAAAATCCACCCGGCCACGAAGGTATTTCAGGCTCTGCGCATAGCGGTTAATCATGAGTTTGAACACCTGGAGAGTTTTCTTTCGCAAGCGCTGAAACATTTGAAACCGAGCGGACGTTTGGCGATTATCACGTTTCACTCCGGCGAAGACGGTCTGGTCAAGAGATTTTTCAAAAACCAAGCGCGCGGCTGTATCTGCCCGCCGAAATTTCCCGTCTGTATCTGCGGACGTAAGCCGGCCATCAAAATAGTTACCAAAAAGCCCATTATGCCGAACGCAACAGAAATAAAAAATAATCCGCGATCCCGAAGCGCCAGACTGCGTGTCGTGGAAAAATTATGACGAAAATTTGATCCGTACTCGCGAATACCCAAAAACAAAAATACAATTTATGAAAACTTACAGCTGTCCCGTTAAAATAACGTCGTCTTTGGAGAAGAAAAGAAAGATGGCCGCTGGTCTTTCTGGCGCGACGCACATATTCACGCTCGGTATTCTGCTGATAATTTTCGCGGCGGGCGGCGGTTATTTGTATTCCGTCAATCGCAGCGCCGTGCAAGGTTATCGTATGCGTGCGCTGGAAAAAGAAATTGACAGACTCAAACAGGAAAACGCTGAATTCAAAATTAATGAAGCCGATTTGCGCTCGCTCTATCGGATTGAAGCTTCGGAAGAAGCGCTCTCTATGCAGAAACCCGAGTCGATAATTTATCTTGAAGAACGCGGTCCGGTGGCTTTGAAATAATTTGAAATAAATTAACTGGATTGCGCGGCAGATACATATATGTATGCGAAGCGGAGGTTATATCCGATCAAAAATAGAGAAGAAAAAACGCGCTTTTTCCGGAAATGAGAATCGGGTGCGGAGTCTGGGCGCGGTGGTTTTTTTTATCGGCGCGATTTTAATCGCGCGTTTGTATTTTATTCAGGTTGTAAGCTATGACAAATGGGTAGCCATCGCGGAGAATCAGCACAACGCTTTTCAGGCATTGATAGCTGATCGCGGAGAAGTCTATATGCGCGATGGCGATGGCCGGTATCCGCTGGCTGTCAATCGCGAGTATCAGATGGTTTATGCTGTGCCGAGGGATATTATCGAAAAAGATTATACGGCTTCGGAACTCGCGCGTATTTTGTCACTGGATCGGTCCGTGATTGCGGAAAAGCTGAATCTCGCGAATGATCCTTTTGAAATCATCAAGAAGCGTTTGACGGATGAAGAAGTGCAACAAATGAAACAAGTCGGACTCAAAGGCGTGGCCCTGCTTCCTGAAAAATATCGGTATTATCCGGCGGGAGAACTGGCTTCGCAGGTGGTGGGTTTCGTAAGTCTGGGCGGAAAAGACAGCGCGAGCGGATACGGCATAGAGTCGTCGCAGAATGATCACTTGCGGGGGAAAGACGGCGAGGTTTCACAGGAAAAAGACGCGGCTGGCCGGTGGATTCCGCTGTCTGATCGTAATTTGGTATCTCCTCAAAATGGCGCCAGTTTGGTATTGACATTGGATCGCGTGATCCAGTATGAAACGGAGAAGATACTTGGTGAAGCACTCCAAAGTTACGAAGCAAAGGGGGCATCGGCCATTGTGATGGATCCGAAAACCGGCGCAATTCTCGCGATGGCATCCCAGCCGCAATTTGATCCGAATAATTATTCCCAAGTGGAAGATTATTCCGTGTTTCTTAATCCCGCGATCAGCTTTTCGTATGAGCCGGGATCAATAATGAAGCCGATCACTATGGCCATCGGTATTGAAGAAGGAAAAGTCAACTCCAACACTGAATATGTGGACACGGGATCGGTATCTGCCAACGGCTATGTGATACGCAACGCTGAAGGCAAGGTATACGGCAGAAGCGCAATGACAAAAGTTCTGGAAGAATCCATCAATACCGGCGTGATCTTTGTGGAAAAACTCATAGGACATCTCACTTTTAAGGAATATTTCGAACGTTTCGGATTTGGCGCGAAAACCAATATCGCCTTGCCGGCTGAACTGGCTGGCAATACGCTGAACTTGGAAAATACCCGCTCCGACGTGGCTTTTTTCACCGCGGCTTTCGGTCAAGGCGTGGCCGTGACGCCGCTTCAGATGACAACGGCGTACGCTGTTTTGGCCAATGGAGGCACGCTTTACAAACCGCAAATTGTTGAACGCGTTATCAACGCCGATGGGACGCAGGAAAAAATAGAGCCACAAGCAGTGCGCCGTGTTTTGAGTGAAGAAACCAGCCGGACTATAAGTGAGATGTTGCGCGGTGTTGTCACGCGCGGGCACGGAAAACGAGCGGACGTTCCGGGATATTTGGTCGGCGGCAAGACCGGTACGGCGCAAGTGGCGAAAAGTGACAGCAAGGGCTATGAAGAGGGGTTAAGCATCGGATCTTTTGTGGGTTACGCGCCGCTCAATGATCCGCGTTTTGTGGTTTTGGTGAAAATTGATAATCCCAAAAATGTGCAGTGGGCGGAATCCAGCGCCGCGCCGACCTTTGGCAAGATTATGAAATTTTTATTGGAGTACGCCAAGATCAAGCCGACAGAAATCGTTGCGCCGAAAAAGTAATATTCAATACGTATGGCCTCGCATCAAAGAAAAATGTTTGAAAATATTTTGCGTTTTATGGCGTGCGTGGTAATTCGCGCGCGTCAGCCGCTGATTATCGGGATCCTCGGATTATCCGGAAACACATTAACTAAAGAAGCAGTAACTTTGGTTTTATCCCAAACATATTTTGTCCGTAAGATACAAGGAGAACGCGCTGATGAAACCGATGTTTGGTTGACGATTATCGGCGCGTCAGACGCTCGCGCGCCGCTTATATATTTGATGGCGGCTTTTTTTCGCTGGCTGGCGATAATGGTTCTGCCTATACGCTATCCGGATGTGCTGGTGCTGGAAATGAACATTGAACAACTTGGGGACGCAGAACATTTAATGAGTTGCATACCGATGAAAATCGGCGTGGTTACGCAGATTATCTCAAACGACAACACGTCTTCCGAATTTGCGGGAGATGTCGTCAAAAAATATGGGAAGCTGATGGCGCTTCTGCCGGAAGACGGCTTTGCCATTTTGAACGCCGATGATAAACGCATACTTAAGCTTAGGGAAAAAACGCCAGCCAAAGTTATCACTTATGGTTTTGGCGCAGACGCGTTGTTGTTGGCGGATAACCCGGTTTCTCATCGCGAACTGGGGGGGGATGAAGGATTTAGTTTCAAACTTAATTATGATGGCAAAACGATACCTGTGCGCTTGCCGAAATCAGCTACCACGGCGCACATTGAACCGGCGCTTACGGCGGCGGCTGTCGGCATCGCGCTCAAAATGAATCTGGTGGAGATCGTTTCAATTTTGGAAACGTAATTTGTTAAATTTTCCTTGATTTGCTACACTAACACCTCACAATCGAGTGGGTTAATTATGTTGAAATTGTGGAAACAAGTTCTTTATCAATTGAATGTATGATGAAGGAGAGCGTTGGTATTTTACAACAATGAAAAAACTAGGGAGGGGTATTATGAAGTACATTCATATTCACGTACGAGTTGTTGATCTTGTAGAGATTCTCGGAAAAGACAGGTTTCCCAATCAAGAGGATGAGAAAGTCAATGCTGGAGATCTTTTGGAATGGTGTGTTGTTAAATATCCTTCTGGTAATACTGGTAATAAAAATTCTCCCGGCAGAATAGGTGAGGTTTCATTGCTCTCGTTTCCTGTTCAGTTTATGCAGGACATGTTACTTTCTACCCTTGAGGGAAAAGAGTATGGCGTTGAAGAATGCAGAGGCATGAAGCATGTTCATTCTTGCGGTTGTATTGAAATCACTCGCTGGGCGCATTTAGATCGCGAGTTTGGCCAGTCTGTTCTTTGCCCAACTTGTAATGACCGCATGTATCGCACCGTTCCTTTTATACAAAATACCGTTTCAAAATGTTCATTGCATGCTACATAGTCAGCTAACGAAGAAGGGTAGTTTACTATTTGCTGTAAGCCCTCGTGGTGGTAAGTTGTCCACCACGGGGGACTTTTTATTTTTGGAAAAATACCATATTATTAAATTCGGGTAGTCTATTAATATTGCTTAGTTTGTATGTGCGGTATCGTAGGTATTTTCGGAAAAAATAACGCAAGCCAAAGAGCTCGCGCCTCACTGGAGAAGATTGTTCATCGGGGTAGCAATGTGTACGAATTGAAAGATTTTGTAGGAGGAACATTGGGGGCGAATAGGTTGCCTATTGTAGACCGTGAATTTGGCCAACAACCTTTGCCGAATGAGGATGGCGGTATCTTTGTTGTACAAAACGGAGAAGTTTTTAATTACAAGGAATTACAGGCAGAGCTCAAACAAAAGGGTCATAATTTCAAAACCGATTGTGATACAGAGGTGCTTGTACACTTATACGAAGAATATCGTGAAAAAATGATGGATAAGATAGATTCTGAAATGTTTGCATTTGTTATTTATGATACCAAGACTAATTCAGTATTTGCGGCGCGAGATGCGTTAGGCGTTAAGCCATTGTATTATGCAACAGATAAAACTGGACAATTTTATTTTGCATCCGAGATTAAACAACTTTCTTGTTTTGATGACATTAAAAATATTCGTGTTTTTCCGCCAGGGCATTATTATGAAAATGGTAAGTTTAAACAGTACCTATCATTAAAAATCGGCAATAATATTAAAAATGAAAAGAGAGCAACTAGGGAGCTCGAGGTGCGCTTAGTAGATGCTGTGAAAAAACGTGTTAAGACAGATTTACCTATAGGTGTGTTGTTATCTGGGGGCGTCGATAGTAGTTTAATCATGGAAATTGCATCTCGCTTACATCCTGATGTAACTGGAATTATTCTCGGTTATCCTGGTTCGTCTGATCATGAATTCGCACTTCGTTTATGCAAAGAGCGTGGATATAAATATCATATAGTGAGGCCGGATATAGATTACAAGCAAGAGTTAGATCTGCTGATCTATCACTTAGAAACTTACGAGCCGCTTATTATTAGGCAATCATTTGCTTTAGATATTTGCGCGCGTGAAGCGCAGCGGCTAGGGTTAAGAATTGTTTTGGTTGGAGAGGGTTCTGATGAGTTGTTTGGCGGATATAATGAATTTTCCAATTTGCCTGATAAACTGATCAACAAGGGCTGCGAGATGTTAGTTAAATCCTTGCATGCCGGACATTTACAACGTGTTGACCGCATGAGTATGAAGCATACGGTTGAAGTTCGCTGTCCGTTTTTTGATAAAGATGTTGTAAAATTAGCGTTGCAGATTCATGGGGATCTAAAAGTTAGAAGGCAAAACCATCAAATAATAACTAAATATATTGTCAGAAAGGTTGCGGAGAATTTTTTACCCTCTTATATTGCATGGAGATACAAAGTTCCTTTTAGCAATGGAGCCGGTATGAATGTGGGAAGTAACTTTAAGGTTCAAGATGGCGATGTTGCAAAAGTAGTATTGCAAAAAGCGGAAGTAAATATAGAGACAGAGGTTGTCAAAAAATATGGTGTAAATACCAAAGAAGGTAGGTATTATTTAAAAAAATACTTTGAATATGGCTTTGATAAAGTTGTTGGTTCAGAAAGGCGTTTAATTGTGAAGGACAATTTAGGTGATTTATATAAGGCGAAAAGAACTCGGCTTGTGATGGCTGAATTTGACAGGTTGGCTATATATTTTCCTGTGTATTTTGCCGCCCAAGAGGGGTATTTCAAAACTCATGATCTTGAGGTGGATTTTATAGCAACTGGAGGTGATGATCGTACGTATGCTTCGCTTGTCAATAACTCAGCTCACATAGGGCTTGCTGATCCTATGTTTGCAATGTTTGAAAATATCGGGGGAGTAAAAGGTGAAATTATTGGAGAGTTGGTTAATATTGTTCCGAATGTTGCGGTGACAATAAACCCAAGTATACAGATTAACGAAATTAAAGATTTTACAAAATATAGGGTGGGGACTTTTCAAAAATTCACTACTACGCACAGCGTAGCGAAATATTTTTTGCCTTCGCAAACCGAAATTATTCCTTATGATTATGATGAATTAGTCGGGAAATTAATAGATAGAAAAATAGATGTGGCGATAGTTATCCCGGAACAAGCGGTTGAACTTGTTGCTTCTGGCGGACGGATTGTTTTTGATTTTAAGATTTTAGGTAAAAACTTTTTATTTAGCGGCTTTACGATATCCAATCTGATTGAATTAAAATACAGGAAAAAACTCAAGTCTTTTATTAGCGCAATTCGTGAATCAACTCGTTACATTATTAAAAATAAAGAAATTTCATTTAAAACTTTTCAAAAACTCTTTCCGTATCTAAAAAATCCGCGAGTGATTTTTGATTATTATCTGGATATTTGGTCGCCGACTATTAAGGTTGAGAATTCAGATTATCACGCAGCCCAAAAAATGTGGAAACAAGTCTGTCCGGAACTCTTGAAAGAATATTTGCCTTATTTCGGAACTAAATCAATTACTGAGCCTGTTCTCGAAAAAATTAATGATAGAAATTTTAGGAGAGATTTTCCATTTTTAGAAGATCGTCTAGAAGAATTAATAATCAATTCAATGAGCAACGGCGCTGTTTTAAAATTTATCGGGTTTTGGGGCGCTGGCAAGAAAAATCGAATTACGACCTTGGATAAAGAAATAATAGACAGATTAAAAAAGTATTTTGATGGGATCAGGAAGGTTTTGGGCGCGAATATTGAGATTACTTTTATTCTTGCAGATGAGCACGCAAAAAATAACGGTTTCGTTCCCAGAGAATACAATAGTTACCTTTCAGGAATAAAAGAATATTTGGAAAAAAATGATTTCAAAACGATGCATTTAAATATTTTATGGAAAAAATGGGGATTAAATCAGAGTTGCATTATTAAATTGTTAGAGAAAAAATCTGAAAGATGGTGGAGAGATGTTCCGATAGCAGAAAAATTAGAAAATCAGGCAGTAAAGAGATTCCTATTCAAAAATAAAAAAGAGGGGGCGCAAAAATATTATATAATGCGTATGCTTGAGAAATCACATATGGAAAAAAGTTTTAAGGATAGTGTATTTTTTGTCTTTTCAGATGGTGCAATGCAAACAATCTATCCGAAAATTGCAACTTTGTATTTAAACACAAGAAAACGAGGATTTGGGGAGGCGCCATGGTTTGAGAATTAATGATAATTTTTTTAGTTTTAATATATGGAAAATTGGAATTTGTTAAAGCAGGAGACCTCTGTTGTTTCAGGGGATAGAAAAATTGAACAAGAAGAAAAAGAGCGGGTTATTCGAAAAATTGCTCTTGCGACGACCAACCAAATGGATACAGGAATTCGGGCTGTATCTGCAGCACTTAAAGACGCCGGGTTTGATGTCATGAAATTAAATTTATACGAAGATGCTAAACATAAGACTGGCGCTGATTATTCCGAAGAAGAATTACAGGCTATAATAGAAAAATTGAAAGAATTTGGAACTAATGCTTTTGGTATTTCTATTTTTGAAGTGGGTTCTACACGGGCTTTTACTTTAATTAAAAAAGTAAAAGAAGTTCTCAAGATACCAGTTTTATTGGGTGGACAACACGCAATTCAGTATCCTGATGAGTGCTTGCAATCTGGCGCTGACGCAGTCTGCATAGGAGAGGGAGAATCTGGTTTAGTGGAGTTGCTGGAAAATTGGGACAGACGTTTTGAAAGGAAGAATCTTAATTTTGTGATTCGGAAAGAAGATTTGGTCAAATTAGATGAATTACGATCCAAGTTATTTACAGAAGAGGAAATAAGTAATTTTACTTTTGATTTTAGTTATCACAACTACTTCGTTTTGCGGGAAGGGAAAATGGTTCCTCTGACACCAGATAATGTTAAAAACCCGGAACATCACCAGGTTGATCGTGAAGCAAAAACATTTGTTTACGCTTCCGATAGAGGTTGTCCTCTGAATTGTTCTTTTTGTTATATCAGTAATTTGCGTAAAGAATTCATCAAAGCGAGTGTTGCAAAAGGAGAAAAGCCAATTCCTTTTTTGAGAAGAAAGAAGGCAGGTGCGGTAATCAGAGATCTTGAAGATGCAAAGAGACAGAATTCATGGATAGAATTTTTGAATCTTATGAATGATGATACGGCTGCGCGTGATAAAGATGATCTGCAAGAATTTTCAAGGTTGTATAAAGAAAAAATAGGGTGGCCGTTTTATTGTATGGTAAGTCCGATAAGTCTTTTTGATAAGTCAAAATGGCAAACTGGTAACACCCTGGGTGCAGTAGAGGAAGGAAGATTAAAAATTCAAGCTCTTGTTAATGCTGGATTGAAAGAATTGAATATGGGTATACAAACGAATGGGAAAACAAATTTTGAAATATATGATAGATGGCAACCAGATGAAGTGATGCTTATGATTACACACATGCTTCATGAGTTTGCTCGTTTAGACTTGAATAAAAATGAAGACGGTAAAGTGGATTTATTTTTTGATTTTATTATTCATAATCCACTTGAAATGCGAGAAGACATAAAGCGCACAATAGAACTTATAAAGAGACTGAAGCCGCCATTTGATCTTGTAGCTCATACTCTATATGTGGGAAAAAGGTCAAGAATGCGCAGCGCTTATGAATACGAAAAAAAGAAGGCAACACAAGAAGAGAGACCTTATGAAAAGGTTATAGAAGATGTTGTCGGGGAATCGGATTTTCATGATACGCACAGATTTTATGACTATCTCAAAGACAATCATAATTTTGTGATTAACTCTGTTATAGAATTTATGGCCGGCAGACATGATGTAAATATGACAGGCAGAATTCCAAGGCATGCCAAAGATTTGATGGTATTTGATGTGTTTAGAGCGTTACGAGAAAAGCATCCTGATTTTGAAAAATTATTGTTAGAGCTTCAAATTTCAGATTCATTGTTGTCTATTGATTTATTTGCTTCAGATAAGGTAGATCGATATTTTAGGGAAAACGAAGGTGTGTTTAAGGAATTATTTGTATCAATGCAAGAAGCGCATCCGATTTGTTATTCTAATGAAGCCAAGGCACGGACGGGGAGAATTTTAACTCAACAAGAATAATTGACCGGCTTGCTCAATTAGAAATGTAGGTGTGTAAATGTATGATAGAGTTTCTGGATTTTTAGTGGGGCTGCATAAGTTCAGATACATTTGGCAGTCCTCTTAATTGAGGACTTATGCAACAATTCAACAAGTTTAGGGGAACGAAAGGATTTATTGTAGCTTGGCAACATCTGTTACGCTTTCGGTATATGATTACCGAACAAGCGCAAGAACGGTGCCGCAGACTCGCTTTCTGGGAGCGTCATGGCACCAAGGCAGCCACAGAAGCCTTTCATATCTCAGAACGCACATTGTTTCGTTGGCAGGCGGCGTTGAAAACCTCACGGGGAAAACTGGACGGACTTAATCCGAAGAGTACGGCTCCGCGCGCGAGGAATCAAAGAATCGTTTCGCCCCAACTGGCACAAGCTATCATCGCGCTCCGTTTTGCACACCCTCGCCTTGGCAAAGACAAGCTCCGGCCTCTGCTTTTAGCCAGCAAGCATCCGGTGTCTGTCTCAACGATAGGCCGGATCCTCGCTGATTTGAAGCAAGCGGGGAAACTGCCTGATCCAAAGAAGCTTTCTCTGTCAGGCGCTACCGGGAAACTGTTGGAAAAGAAGCGTCAGAAAAGGAAAAAACTGCGGAGACCAAAGGGACAGAGAGTTCTTGAAGTGGATACCGTTGTCCGTTTCATTGACGGCGTAAAACGCTACATCGTCACGGGCATTGATACGGAAACCCGAGTCGCCTTTGCCGCCTGCTATACGAATCACGGATCCTCCTCGGCCTCTGACTTCTTGCAAAGAGCCCAACAAGTTATTCCGGATTGTCCGGAGGCCGTCCAGACGGATAATGGCAGTGAGTTTGCGCTCCATTTTGAAACGGCCTGTCTGCTACTGGGTCTGACTCATTTCCATACTTATCCCAGATCTCCCCAGATGAATGCTCACATCGAACGCTTTAATCGTACGTTAGATGAAGAATTTCTCTGTTACTCCAAAGCGTTAATGCGAGATGATGTCCAGAGCTTCAATCAGAAGCTCATTGACTGGTTCCTCTGGTACAATGGCGAAAGGCCGCACTATGCTCTTGGCCAAGTTGCCCCCTTGAGGTATATGATGAGATTATTATTCGCAGAGGACTGCCAAATGTGGTGGACGCATACAGGGGCTTGCGTGCTTGCGAGAAAAAAGTTATTATATTTGCAGAGAGAAAATGCGTCGGTTTTTCTCCGCTAAGATTTAATTAGTACAATGCAAAGTCTTATGACAGACAATGTGAAGGACCGGGATTTTATAGAGTATATTGTTAAAATGTTGGTGGATAATCCGGACGATGTGAAAGTGGAGCGCAAGATTGATGAAATGGGGGTGCTGATTACGCTGGACGTGAACCCGAGCGATATGGGTATGGTGATTGGACGCGAGGGTATGACGGCCAAGGCGCTCCGCACACTGCTCCGTGTCATCGGTGCTCGCAATAACGCGCGTGTTAATTTGAAAATCAACGAACCGGAAGGCTCCGAGCGTCGCTCCCGCGAGCCGCGCGAAGAACGGACAGAAGACCGTTCAGTCTCGTCGCCCGCTTCACCGGAAGAAAAAAAGACTTTGGATGACGTAATGAACGATATTCAAATTTAGTCGTTGAATATTTTTTGATTATCCTAAAATACTCTGCGCTTTATAACGCAGAGTATTTGTTGTCACTGACCATTTTATTTGTATTGGGGGGTTTATGTTTTTATGCTAGGCTGGTGATAGTTATGTATTTGCGAAAAAAATGTGTTATGAAAGTTGAGCGTTTGGATATTGAGGGATTGTTAGTTTTGGCGCCGAAGGTTTTTTGCGACAGCCGCGGGTATTTTTTTGAGACGTTTAGTCAGATTAAATATGAAAAGATCGGCATAGCGGAAACATTCGTTCAAGACAATGAGTCAGAATCAGCAAGCGGCGTTTTGCGCGGGTTGCATTTTCAAGCACCGCCTTTTGCGCAAGGAAAATTGGTGCGGGTGATTGCCGGTCGTGTGATTGATGTGGCGGTGGACATTCGCGTCGGCTCTCCCACATTTGGGAAGTACGCGTCGGTGGAACTTTCCGCGGAAAACAAAAAACAATTCTGGATTCCTGCCGGTTTTGCTCACGGATTTGTCGCTTTGGAAGCGGACACGATTTTTGCTTACAAAGTGACAGCGCCCTATTCCCAAGAATGCGACGGCGGTATTCTGTGGAATGATCCGGCGCTGAATATTAAGTGGCCGATCCCAGCGCCTATCGTTTCCGAAAAAGATAGCCATTTGCCGTCCCTGAATGAGTATTTGAAAGATCCCAAGTTTCACTATGAAAAATAATCACGTATGAAAATTTTAGTTACCGGAGGCGCCGGTTTCATAGGCTCAAACTTTATTCATTATATCCTGCGGATATATCCGGAATATCACGTTATCAATCTGGACGCTGTAACGTATGCGGGAAATCTGGAAAATTTGAAAGAGTGGAAGGATGACGCGCGTTATAGTTTTGTGAAGGGGAGTATTACGGACAAAGATCTGGTGGACGGTCTTGTGGCAGAGGCGGACATCATAGTGCATTTCGCGGCGGAGTCGCATGTGGATCGTTCTATTCTGAACCCCGACGCTTTCATTGTTACGAATATCTGCGGCACATACACACTGCTTGAGGCGGCGCGCAAATATAACCGGCGCTTTCATCATATTTCCACGGACGAAGTTTTTGGCGCGCTCGGACCCAATGATAGACCGTTTGATGAAAATACCGCTTATGATCCCAGAAGTCCATATAGCGCTTCCAAGGCCAGCTCCGATCATTTGGCTCGCGCTTATTTTCACACTTACGGTTTACCGATAACTATTTCCAATTGTTCCAATAATTACGGACCGTACCATTTTCCGGAAAAACTGATTCCGCTCGCGATCACCAATCTTTTGGAAAACAAAAAGGTGCCGGTATACGGCGACGGTTTACAAGTGCGCGATTGGCTATACGTGGAAGATCATTGCAAAGCGATTGATCTGATTATGCACAAGGGAAAAACCGGAGAGACGTATTGCGTGGGCGGCGGAAGTGAACAGCCGAATATCTGGATTGTAAAAAAGTTGCTCGCCTTGCTGGGCAAAGACGAGAATCTGATTGAATATGTAAAAGATCGCGCCGGACATGACCGCCGCTACGCGATTGATTTTTCCAAAATTAAGAAGGAATTGGGCTGGGAGCCGCAAGTGAATTTGGAAGAAGGGTTGAAAAATACCATTGAGTGGTACAAAAATAATCAGGATTGGTGGAGAAAAATAAAAAGCGGGGAGTATAAAGATTATTACGCGAAACAATACAACGATGGCAAGTGAAAAAGTTTTAGTATTGGGCGCCAAAGGAATGCTCGGACAGGAATTAGTGCGGGTTTTTAGCGTGGATAAAAAGTATGAGGTAACGGGGTGGGACAGGGAAGAGATTGATGTTACGAATTTTTCCGAGGCGGAAAGAAAAATTAAAAAATATGCGCCGCGGATTATTATAAACGCGGCGGCTTATAACGCCGTTGATTTGTGTGAAGAAAGCGAGGAGGAGTATCAGAGGGCGTTGACGCTTAACGCTGAAGTTCCGAAATTTCTTGCCTGTTTGGCGAAAGATTTGGACGCAGTATCTGTTCATTATTCCACGGATTATGTGTTTGACGGGGAGAATGGTAATGAGGGATATGATGAGCGGGCTGAACCAAATCCCATTTCAAAATACGGAAAGAGCAAATGGGAAGGGGAGAAAAATGTTTTGGCGCAAAGCGGAAAATCGTACTTGATTCGGCTGTCAAAATTATTTGGAAAACCGGCATTATCCATCGGCGGCAAAAAAAGTTTTTTTGAAAAAATGCTGGAAGTTGCAAAAGATAAATCGGAAGTAAGCGCGGTGGATGATGAAAAAAGCTGTTTTACATACGCGCCCGATTTGGCGAAGGCGACGCTTGCGCTCATCAGAGACAATGCACCGTATGGTATTTACCATTTGCCAAATGAGAAACCAGCGACGTGGTACGGGGCGGCTTTAGAACTTTTTCGTTTGGCCAAAATGGACATGACCGTGGAAGCGGTACCGGCGGAGACTTTCCCGCGCCCAGCCCGTCGGCCGAAATATTCTGCCTTGTTGAATACAAAGAGACCGCTCCTTCGTTCATATACTGAAGCGCTGAAAGAATTTTTAGAAAGTTAAAACCGCTACCGGATTTTCACGAGGTTTCGTGAGTTATCCGATAGCGGTTATCTATCTCCTTTCTTTATTTTACACAAACGTTACAAATATTGTTTGCGTGATGTCGGTACTGTCGGCGCCGGCGGTGGGGGAGATGGCTCTGGTAATACTGGTACTTTGGAGGGGGTTATCACCAATGGCAACCCCTCATTGAGTATGATTGAGATTAATTCTGCTACTTTACTACCTAAATCCACTACCACTACTTGTTTGCATTTTTTAAATTCCTGATGTTTTATAATACCATGTGCCACAAGCAACTCACCTTTAACATTCTCAAGAATGCTTCCGGTTAAAGATTCATCGGTATTTTTTTCTACCAACACCGCTATTTCTATTACCACCATGGGGGCTTCCACTCCGTTCTGCTTTGCGATCTCTTTGGCTATCTCGTCAAATTTCCCAGTGGAACACAGTACGAGGTCGCTTGGTTTAACCATTTGAAGCTTTATCATCTTTGCTGATGTTGCCATTCCTTGTTCTTGGGCGGCAACATCGCGAATGTTCCATCCAAGAGAGAGAAAAATAGCGGCGACGAAGAAACACGAAATGTAAATCATGTTTACGAATGTTTTTTGCACTGACTTGTTCATCTTTCCCTCCTCTTCTCTTTGGATGTGTTAAACCGCTACCGGATTTTCACGAGGTTTCGTGAGTTATCCGATAGCGGTTGGTTCCATCTCCTCTCTCGTTAGAAATCAGAAATATGTGCGGCCTGGTGGCTTTGGTGTTAATTCTTCCTGTTCCTGTACCACGTGCCGTGCGGAAAATCTTTTGTAATCCTTGTATATCGTTGACCATCCTAAGACGGCCAAAGATACCACAACTCCGATTGCCAATAATTTAACAAACGTCCAGACCTCATTCATTTCTCGCCCTCCCAGTTAAATGTTAGATTTTTAAGGTTACATCATTAGAATTGTTTAGATTATACATCCTTTTATCGTCATTGTCAATAGTGCGGAAAGGGCTGTTTTTTGGTAGTATGGAGAAGTATTTTTGGTGTCATCCCGATTGAAGTTCGCCAAAAGCGGACAAGTGGAAGGATCTGTTTTGTAAAAACACAGAGTCCTCGGTTCGCGGGCTCGCCCGGAATGGCAGCTTGAAGTTTTTATTTATATGCAACATAACATTCTCAAAAAATCCGACAAGGAAATATACCGGGCGCTATTGGGAGAGGAGAGGCGCCAAAAGGAAGGTTTGGAAATGATCGCGTCGGAAAATTATGTATCCGTTGCGGTACTGGAAGCGCTTGGCACCGTGTTTACCAACAAATACTCTGAAGGTTATCCGGGTAGGCGGTATTACGGCGGGCAGGAATTTACGGACGCGGTGGAGACGCTGGCGATCGCGCGCGCCAAGAAATTGTTTGGCGCGGAACATGCGAACGTTCAGCCGCTCTCGGGAGCTTCTGCAAATCTGGCGGCTTACGCGGCGATACTGAAACCGGGCGATACGGTTCTGGGAATGGACCTTTCGCATGGCGGACATTTGACGCACGGCCATCCCGTAACACTCTCCGCGCAAATTTATCGCTTCGTGCGTTACAAGACGGAACCGGATGGCAGTCTTGATTACAAAAAACTTGAAACTCTAGCGAAAAAAGAAAAGCCGCGTTTAATTTTAGCCGGATTTTCTGCTTATACGCGCCAATTGGACTATGCCAAGTTTTCCGCTATTGCCAAAAAGGCGCAAGCGTACTCTATGATGGATATGGCGCACATTGCCGGACTGGTGGCGGGCAAAGCGCTTCCCAATCCGATTCCGTATTTTGACATTGTTACCACCACGACGCACAAGACGCTTCGCGGACCGCGCGGCGGAGTGATTTTTTGCAAACAAGAATTGGCACAGGCCATTGATAAATCTGTTTTCCCGGGACTGCAGGGAGGTCCGCATATGCACATCATTGCGGCCAAAGCCGTGGCTTTTGGAGAAGCGCTTAAGCCCGCTTTCAAAAAATACGCCGAGCAAACACTCAAAAATGCCAAAGCGCTGGAAAAAGAATTAGCCAAACACAGTTACAAAATTGTTTTCGGCGGGACGGACAATCATATGATACTGGTGGATGTTTTTGCGACACTTCAGATTTCCGGCAAAGAAGCCGAGCGTGCGCTGGACACGGTCGGGATTACGGTGAACAAAAATATGATTCCCGATGACACGCGCAGTCCGCTTGATCCATCGGGCATTCGGATCGGCGTGCCGGCGATTACAACGCGGGGAATGAGAGAAAAAGAAGTGCGGCAATTGGCGCGCGTTATAGACAAAACGCTCCGTCAGCGCGATGACCAAAAGACATTAAAACAATTGCGGGAGGAAGTGAAAAAACTTTGTAAAAAATTTCCCATATATCACTGACGATGACTCGTGTATTCGTAGATTATTTGTAATTTGTATTTTGTATGAAAGGAATAATTTTAGCCGGAGGCACTGGCACGCGGCTTTTGCCGCTGACAGCGGTGACTTCCAAACAGCTTCTGCCGGTGTATGATCGGCCAATGATATTTTACCCGCTCAATACTCTGATCAAGGCTGGCATCAAGGATATTTTGGTGATTGTGACGCCGGAACACTCGGGAGACTTTTTGAACCTTTTGGGATCTTTGTTGCGGAAGTTTGGCATCAATGTTTCTTTCATTGTCCAGCCTGCGCCGCGCGGTTTGGCTGAAGCATATGTTTTAGCGGAGGATTTTTTAGACGACGCATCATCCACGCTTATTTTAGGCGACAATATTTTTGAGGACGATTTTGCGGAGGCGATACAAACATTTACCGGAGGCGGGCGGATTTTTGCCAAAGAGGTCGCTGACCCTGAGCGTTTTGGCGTGGTAGAATTCAATGGTGATTATCAGGTGCTTTCCATTGAAGAAAAACCGGAAAGGCCGCGCAGTCGTTTTGCCATCCCGGGTATTTATATTTTTGACAATACCGCGGTTGCGATAGCGAAAGGGCTTGCGCCTTCGCCGCGCGGTGAATTGGAAATTACCGATTTACACAAACATTATCTGGGCGAGCAATCGTTGGATGTGCGCGTTATTCGCGGAGCGTGGTTTGATGCCGGAACCCACGAGGCGCTTTTTGAGGCGGGGGCGTACGCCAAGGAGCATAATTTTGCCAGCAATTTTCATCCGATGTTGAATGATGCCATCCGAGAATTTAACGTGGAATTCAAGAAAACTATTTCTCTTAAAAAATAATTGAATTAATTTATGCAAACTAATCCGCCGAGAAAAATAAAAAAAGCCATTCTGCCCGTAGCCGGATTCGGGACGCGGTTTTTACCCGCCACCAAGGCGCAACCCAAAGAGATGTTACCGATCGTGGACAAGCCGGTGGTGCAATATCTGGTGGAAGAAGCCGTAGCCGCCGGCATTGAAGAAATTATTTTTGTGACCGGTCGAGGCAAGCGGGCGATTGAAGATCACTTTGACGTTTCGTATGAATTGGAGAGCACTTTGGTTGAAAAGAACAAACACGACTTGTTGGACACGGTGCAGAAAATTTCCGGACTGGCTAGATTTTCTTATGTGCGTCAGCCGGTGCCGCTCGGAGACGGGCACGCGCTTTTGCAGGCCGCGCATCTGGTAGATGATGACGAATCAGTAGCCGTGGTTTTTGGCGATTGCATTTATGATAGCGCCACGCCGGCTATCGGTCAGTTGATTGAGGCTTATGAAGAGTTTCGCGCTCCAATTATCGGTATGGCCAGCGTGGAACATTCTGAAGTATCTAAATTTGGCGTGATTGACGGAAAGCCTGTGGATGAGAAGCACTGGAAAATATCGCGTATTGTGGAAAAACCGAAATCGGAAGACGCCCCGAGTTCCGTCGTGGCCCCGGGGAAATACATTATCACGCGAGAGGTTTTTGAAACGCTTTTCGGAATGAATCATGGTAAATCCGGAGAGATTCGTTTGGCGGACGCTTTTGAGCGAATGTTGGAAAACGGGATGCCTATTTACGGGCGTATGTTGGAAGGGCAGTGGTTGGATACGGGAGACAAATTTAATTTTTTGCGTACCACGATTCATTTCGGATTGAAGCATCCGGAGGTGGGAAAGAAGTTGCGCGATTACCTGAAAGGACTGGAGCTCTGACCTTTGTCTATTTTGATTCTTTGTGTGAATATTGATTATGTATTGGATATATCTGACTTTGTTTATCTTTGCCGTTCTGACGCCGAAAGTTATTCGGGAAGGGGTTTTATTTTTCCGCGAAGAAGACATTGAAGCGCTGGTGATTTTTTGTTTCGGTCTTTTCGGTTTCGTGTTGTATTTGATTAAGGAAAAAGCGCTTATTAAAGTTTTTCGGGAAAAACTTCATTTGCAAAAACGCGCGAATATCATTACCAAAGATCTTTCCGATTCTTACTCGTATATCGGCGGAATAAATCGGAAATTTGATATCGTGAAAAATTTTATTTTTCATCTGCCGCAAGATACCACGGATGCGTTGGTTAAAAAAAAGACGGAAACCTTCCGCTCCATTATTGAATCCGCGAAACTTCTAGCCAGAACCGATATGGTATCTTTACGTTTCGTCAACGCCAGAAAAAAAGAAATTGCCAAGGTGCTGGAAAATGACAGCCACAAGGAGTTTGTCATTTTTGATGCGCGCAAATTACTTTCGTCAAAGAAAACTTTTTGGGAAGAAAATGGTTATGTTGTGGCGCGTTCGCCGCTTCAGGCGAAAGGCTTGGTAGCTTACATAATTTTTGCCAAAACGAGCAATTATGTGGAAGACGTGGATATTTTTCAGATTCTAGCTTCGCAGGCGTTGCTTTTATTTTGTCTTGACGGGTACGACGCGACACAGGAAAAAGCGCACTTTGTTTCTGAACAAAAACAAAAATATGCGCATAGGCATTGACGCTCGTTTTTATGGTTCAGCCGGCAAGGGACTCGGTCGGTACACGGAAAAATTGATAGAACATTTGGAATTATTGGATACGGAAAACGAGTACGTGGTTTTTTTAAGGCGGGAAAATTTCAACGAATACGTGCCGAAGAATCCTCGTTTTCAAAAAGTTTTAGCGCGGTATCCGTGGTACAGTTTTTCCGAACAACTTCTGTTTCCTTTGCTTTTACTCCGCTTCCATTTGGATTTGGTGCATTTTCCGCATTTTAACGTGCCGTTTTGGTATCCGAAGCAGTTTATCGTGACCATCCATGACCTGATTCTTCTGCGTTATCCGACGCTTTTGAATACGACGCGGCCGACATTTTTTTATTTGATCAAATTTGCGGCTTATCGTTTTGTCATTGCTTGCGCCATCCGCCGCGCGCGGCACGTGATTGCCGTATCGCATTTTACCAAAGAAGACATATTGCAACACTATCCGGCGGCGCGCGGGAAAATATCCGTCACTTACGAAGCGGCTGACGCGTTTTGCCAGACGCTTGCTTGGCAAGAGGAATGGCGGCTCTTTAGCCGATTTCAGTTGCTGGATAACAAACCAGGAGATGCTCCGGCGAAAGTTACGCGTGCTATACTAAAGCCATATATTCTGTATGTCGGCAACGCTTATCCGCACAAAAACTTGGAAGCTCTTTTATCGGCCAGCGTTTCTTTTCCCGCTCATACGTTTGTTTTGGTCGGCAAGGAAGATTATTTCTACGCGCGTTTGAAAGAGGCGGCGCGGAAGCGAGGACTTCAGAACATTATTTTCACGGGCTTCGTGAATGATCGCGAGTTGAATGCTCTTTACCGTTTTGCCGTTTGTTATGTTTTTCCGTCATTGTATGAAGGTTTTGGTCTGCCGCCTCTGGAGGCGATGGCGCGCGGTCTGCCGGTACTTTCTTCCGATCAGGGAGCGCTTCCGGAAATTCTCAAAGAGGCCGCAGGATATTTCAACCCGCGCGTTTTAGGTTCGCTTGAGAGAGAGCTTGCAAAAATTTTGGATTCGGAAACGGCGCGCGCGGAATTTGTCAGACGCGGATACTTGCTGGCGGCACACTATAGTTTTGAAACTATGGCCCGCGCGACTCTCACTCTCTATATTTCCAGTATCAAAAACCAATAAAGACACATTATGCCGTTCTCTTCACATAGACAGCATCCTGACAGCATTTCCGATATCAGGCCGTATCCTAGGCCGCAAAGTTTTACGCGTCCGGAAACGGAGAGTAGGAAAACGCGGGAAAGCCAATATACTTATTACCCGCCGCCTATAGTTGCGGCGGATACCGAGCCGAAAGATTTTTCCAAACGCCAGTCATCTTTCAAGAATAAAAAGTTTTTCACAATACGCCCGCGAATTTTGATCGCAATAATTTTTTTGGTTTTTTTTGTAATTGGATCGGTGTGGTGGGGAATACAAATGGCGTTGGCGAGGAAAAAAGTGATGTTGGAAAAAGGCGAACAAGGGTTTAGAAATCTTACGTTGGCTGTGGAAAATATTAAGGAAAGCCGTTTTGATCAATCATTTGAGAATTTTAGCTCCGCGCAAAAAACATTTGCCAGCGGCGCCTCTTATATTCCCGGATGGAGTAGTGTGCTGATTGATCTGGCGCGTTTTGTGCCGGGTCTTTCCGCACTGGCTTCAGGCAAATACGCTCTTGAGGCGGGAGAACATTTCGCGGCGGCCGGCTTACCGCTCGCGCAAGTTGTCAAAGAACTGTCGCTTTCCCATGAAGCCTACGCGCAAGGTGAAAAAATCTCTTGGCTGGGTTTTTTGGCACAAGTGGAAACCA
>JAHFON010000016.1:0-17465 GCA_023261695.1 Candidatus Moraniibacteriota bacterium
TCCGAAAGGTATAAGGATATATCCAGATATTCATTAAATGTCCCGTTTCCGTCTGTTGGGAAAACACCTAAAACTTTACGAATAGAAAAGGGTAATGAGAAAATAAAAAATACGAAAAAAAATCTATGCCAAGGTATTGCAATTAAAAATCTCGCATCACAAAATTGCTTCAGTTTTTCCATAGTTTTATAGACTAAATTATAATGCAAACGCTGTTTCTATGAAACTAGAATCTTTTTAGTTTGACGAGTTAGCAAAAGTTAGTATTATGATAAAGTATAACATGTTAGTCTGGGCCCTTAGCTCATTTGGTAGAGCGCTTCCATGGCATGGAAGAGGTGACCGGTTCGAGCCCGGTAGGGTCCACCAGGTACATCCTTTATAACTTTCTTTGAAAAAGGAGTATAATTACATCAGGTCGATACTCTTTTCATTAATAATTTATAATTCTACAAAAGTATATGAGCAATACTTCAAGAAAAGTGGCTGATTGCCGCAAAATGCCTAGCGTGAATAATTGCGATCTCTACATCTCGGGAAGCGAGGAACACGTGTTGGAAGCGGCTGTGGAGCATGCCGTGCAAAGTCATGGGCATACAGACACGCCGGAGCTTCGCGAGCAAATTCGCGCCAGTTTGACCGATGAAACCGTGGCTGTCTAGTTTTCGTATAATCACAAGTTGTGATGCTTGGTGGTTTTTGGCGTGTTAAAGGCTTTTTTTACAGCATTTTTTGTGGTGTTTTGGAGTATGTGAAAATATGCTAAAGTATGTTTCCGCCCTTGTTGTTTAATGAATACCTGGCCCGCCAGTGCGTATGCCCCTATAGCTCAACGGATAGAGCAAGGGACTCCTAAGCCCGAGATCCAAGTTCAATTCTTGGTAGGGGCACAGGCATAGGCAGGTAAGGAATAGGGCGCTTGCAATTAATCAGCTAATGTGGTCAAGCAACAATAATTATGTCGTCTTTGCGCGTGACTAAAATTAATACACTGATCCACAAACATCTGGCTGAAATTATGGAGCGGGAACTTTCGCTGAAAAAAGGCGTATTTATCACGATTGCCAAGATTGACACCTCAAGAGATCTTCGCTATACTCGAATGTTTTTGAGTATTTTTCCCGAAAAAGAAACACATTACGTTTCAGAAACGTTGAAAAAAGAACTGTCGCGGATCCAAAAAAACCTATATGCCAAACTTTCTATGAAGCCTCTTCCGCGCTTGTCATTTGAAATAGATAAAACCGCGGAGTCAGCCGACAAAGTGGAAAAAATACTGAAAGGACTTTTTTAGCTTGTTTTAGGCATTTGTTTAAGTTATCCACTGGTTATGCAAACATTTGAGTCTGAATTTCGTTCCCTCCAATATATCATACTGAAATCCGAACGCTTGCTACTTTTTGCTCACGGCCGGCCAGATCCCGATACGGTAGGTGCTAATTTGGCGTTGGCAGAGTATATCAAAAGTTGTGGAAAACATGTGGATATAGCCTGTTTTGACGCTTTTCCAGATAATTTGAAAAAAATAGCGGAAGGTATATTTTTGCATCCTGATCAATTGGATATTGCGAGTTATGACGCTGTGATTGCCTGCGATAGCGTAGATCGTGGTTTTAATCGATTGTCAGGTAGTCTTTCCGAAGATCAGGCGGTGGTGCTTATAGATCATCACCCGGACATCGGATCGAAAGGGGATATTGTAATGATTGATGAGGAATATTCTTCATCGTCCGAGTTGGTGTATCTTTTTTTCACAGCGGCACAAGCGAGAATTACCAAAACAATGGCGACTTTGTTGTTGATGGGGATCGTGTTTGATACCGGAGGTTTTCAGCACCCTAATGTTTCGCCGCGCGTGTTGGAAATTGCTTCGGATCTGATGAAAAAAGGCGCGCCACTGGCTAAAATCACAAACACAATTTTCATCCATCACGATATCGGAGCCTTGAAATTATGGGGGAGAGCCTTTGAAAAGGCGCGTTTCAATGATAGAAATGGTATGTTGGTAACTGCTATTACGGAAGAAGATGTGGCAGAATGCCACGCTTCCATAGGCGATATCTATCAGGTGGCTTCTATTTTGAGCGCTGTGCCGGATACAAAATTTGCGCTGGTGCTTTCGGAGAGAGATAATGTAGTACACGCCAGCCTGCGTTCTATGAAACAATATGGCGTGGATGTTTCGGTTATGGCTCATCAGTTCGGAGGCGGCGGACACAAGCTTGCGAGCGGTTTTGAAATCCCGGGTAAAATTATTGAAACTGAAGACGGTTTTAGAGTGGCATAAAAACCTACAGCCTACAGGTTATACAGAGAAATAAAAGTATGGATAAAGAACGGGCCTTGAATGTTCTGAACGCAAAGATGATGCGAGAATGTACTTGTTCTTTGCGCGCGCAAGCGACGCAAGCCGTGCCGGGCGAGGGTAGCGCGTCAGCGGAAATAATTTTCATCGGTGAAGCGCCCGGAGCGAAAGAAGACGCAGAAGGCCGGCCGTTTGTGGGTGCGGCGGGAAAATTCTTGGAGGAAATGCTGAAAGACATTCATCTCAAGCGTGAGGATATTTATATCACCAACATCGTGAAGTATCGCCCGCCCAACAATCGTGATCCTCTGCCGGAAGAAATTGCCAGTTGCCAAGAGTGGCTTATGGAACAAATTAAAATTATTCAACCCAAAATCATTGTGACGTTGGGACGGCACGCGCTTACGCATTTTATTTCCGACAAAAAAATTTCGGAAGCACACGGTCAAGCGTTCCGCAAAACTTTCCCCGATATCGGTACATTAGTTTTTTTTGCGCTCTATCATCCGGCCGCCGCGCTTTACAATGGAAGTATGCGTGAAACTTTGATGCGAGATTTTAGAAAAATTCCGAAGGTATTGGAGAAAGTCAAGAATATTGTATGAATTTATAAAACGCGGATGGTATATTTGTGTGATATAATAAAAAAATCAAAACATAAGTATGTCAGACATTCCAACACGAGAGCCGGACGCATCCGATGCTCAATCTGAATCTGAAAATAATCAAAACACTGCGCAAAAAGAAATGAGAGTTTCTCCCAGGAAGTCCCGAGAATCTCTTTTTGGGACTCTGTTGTTTGCGTCTATGATTTTGTCTGTCGTGGCGAGTATCGGAGGCATCGGGTGGGTGATGTATGCTCGTTGGAAAATGGAGCGCGCGGCAGACAGCCGGGCGTCTATCACGGAACTTATCAAAAAAGCGGACCAAGAAACTGGCGATGTTGCGTCGCCAGCAACTGCAACGCCTCAGAAAAATGAAACTGATCAAGGAATTAATCCCTCAACAAACGAGGAGATTATTTCAGTTGCAAAAAAGTTGGAGATCAGTGTTTTGAATGGAGGCGCGGCTAAGGGCAGTGCTGGTATTTTAGCGGATTTTTTGAAAAAGGAAGGATATCTCAAAACGGATATGGGGAATACGCTCAAGGATTACGCTGGCGTAATTATTTACTACACAGCTTCTTTGGAAAAAGAGGCTGAAATGATTCAGGCAAGCGTGATAAAAAAATACCCACAGGCGAAAATTTTACCGGCAGATTCAAAAAATAAAGAAACATTGGTTTCTCAAGTGACTATTATTTTGGGAAAGTAGCCAAAGAATAAATCGCAAATATAAATCAGGCGAAAAGCCATAATTAGCCGTGAATATGGACTTTGTCACGAGCTTCAATTTTTCCTTGTATACCGTTCACTCTCTGGTGATGATCGGTATTTTTAGTTTACAACTGGCCACGATCTATCTGGCCTCGCTCCAGTACACTAAAACCAAGGATCCTCCATGGCTCTTTCTGATCCTAGCTCTATTTGTCTCTTCTTTCTATTTTTTCTTTCACGCTCTGGTCGCCCCGGGATTTTTCATATTCAATGAAAAGTTGTTTGATATTTTTGAACACTACGGATTGTTTCTTGGCAGCGGAATATTTTTGGTCGGAATGGTATCGCGTATCAAGGATACAGGTACTCTGTATCGTTTGCGTAAGAGGATTATAACCGGATGGATCATTGCTAATCTTTTGTTTGCGGCCTCATTTGTTTTTTGGCAGAGATGGCAGAATATTTTGTATTCTTGGGCGGATTACGCGATCGGTGTTTCGGGTCTTTTCTTTTTTATCATTTTTCTCTTTTTTGTTTGGCGCTGGTATGTGTCACGGAGGCCGATTGACCGGTACGTAGCGGCCGGATGCTTCATTCTCATGGGCAGTACGATAACCCCGTTTTTTTATAAAGAGTGGAGCTTGCTTTGGTGGACTAATCACAGCTTATTCTTTTTGGGAAATCTGATGATGTTCGTAGGTTTCGTAGCAGAGAAATCTAAAATGAAGCGCGAAGATGATATTTCGTATCAGATGCCTTTTTATCTCCGGGTGAAGTTCAAACTTGGGATGATGATTCTTATTTTTGTCATCGTGCCACTCTTTCTGTTGGGAGCGTACGGTTCTTATATCGCGGAACAATCATTGCGTCAGCAGGCTTTACAGGATCTGGAACATCTGGTTAATGCAGACGGTGCCAATATCCGCAACTTTATTCATTTGCTGGAAATTACAACCGCTAATTTTTCTTCTGACGGAATGGTTAGACAGCTGAGCGAGGACATCGGCTTACATCCGGAAACGGCGTCGGAATCAGCCATTCTTCTCAATCAGCACCTGATAAAAAACAAGGTGCCTACCAATCAGTATCTTATGGGGATCAATGTGCTGGATGCCCAGGGGGAAGTCATTGCTTCTACAGAAGATACGGAAATCGGAAAAGATGAACACGAAGATAAATATTTCAAAGAAGGTCTGCAATTGTCTTATGGCAAGACGTTGACTATGGATTATGGAGGCAGTTCCCATTTTGGAGAAAATATTCCGTTAATTGTGACAACGGCACCGCTTTTCAATCTTGATAAGAGTCACGCGTTTGGTATTATCGTGACGTATTTCAGATTGGACGACATAGCGCTTGTTTTCAGTAGAGAGATGAAACACGAAGAAACACTGGATGTTTATTTGATCAACGCGGACAGTTTACTAATTAGCGAGTCGCGTTTTTTGGGGAAAAACGCGATTTTGTCACAAGTTATAGATACTAAGCCGGTGCAAAGCTGTCGAGATGAACAGGGGGTAAGTGGTGTCTGGGATAATTGGCGCGGTGAAAAGGTATACGGCGCAAGCACGTGCCTCACTGATTTCTCTTCGCGCTGGACACTGGTTGCGGAAATTTATGAAGCGGAAATCATCAAGCCGGCGGGCACGTTCAAAGCTCTCATCATGGTCGCTACCATTCTTTTAGCTGTGACAGCCGTATTTATTGCGCTTATTTTGGCGAGTGGTACAGTTAATCTTCTGGAAAAACTTTCCCGATTCACCAAGAAGATCAACCGAGGAAATTTGGACGAGCCAATGGATATTGATGCAATGGATGAAGTCGGAGTGCTGGCGAAAAACCTTAATCTGATGCGCCAGACTATCAAAATGCGCGAAGACGATTTGCGAAAGACCAATAACAGTCTGACGCAAGCAGACCAAAAATTGAAAGAAAATATCACAAATCTGGAAAATGTGAATAAGGCCGCACTCAATCTTTTTGAAGACGTTAAAAAATCGGAAGAGCAGTTGAAAAAACAGGCCGATGAGTTGGAAAAATTTAAGCAGGCGGCAGACAAAAGTTTCGATCAGACTATTATCACGGATGCGGACGGTATTATCCTGTATGCCAATCACGCGACAGAGATCATCACCGGCTATAGTATGCAAGAAATTATCGGAGCGAGGCCATCTTTGTGGGGCAGGCAGATGCCTCTGAAGCACTACAAGACTCTTTGGAAAACGATCAAGGTTGAGAAGCAAGGGTATGCCGGAGAATTTACAAACAAGCGAAAAGACGGGACGAAATACCTTGCGAGCGTCCGCATCATCCCCATTCTTGATGAGAACAATGAAGTGAAATTTTTTGTCGGTGTAACGCGCGACATCACCGAAGAGCGCGAGATACAGCTCAAGATCGTGCGCCATACGTCTGAGTTGGAAAAAGCCAATGTCTTGATTGAGGAGCAGAAAGAACGCGCCGAGAGTATCTTGCGGTTTTTGAAATCTATCGGCGAGGGTATTTTCGCGACGGATATTTTCGGGAAGATTATTTTTATGAACGAAACGGCGGAAGTGCTGTCCAAAAAGACGCTTAGGGAATCTGAACTGCAGCCGGCGAACAAGATATTTTGTTTCGCTCAAGAATCAGAGTCGGGTTGCGCGGAACTTACGTTTATTACGAAAGCTTTGCAAAAAAAGAAAATCATCACCTTGCCAGATAATACGGTGATCGTTCATGATAGTCAAACAAGGATTCCGGTATCCGGTACCTGCTCGCCTATTCGTGATGCCAAGAACCAAATTATCGGTACGATTACGGTCATTCAGGACGTTACACAGAAGCATGAACTTGACCAGATGAAAGACAGTTTTCTTTCGGTGGCGGCGCATCAGTTGCGCACGCCGCTCGGCAGTATGCGCTGGAGCATGGAGCTTCTCCTTTCCGGAGATTTCGGCAAACTTCCTAAAAGTGCCAGAGAAGCGGTGCAACAGCTGTATGACAATAGCCAGCGGATGGTGACGCTGGTCAATGATCTTTTGGATATATCGCGCATAGAACAAAATCGCGGCACCGAAGAAAAAAAACTTATCAATCTGGCAGATGTGGTGAAAAACGCCTTGAGTCAGATGCAGTCTGAAGCAGACAAAAGGAAAATAAAGATACGTATGGATTTTCCGAAACAATCTTTGCCAAACATTCTCGTCTCTCCGAAACATACCCACGAAGCCATAGAAAACCTGCTCTCAAATGCCATCAAGTATAATCGCGACCGAGGTATGGTAACTATCAAAATTGTCCAAGAGAAAAAGATATTGAAACTCATTATTGCGGATACCGGCATCGGTATTCCAAAAGTGGATCACTCCAAGATTTTCTCAAAATTTTTCCGCGCCTCTAACGCGGTACTCAAAGAAACGGAGGGTAGCGGACTTGGTCTTTCTGTGGTAAAATCGTATTTGGAAGAGAGCCGGGCACGGGTTTCTTTTGAGAGTGAAGAAAATGTCGGAACAACATTTACGATAGAGTTTCCTTTGGATCCGACAACCGGTATATCATAATCATAGAGCTCACATAATTTTATGGCAGAAAACAAATTTGTGTTAGTGGTGGAGGACGATCCATTTTACTCCAATATCTATAAAGCGAAACTGAAAAAGGAAGGTATAGACGCAGAAGTCGTGATCAACGGTGACGCGGCGATGACGATAGCCAAACAACGCAAACCGGCGCTTATTTTGATGGATCTCATTATGCCCGGGAAAGACGGTTTTGCGACGCTCAAAGAATTGAAAGCAGATCAAACACTTGCGGATATTAAAGTCATCGTGCTTTCCAATTTGAGCCAGGAAGAAGACATTCGTCGCGTGAAGGAATTGGGCGCGTCGGAATATTTGGTGAAAGCCAACATCTCTATCAGCGAAGTCATCGGTAAAATAAAAAGTAATCTTGCGGTATAAGTCCCAGATACAAAATCGTGTTCCCGTATGAAGAACGATATATTGACCCCTGCCGAATTGAAAGAGCTCTTGCTGGATGCCGGCGTGGTGACAGAAGAAGAACTCGCGCAAGCGGAGGAACGAGCAAAGAGTACGGATGAGACACTGGTGCAATCACTCCTCTGGTACAACTTTATCAGCGATGAAGAACTGGGCCGGCTGATGGCCGATCACTTGAAGTTTCCTTTTACCATCGTCTCTGATAAAAATATACCTCCCGAGATATTGCAGATTATTCCGGAGGTGGTCGCCGACAAACGGCGCTTGATGGCATTCGCTTTGGATGCGGGGGGACTGCATGTCGCTATGGCGGACCCAAATGACCTTGAGATGCGGAGTTTTCTTGAGAAGAAGTCAGGTTTGCCTCTTGTCGTGTATTTTGCCACGGAACACGACATCAAAAACTCCCTCGCTTTTTATCGCAAAGAAGTTTCGCGGGCATTTGACGATATTCTCAATGCCAGCATACAAGAAGCCGCGAAAAATAAAAGCGGGGAATCTGACCCGCCGATTATTCACATCGTGGACACGCTGGTTGCATACGCGTATCAAAACCGAGCCTCCGATATCCATATTGAACCGCGCGAAGAGGATATGCTGGTGCGTTTTCGCATTGACGGAGTGCTCCACGATATCGTGAAGTTGCCTCCCAAACTGCACCCGCAGATCATCGCGCGGATTAAAATACTTGGAAGATTGCGTACTGATGAACATCAGGTTCCGCAAGATGGAAAAGTGGAAATGCTGGTGGAAAACAACCATTTGGATGTGCGCGTTTCTATCATTCCGACGACAGAAGGAGAGAAGGTGGTACTGCGTCTTTTGTCCGAACGTTCACGCCAATTTTCTCTTTCCAATCTCGGTTTGCTCGCAGACGATCTTGAAAAACTGCAATCAGCCTATCAAAAACCGTACGGTATGGTGCTGGTAACGGGGCCGACCGGTTGCGGCAAGACGACGACGCTTTATGCCGTATTGAAACTTCTCAATCGGCGCTCGGTAAATGTTGTGACCATTGAAGATCCGGTGGAATATGATATGGAAGGAGCGAATCAAATTCAAGTGAATACGGACGCGAACCTCACGTTTGCCACCGGACTGCGGAGTATCTTACGTCAAGATCCCAATATTATTCTGGTCGGAGAAATCCGCGACGATGAAACGGCCTCGATTGCCATCAATCTGGCTATGACCGGACATCTGGTGCTTTCTACACTCCATACCAACAATGCCGCTACCGCCCTGCCGCGTCTCATAGATATGCATATTGAACCGTTTCTGATCGCGTCAACTGTCAATATAATCGTAGCCCAGCGCTTGGTGCGCAAGATTCATAGAGCGTGTCGTGTCAGCGATGAGATTGATGCAAAGGAAATATTGAAACACGTCGGCAAACCGGCTTTTGAAAAAGTGTTTGGGACGGTGCAAGCGGGAGAAAAAGTGCGGCTGTACCGAGGCAAGGGTTGCGCCGCTTGTCACGACACCGGTTATGAAGGGCGTGTAGGCATTTTCGAAATTTTGACATTCAATGATGCGATTCGGGACGCGATTGTCGGCCAGAAGGATGCCAGTACGATAGAGGAGCTGGCGAAAGCGTCGGGGATGCGCACGATGCTGGAAGAAGGACTTGTGAAAATACAACAGGGCATCACCACGCTTGACGAGATACTGCGCGCGACCAAGGAGTGACAAAAATAAAATCTGAAATATAAAAATGAAAATCCTCAATCTTTTTTCACCCATCAGTCATCTGGACAAACTTCTGTTTACGCGGGAACTCTCAGTGTTGCTCAAAAGCGGCGTGTCGCTCGGAGAAACCCTGGAATCTTTATTGCAGAAAACCAAACATGGCGCTCTGCGTAATATTCTAGAAACGCTTCTCGCGAATGTGGAAAACGGTCAATCCTTCGCTCACGCGCTTGAGCATTTTCCGAAAGTTTTCGATCCCTTGTATGTCAATCTCGTGAAACTCGGAGAAACATCCGGCACGCTTCGGGAAAACCTTGATTTCCTCACGCGCCAACTCGAGGCTTCGTATACACTGCGCAAAAAAATCCAAGGTATCGTGCTTTATCCGATGATCGTGTTTGCGATGGCGCTTATTTTAGGCGCGCTTATCAGTGTGTTCATATTGCCGCGGCTCATCAAACTTTTTGATTCTTTCAATGTTGTCTTGCCGCTTTCCACGCGCGCGCTTCTTTGGATCGCTTACTTTATGCAGGCATACGGAGTGATATTTTTTCTTTCCATCTTCGGTTTACTGGTACTCTGGCGTTTTATTATTTCCCTTTCAATTATCAAGCCGTACTGGCACCGCTTTCTTTTGTCCATTCCTGTTGCGGGCGGTTTACTTGAGGATATTGCCGTCGCTCACTTTTGCCGTGATATGGGGATTATGCTTCAAAGCGGACTGCCGATTTTTGAAGCGCTCGCCGTGGAAGAAAAAGTGATGAGCAACCGGGCGGTCGCGCGGTTGGTGGTGACATTGTCGCAAGCGGTAGCTCGGGGGAAAACACTAGCCGATGAACTTTCCGGCAAACGCTATGCCATCATCTCTCCCTTGGCTATCAAGATGATCGCGGCCGGAGAGCGGACAGGCAAACTTGGCGAGACGTTTATTTATTTGGAGAATTTTTTTGAAGCGGAAGCGGACAGGAAAATAAAAAATCTGACGGTATTATTTGAGCCGATACTGCTTTTGGCGATAGGCGCGATAGTTGTTTTTTTGGCTCTCGCTATTCTGACCCCGATTTATTCGCTTACGGGTTCCGTGCGTCGCTGATGTATAAATCATAAATCAAGAATCATGATCCATAAATCAAAAAGGGGATTCACTCTGATTGAAGTGATGCTAACGATGTCGCTAATTGCCATTCTTGCTCTTCTCTCATCTCCTTTTTATGGGAGATTCATCTTTTCTCAAGAGGTATCGGTAGTGCGCGATGAACTGAACGGAAGTTTCGCCAAGGCGCAACTCTACAGTATGACAGGCAAGAACGCTTCTCCTTGGGGAGTGGCGGTGAGTGGCGGAGACATCATTTTATTTCAAGGGAGTTCATTCGCGTCTCGGGATCAGAATTTAGATGAGGTATTTGCCATTCATCCGAGGGTCACGATATCCGGCATATCCGAAGTAGTGTTCGCGCCAGTGACGGGGAGGCCGGATAGCCAACCGACGATTACTATTTCCGGAAATGGCGCAACCGAAATGTTTGCGATGAACAGCGAAGGAGCGCTGGAAATGCAATAACTGTATTGAATTTCAAAATCCAAATGCCGAAAGCCAAATCAAATCTAAAATTAAAGGGTTTTTCTTTGGTCGAGTTGCTTTTTGCGGGGGCGATTTTTGTCGTTTTTGCCACGGGCATCATAGAAGTATTATTGTTCGGACTGGAAACCGATCGTCTGGGGGAGGAAACAACGATTGCCACCCAGTACGCCGCCTCCGGTCTTGAGGCATTACGCTCTCTGAAGGCCAAAAACTTCAATGCTCTTTCCATTACCGATGCGACCGGCATCGCGCGTAGCAATGGTGATTGGACGCTTTCCGGAACGAATAACACATTTGAAAAATATACTCGCGTTATAAAAATAGAAGAAGTGAAGCGCGGCGGTGACGGCAATATAAATGAAAGTGGCGGCGATGCGGATCCCGACACAAAAAAAGTCAGCGTGACGGTTTCGTGGAATGTTACTCCGTCGCGATCAGATTCGGTTGTGCTTGATACGTTTTTGACTCGCTGGAAACAATAGCTATGCGAAAAACGTTGCGTGGTTTCAGTTTTGTGGAAGTTATTCTTTATCTGGGATTATTTTCCGTGATGGCGACGGCGTTGTTGGCGTTTTCTTGGAATGTGCTTGACTTGGGTGTCAAAGATCGCACGTCCCGGCAAGTTTTTTCCAGAGCGCGTTTTATCACGGAACGCATCAATTATTTTATTCGCAATGCCTCCGGCATTGATACGGGAGCTTCGGTGTTTGATAACGCGAACGGCAAATTGGTTTTGAATGTGCTTGGTTCGGGTGATACGGTAACCATTGCTCTTCAAAATGGCAATGTTGTTCTGCTAGAAACTGGACAACCGGCGGTGGCGTTGAACGGATCCGATGCGAAAGCAGGGAGCTTGACATTTCTCAATTATGGTTCTCCGGCAGACGGATCGGAATATATCGATTTCGTATTGACACTTGAATCGGTAAAAAATGATACGGAAGTACGCTCTCCCTATCAAGCGACGACCACTTTGCAATCGGGAGCATTTATTCGCAATGACGGAACAAGTTTATGAGATTTGCGCAACGAGGATTTATCGCCACCCTGACCGTGATTTCACTGCTGGCCTTTTCATTGTCACTTATTGTGGCGGTTACCTATCTTTCAATCAATGAATCGCAGTCGGGGTTGGCGCTCTCGCGCGGCGCGCTGGCACTTTCTTTTACTGAAGGGTGCGCGGAGGACGCGCTTCTTCTTTCTGGACGCGATGAGAATTATACCGGCGGAACGTATGAATATTTAGGCGGTGTCTGCAATGTCGATGTTTCCAAAAACGGTGCGGAGTGGACACTGAATATTTCCGGAACCAAGAACGATTTTTCTCGCACAGTCAGGATTGTTTTCAGCTATGTTTCAGGTCCGCCCGGTATCATTACTCTTCAGAGCTGGTTGGAACGCTAAAAAAACGATAGAATATATTAAAGAAACGATGCCAAAGCTTACAATATTTTTATGCCTATTTTTTCTAAAAAACATTCCATTCTTTTTATTTCCAAATATTTTGTTGACCCGGGAAGTGTTACTGTCGGAAAAGGGTTTGTTTTTAATGGTTTTGAAGCGATCGCATATACCGCAGACACGTTGGCGGATGTTTTGAAGCGGACGCGATCTTTGTTCAAGGGAAACATTCGTATAGTTTTGAGCGAGGAACTGGTGTATACTGCCGGGCTTACTTTTCCTATCGGAACGTCTCTTACGCGGACATCTGTGGCCCACGCCGTAGAGGAAACTATTCCGGAGGATTTACGAACGACAGAGTGGGATTTTCAAACATTGCGGTATGCCAAAAAGCAAGAAACAGCCACAGAAATACTGGTTCAGGCGGCAGTTATAGAAAGCAAATTTTTTCGTATTTTGAAGCAGGCGTTTGAGGCGGTTTCGTTTCCTGTAGAAAGCATAGTGTCCGAATCATACGCGCTTGCGAAACTGGCAGCCGGACAGGAGGGTGTTGTTTTGCTGGTGGCACGCAATCGGACGGGAGGGCTTTTGTGCGCGGTGGAGAACGGATTTGTCATAGCTACTCGTATCAAGCGAGATGAGATCACGCCGTCGGATGCGGAGACATTTCTCAGTTTCATCGTGGAGCATACAACGAAGAAAGTGCAAAAAATTATCTTCTCGTATTTTTCCGAAGAAAATCTGAAGGCTTTCCAGAAATTATCTGCAGACGGGTATGAATTGATACGAGAGGATTACAATCCGCTTATCGGAGCGGCGCTGAATAATACGACCGGCCAAGATGCGGAAGTGCTCAACCTGAATGCCTTTCTGCTTCACAAGAGAGCGTTTCGGTTCAGACGTTTTTTCAAGAAATTGCTGGCTTTGAGACTTTATAATTTTTGAAAATCTGCTATCATAGAGTCAGGTTTGTTATTGTGTATCCATATGCTCGGCGTTGCAACCAAGAAAGCAAAACAAAAAGGGTTTACTCTGATTGAAATTCTTCTCGTCATCGGCATTATCGCCGTACTTGCGACTGTGGTTATCGTGTCTCTTGATCCGGCCACGCGTTTCAAAAACGCGCGTGACTCACGGCGTCTTTCTGATATCCAAAGTATTCTTTCCGCGACACAGCAGTACATCGTGGACAATAAGGGGCTACTGCCCAGCGGGGTTGATTCGGCAGAGAGGCAGATCGGTACTTCTAGTAGCGGATGTTCGATTTCTGGAAAATGTGGCGTGACAGTAGATTCTTGCCTTGATATGTCGGATGCCACGATATCACTTGGACATTATCTTAAATCGATCCCATTTGATCCGGCTAATGGATCTAACGGGACAACTCATTATTCCATTCAAGCCGATAGTAACAATATTGTGACGGTCATCGCCTGCGATTCAGACGACGCAACCATATCATCCGTTTCACGATAGAGTTTTTTCAAATATATGCGAAAGAATTTTCTTGCCAGATATTTTTTCAGGAAATTCTTCTTGTCGCCGGTAGGGTTTTTTCTCATTTTTGTGATGCCAGCCAGTACCAACTATCAACTCAAAGATTTTGGCTTCGGGACTGGTGGAGCCGGCAACGCGACTTCTACAAACTACGCTCTTGATGCCGTAAGCGGCGAACAAAGTAACGGCCAATTGACCGGTACGAGTTATAATCTGGGTTCCGGACTTATTTTCACCAACCAGGCCAATGTGCCGCCGGCTCCATCGTTTACTAATCCGAGCAGTTATTACAATAAACTGAAGATAGTCATAGATACCGGCGGCAATCCGAGCGATACGAAATTCGCCATCGCCATCAGCACGGACAACTTTGTGAGCGATACGCGGTATGTTCAGAGCGATGATACGGTAGGCGCCACTCTCGGCATTGAAGATTATCAAACTTACACCAACTGGGGTGGCGCGAGCGGCACGCTCATCATCGGACTGACCGCCAACACGACTTACAAAGTAAAGGTGAAGGCCTGGCAGGGAAAATTCACCGAAACCGGTTACGGACCAATAGCCACCGCTTCAACTATTAATTCCACGATGACGTTTGATATAGATGTTTCCGCGATTAACGAAGAAAACAGCGTAACAACTATCAACTTCACCGGAGCGAGCAGTCTTACCGCTGCAACGGTTGTAGATAGCCCGGAGAAAATCTGGGTGGATTTCATAACCAACGGCGAGAATGGCGGTCGGGTCTATGTGTACAGTAACAATGCCGGTCTTCAGAGTTCGCGCGCCGCGTATACTATCAATACAGTAACCGGCAACCTTACAGCTTTATCTGAAGGCTTTGGTGCTCAGGGATCGACAGCGACGGGAGGTCTTTCCATCGCGGCGGCTTACAATTTATCTTCGAACAATGTCGCCGTAACAGATACAACCATTCGCGAGATATTCACCGCAAGCGCTCCTACCACCAACGGCCGTGGCTCATTTTTGCTCAAAGCTAAATCTTCCGCTGTCACCCCCTCTGCGAGCGATTATACAGAAACACTGACTGTCATCGCCTCGGCGAGTTTTTGATGAAATAATCAGACTTTTTTGAAGTCAATTTCAAAATAGTCTTGACTTTTTTGCATCAAGATGTAAAATAGTCATATATGCGTAGAAAACAAATTGACCAAATCATCAAAGATTTGGAAAAAAAGATGGTTTTTTTGGTCGGTCCGCGTCAAGTGGGCAAGACATGGCTGTCCAGAGAAATCGGAAAACATTTCAATCATCCGACATATTTGAATTATGACAGAGTGGAAGATCGCCAGATAATAAAACAAGAAGCGTGGTTGAAGGACACGGATCTTTTGATATTAGACGAACTCCATAAGATGCGTGGTTGGAAAAATTATTTGAAAGGCGTATTTGATACGAGAGTTCCCACTCTTAGAATTTTGGTAACAGGCAGCGCGAGGCTGAATACTTTTCGCCAGGCCGGAGATTCCTTAGCCGGACGATTTTTTGTCCATCGTCTGCTTCCGTTTTCTTTGGCGGAGCTCAAAGGAATAGGGAAAGAAATTAAAATAGACAAACTGATTAACCAAAGCGGCTTTCCGGAACCTCTTTTGGCTGACACTACAGAAGAAGCCGATCGCTGGAGAAGTCAGTACATTGATGGTCTCATCAGAACAGACGTTCTTGATTTTGAAACCGTGCATAACCTGCGGGCTGTTCAAATGGTTTTTGACCTACTGCGGCGAAGAGTCGGTTCCCCGGTATCTTTCTCTTCTCTTGCCGAGGACATTCAGATTGCCCCCGCCACCGCGAAAAGGTATGTCGGAATTCTGGAGGCCCTGTTCATTGTTTTCCGTGTCTCACCTTATTCCAGAAATATTGCCCGCTCAATTCTCAAAGAACCGAAAATCTATTTTTTTGATACTGGTTTGGTGATGGGGGATGACGGAGCCAGATTTGAAAACTTTATAGCTGTCAGTCTTTTGAAACAAGCCTGGGCTAAGTCGGATGTTATCGGGAAAAAATATGAAGTGGGGTATCTGCGTACCAAAGAAGGTAAGGAAACAGATTTTGTCTTGATAGAAAATGACGAGGCGGTCGAACTCATTGAGGCAAAACTAAGCGATGGCGATCTGAGTCGCAATCTCCGGTATTTTTCCGGCAAATACGATATCCAAGGCATACAAATAGTTAAAGAGTTAAAGAGAGAAAAATCTTTTTCTGGCTTGGATATCGTCAAAGCTGAAAACTATTTGGAGAATTTATTTTTGTAAGGTGATCAGATTAATTAACTGTCATCGCCTCGACCAGTTTTTGATGATATATGGTTTTGAAAACCATATATTTGACATAATTTATGGTTTATAGTACCATAAAGTTATGAAATTTACCAGAAAACAATCCGTAGAAGAAGCTTTAGCGCCGAAGCGAGTACTGGTGGTTTATGGTCCCAGACGCGTGGGGAAAACCACATTGCTTTCTTCTTATTTGATAACGCAGAAGGAAAAAGTCATACTTTCCGTCGTCGGCGACGATTTTCGTGTGCGCGAGCTGTTTATTAAAGAAATGCGTGATAAAATTCTTGATTTTGCGCGTCCCTACGATATTATCGCTATTGATGAGGCTCAACAAATCCCGAGTATCGGTTTGGGAGTTAAAATGATCATAGATACTTTTCCAGAAAAGCAAATCATTCTGACGGGCTCATCCTCTTTTGATTTATCTTCTAAAATCGGCGAGCCGCTGACGGGACGCCATTTCGTGATGACGCTTCTGCCGATTTCGCAATCGGAAATATTCGGTAGCCGCTTTGACCTGGCGGGTAATCTGGAAAAATTTTTAGTGTACGGATCTTACCCTGAAGTTTTGTCGTCTGAAAGTGATTATGATCGAGAGCGTATTCTCAACGAATTGGTGTCATCGTATCTCTACAAAGACGTGCTCGCGCTCGACAGAATAAAGTCGCCTGATCTTTTGCGGGATATTGCCAGGATGCTCGCGTTCCAAGTGGGAAATGAGGTGTCGCAGAACGAAATCGCCGTTGGTCTCAAAACGGATGTCAAAACCGTTGGCAGATACATAGACTTGCTGGAAAAGATGTTTGTGATCAAGAAAGTTCGCGGATTCAGCCGCAATTTACGCAACGAAATCACCAAGAAAGCCAAGTATTATTTTCTGGACAATGGGGTACGCAACGCGGTTATCAGCCAATTTGGCCCGCTTTCCGAGCGCAATGATACGGGAGCTTTGTGGGAAAATTTTATTTTTATGGAATTATGCAAACAGAGCGCGGTGAATGATCGCAACGACCAGTATTATTTCTGGCGCACGCATACCGGAAATGAAGTGGATATCATCCGTGAATCTCGAGGAAAATTGACAGCCATTGAATGCAAGTGGAATGACAAAGCGCGCGAGCCGAAACTCTGGCGCGCGACCTATCCCGAGAGCGAGTTTTTGGTTATCAACAAAGAGAATTATTTGGATGCGCTTTTGCCGAATGCGGTCATCGCCTAGGAGAGTTTTTGATAGGGTTGACAATTTATTTTTGACAGCCAGCAAATAATCGTGTATAATGAACAATAAAGAATTGAATTCCTTTCATAGTTTGTGGTGAAATAAAAATAAATTTTATGAGGCGATCTCTATTAAGAAAAATATCTTGGGCGAACATCCTTGTTCTATTGTTTGCC
>JAHFON010000016.1:17475-19258 GCA_023261695.1 Candidatus Moraniibacteriota bacterium
TTGCCTTAATCCTGCCAATGCTTTTTGCTGAAACTGTTGAAGCGGCGAATTTGCAACAAACGTGGGTTCGTGTGGACCGCATGGCAGCTTCGGCGACTACAGGCGGAATGGTTTGTGTGAAGACTGCCGTAACTGATGTTACAGAAACCGATGTCGTTGTAACATTTCCTACGAGTTTTGGTGTGAATACGACTGCTGCAAACTGGATTACGACTTATACAAATCTCCCTAACGGAGCGACTTCATGGCCTATTACAAGTAACGTGGCTAATGGCGTTTCAGGTCAAGCCGTTACGTTCTTGAGCTCTAACTTAACCGCGAATACACTCTATTGTTTTAATTTTAGTGAGACAAGTACGCTCACAAACCACGCTACGCCAGCCAATAATTACACCGGAACGGTTGCTAGCGGTGGAAATTCATCAGGATATGCTCTCTCTATCGTTTCTAATGATCAGATTGTTGTGACAGCAACAGTACCTGCTACATTCACGTTTAGCCTTTCTGGCAATACGGATACATTTGCCAGTAATTTGTCTGGCACGGCGCAACTGTCGAATGGTGTTACTGCGACAATCGAGACCAATGCCGCTTCCGGTTGGGTAGCCTGGGTGAAGAGTGCGAATGCGGCTCTTAATTCGGCATCTACTGGGGCAACTATCGCCACAATCGGATCAATTGACAATACAGTTACATCTCTTACCACCACCAACTACGGGTATTTGCTGGATGTAACTTTTACTGATAGCGGAACGGGCACTGGGGCGGTCACGCAGGCAGATTATTACGGTAAGGAGTATGACGGTAACTCAAGCAATTCAGGCGGAACGCTTTCGACATCGTTTCAGCCGATAGCGGCGAGTAGTGGAACAACTGATGGAGACACAGTAACTCTCAAAGCGCTTGCGAGAATCACGGCGGTGCAGGCTGCGGCGACTGACTATACCGATACGCTTACGGTGGTGGCGGCAGGACGGTTCTAGGGCGATTTCATTTCACAAAAGATAGGCCTCTTTCCGACAAGGAAGGGGGTTTTTATTTTCTTGCACAAGTCCAGGTTACCGGCGCAAAAGCTTCAATTGAGAATCAAAAAAAATGACAAAGGTTTGTTTTTTTGATACCATAACAATATGGATACAGGAAAAATTATAGATAGGAACGTTGTGAAGAAGCTGGCGGAAAAGTACAAGCTGTCTTTGGTGGTGCTCTTTGGCTCTCAAGTTAGTGGAAAAACACATCCCGAGAGCGATACAGACATCGCTTTCATTTCTAGAGAACCAATGCAGGTTATGGATACCATAAGAATGCAGATGGAGTTTTCCGAAGAGTTGAAAATCAATGATTTGGATCTAGTAGACTTGCGAGGCAAACCTCCGCTTTTTCTGAAACAAGTAGCTTTGAATGGCATAGCGCTTTATGAGACGAGTCGAGCCGTATTTACGCAATTTAGGATATATGCTGTGAAGTTGTATATTGAATATCGGCCGTTATTTCTTATGCGACGGGCTTCATTGGAAAAATTTTTACATAAACATTTATGATTGATGAGGTTATAATTTTGGATAAGATGTCGGAAATGCAAGGCTATCTTGAAGAGATTGAACCATATCTTGCAAAAAGCATATCTGATATTGCTCACGAGAAATCAATCCTGCGTTCGGTAGAAAGACTTTTTCAGCTTATTGTAGATACGGCTTTAGCTATTAATGCGCATATCATCGCGGAAAAAAACCTTCCTATTCCTTCGGATTATCAAAGCACGTTTATCACTCTCGCTCAAAGT
>JAHFON010000017.1 GCA_023261695.1 Candidatus Moraniibacteriota bacterium
TCCCGCATCTTGCCGTCTTCTGCGGGCAATTTCAACTGTTCCCAAAATGGGAACGGTTGAGATATTTCTTTGTCTCTTGCTTTCATTTTTGCCCAGTAAGTTTTTGGCACAGGAGTTTCTGCAAGCACGGCAACGACATCCAAAACTGAAAACCACCACTCATTTTTGTGTAATGTTTTTCTAATTTTGTTGCCTTTGAACAAGGCGATTTTTGTGGTTTCCATATCTTTAGAGATTCGTTAAATGATAGGCATAATCACGGACATAAAACAACATATCAGCCAAACATTCCAAGTATACCACGCCTCTTTTCCCCGTACAAAAACAAAAATGCCCCCGACCGAAGGGAGCATTTTTGTATAAAACGCACACGCAGACCAACAGATGATTATTCCTGCAATTCGCTCCACACCGTATCCCGATTAAGAACGAAATTTTTTCCAATCATCCACAAAAAATTGAGTTTTTAATCCAACTTCTTCGTTTTCCTTATCCATATCGTCCATAAACTTATAAATCAGCGCATCGGTGATCTGATCAATTTGCGAGGTGGGGTTTGGCACCACGCCAACTAAAACTTGGCGAGCATAATCAATATGTCTTTTTGTTTCAGTGTTCATATTATTTCAATGTTCTAATGGATTTTTTCTTTGACAGATAATTTTCGCCCGTCACCACTGATTTTTCAATCTTCTCTTCAAGCGCTTTGCGTGCATCCTTTGCAATTCTTCCGCCTTTTATGGCTGGAATTTTATTTTCTTCCAAGCCCATAGTCTTGTCGGTTTCGGCAATCCTTCTGGTGGAGAGCTCCGCAAGCGCAGTGAAAATCAATTCTTCTTCGCTCATATGATCACGGAGGTTTTGCGTTTTCAACCCCTTGAGATTTTTATGAGCTTTTACCGACAAGTCACTCCATTCTTGATGAATGATATTGGTAAGAATGGCAAATTCTTCGCCTTTCTTCACGTCGCTTTTCGCCCAATAATCAGTCAGTTTATTTCGCGTTTCTTGCCCCGTCATCCTCTGCTGAATCCATTTTTCGCTTCTGCCTTGCTTCTGCCAATATTCACGACTGCGATTAAGCGCCCTTTCCGGATCGCTGATTTCTTGCATCCGTTCATATCCTACCCTGGCAAGCCAGAGCTTAATCGTTTCTGCCTTCTTGCTTGGGATTGATTGGATAAGACGCAAAATTGTTTCCACATCGGCGACATCGGTTTCCCGCATTTTTCCGTCTTGAGCAAGCATTTTCAACCGGTCACATTTTGTGACCACTTCACTCCCCTCATTTTTTAAGCGGTTTTTGAGCGTCGTCCAGTATGTTTTCGCCCGATTATAATCTAATTGTTCAGTAAGCGCGGCCACGATATCAATCACCGAAAAATACCAGGTCTCGGTTTTTTCGTCGAAGTGGCGGCGAATTTTATGAGTTTCAAAAATAGCAAGCGAGGTGTTATTTTTCATAATCATAGATTCGTTAAATGATGGGCATAATCACGGACATCAAACAACATATCAGCCAAACATTTCAAGTATACCACGCCTATTTTCCCCGTACAAAAACAAAAATGCCCCTACCCGAAGGGAGCATTTTTGTATAAAACGCACACGCAGACCAACAGATGATTATTCCTGCAATTCGCTCCACACCGTATCCCGATTAAGAACGAAATTTTTTTCTTCTTTCGTTTTGTCTTTCTTGATAACAGTCACGGACACCGGCACGTCGTTAAGCCCGGGTTGTTTTTGTATTTTCAAATCATACCAGTCCCGCTCCAAATCCTCCGGCAGATTGTATTCAAACGTGACGGTTTTTTCCGTATCAAGCGGCACCTGCACCAGCACGCCAAAATATTTCTTGTTTAAGAACGCGCCATATACCGGATCTTTAGCCGCGCCCGTAACTTTCGTCAAATAACCGCCCTGCGGCACATACGCGCGCAAAAATGTTTGATAGTCTTTGACAAGCCAGTCGCGGGTTTTCGCCGTATGCTTGTAAGTGACAGAAAGAGTAGCCTTGGGAACATCCGAAGACAGATCAATCACGTATTTATAAGAACGCTTGACGAAATAATCGCTCTTGAAAGAATTAAGATTCGCGTCCGCGAGAAACAAATAATCATCCCGCCAGTCGCTATCCATTCTGCCATCCCAGCGCGAGTCCGCCACTTGCGCCTGCAAATCAGTGTCTTTGAAAAAAAGTTGAATATCTTTTTTACGCAAATCATCCAACATTACCTGAAACAATGCATATTTTTTGTTAATCGGCAACTCTTTCGCGCGGCGCAAGATTTCCCAACCCAACATCCCCATCACGGACTTGCGCTCGCCGAAAGCAATGTTCTGTTTGAGATAATCCTGCTCCACCTGCCGCTCCAAATCCAACACGGCATTGTCCGCGCCGTATGTTCCGGGAAAACCTTCTATTTCTACCGGTCCGGTAACTTCCAAAAAAGAAGTTAACACATTGGTTGTAATCGCGGCGATGCCATCAAAATTTTCCGCCCCCTGTCCCATTTTATAAAATTCTTCCGCCTTTTTGGCGTTTTCCAAAAAATCCGGCGCGTAATTGGAATCGCGCAATTTCCACGAATCAATATTGAGGGTTTCCTTCATCGGGTAAGGCGGCTCCACCGTGCTCGGAATGCGCCCGTCAAAATTGCCGGTATCATGAACAGCGAAGTTCACCAGTTGTCCGTCGCGGATTTTCAAAATTCCAAATGATCCGATAAAACCGCCGCCCGGTCGCAATTCCAGATTGTTTTGAAAAAGAATCAGAAATGTCTTTTCCTTGCCTTCCGTGTACAGCAAGGAATCCGCGAGAGAAATCACTGTCTCCAAATCGGTTTTGGTTTCTTCTTTAACGGGCACAAAGCCCAACAAACGCTTCAGGCTTTCCAATCCCTGATTTTTAATTTCCCAAAACACAAACCAGCCGCAAAGAAAAGTTAAGGCTATCACGGCAAAAGTTATCCAAAATTTCGCTGAATATTTTTTCATAAACCGGATAAAAGTTCGTTAAGGCGGCGTTTGTATTCTTCGCTGGTCGGTTCGCTATACTCATCACCGGGAACGGAGTCAGGATTTTGATCGGATGAAACAATTCCGTTTTCAAGAAACATCGTTGCGGATTCTTCCCCTTCGCCGGACGCAACTCCTATTTCAGCCGGAGCTACGGGCAAATTCGCCGGCGCGGGCGCATGCGCAATATATTGCGGGCTTTTCTCTTTGGAAGTATTTTCAAAAGACAGTGCGGACGGTTTAACGGGCATAAATTTTCTAGGATCAATCCACGGCACAGTTTCCCCTTCAATAAATTTCGCCAAGTGAGAAACGTCAATTTGCGTGAATTTTTTTTTCCGCCCCACAAAAAACTTCGGCGCCATACTCAAACCAAAGAAAAAAACCAAAGTAACAAACAGCCCCGTCAACACGCTCGCGGTTACATAAAGAATGGGACTGGTCAACGCGTAACTTACAAAAGGTCCGTCAATTACGCGCATATCCGCTTCAGTTTTTATATTGTAATAAAAACTCATAGTGGTGAACAGGGTTTGCGTCACCTGCCTGATTAAACGCTTGGCTTTCTCCGGCGTATCTTCCACAACACGCAAGGTAAGCACGCCGCTCTTTCCTTCGCGTTTCACGGAAATAACTTTGTTCCACAGGGTTTTACGTTCATCTGGAGAGTAGCCGACGAAAGAATCGTTAATAAGATCGTCGTCTTCTAGCACGCGTTCATAAAAAGAAAGCATTCCCGTCAATTCCGCCGCGTTTTCCGCCAACTCTCCCGCTGATTCTTCCGTTTTGGAAATAAACAGCACCGTCATTTCTCCGCGAGAGCCGCGAAAAAAATCCAACCAAAAGAGAGAGCTGGACAGCGTAGCAAAAACAAACGCCACTGCAAAAGCGCGCTTGAAAGAAGCGGATTGGAAATTATTTAGAGCGGTAAGAAACATAATGTTGTTTCATAGCATCGTGCTTACGTAAAACATTTTCATATACTTCCAGTGTCTGGCGCGCTATCGCGTCCCAGCTATATTGCGCACGGACGCGTTCTTTGGCCAGATGTCCAAAATTTGCCACTTCCTCGGGACGGCTCAAAAAATACGCCAATTCTGTTTTTAAACCATTCACGTCTTTGTTTCGGAAAAATACTCCCGTATCGGCTATTGCCTCACGATTGGCTCCAATATCACTTGCAATCGGCATCAAACCATGCCCCATCGCCTCAAGTAAGGCCAGCGACAAGCCTTCATCCTCCGATGCTTGCACGAAAAGGTAGGCGTGAGAAAACAATTCTTCCAGAATTTCCCCGGTTTGTTCGCCTAAAAAAAGAATGTTGCCGCGACCGCTTGCTAAAACTTTCAAAAACTCGGCATATTCTTCCGTATTGGCCGGCGCTCCGACAATCACCAATTTAAAATTATTGGGAATTTTGTTAGTGTCTTCCAGTTCGTTGAAAGCCTTGATCAAATAATGAATGCCCTTGTGCGCCACCAGACGACTGACAGACAAAATATATCTCTTGGGACGCAATCCCCATTGATTGAGCAAGGCCGTATCTGATTCAAAAGCCACTTCCGCGCCGCTGGGAATGCACACCAATTTTTTCTGGTACTTGCGCAGGACGTAGGCCTGCAAATTTTTACTGGTTACAATGGTTTTCTCCGGCACGGCGCAGATCAGCCTTTCAGCCAAACGCAAACACCCACGCGCCAAAACATTCCATTTCTGATGCAAATAATCACGACTGTAAAACGTCGCCACCACTCGCATATCGGGACGAAAAATTCTCGGCAATATCGCAAGCGCACCCGGACCGATAGAATGATAATTCACGACGTCATAATTTTGAAACAGCAAATGCAGTGTCGCGAAAAAAGTATATGTGAGGGCTTCCAGATGTTTGGTGCGAATGCAGGGCACGTGAATCAATTTCACGCCCTCATATTCAGTCAGATTTATATCAGTATAATGCGAACGCACATAAACATAAACATCCTGACCGGAAGCGGCCAGCCGCGTTGCCAATTTTTCCACGTGCTTTTCCACGCCGCCAGAAGCGGCCGGAATTCCCTTTTGTCCGATAAAAGCGATCTTCATAAATCCTTGTCGTTAAAGCGTGGGTTTTCCACTAACGTCTGCCGCCTCAGCTCCCACCATTAAAACCCGCGTACAACAGACGAGATATCGCCTAAAGTGTTGTTCTCAAAGCGGTTGTCATTCACGCCGGTGCCAAGCACCAAACCGCCGAAAGTTTTTGTTCCTGCTTGAGTGCGCGCCAGTCTCGCGATTCCAAAACGATCGTTATTCACGAAAGAAGCTTTTTTGAAACCGATGTTGCCGGCCGCTCCGAAAGCGCTGATCTCAACGCCCTCGCGCTTGTTATTGCGAAAGCTGTTTTTCTTGCTCCAAATGTCGGAGTTGTCCAGAATAAACTTGGCGCCACTACCTTTATTGTCGTTAAAACGACTATCTTCCAGCCAGGCTTTGGTCCCCGCCGCCAAATCAATCCCGTCACTCCCGTTGGAAACGACAGAACTATTGATGAGCAAGATGAAACGTTTTTCAGAAAAGATGCCGGCGCGGTCATTATCAGAGATTGTTGTTTCATCAATCAAAACGCGATGCGCATTGTCGCGAGGGGCGGATTCAATATGCACGCCGTCGCGATCGCTCTTTTTGATGACCGCGTCCAAAATATGCACTTGGGCATCTTCCAACACGCGCACGCCGTGCCGTCCGCCTTTGACAGTGATATGCTTGATGGCCGTATTGTCTTTCATCGTGACAGTCGGTTTATTATCATTATCCGATTCAATGATAACTTTCTCGCGCTTTTTGTTATCACCCACCACATCCACGCCTTTAGGTATAGTGATGTTCTCCTTGTATGTGCCATTTTTGACGCGCACCTTTGTTCCCGATTTGGCGTTTTTTAATGCGTTAGAAATAGTGTGATATGGATGCGCGGCTGTACCCTCTTCGGCTCCGGACGCGTCTTTATCCACAAAAATCTCTTTAGAACCGCCAAAAACAAAGACCGGCGCCGCCAAAAGCGCGGCTAAAGCTAAACCTGCAAACACCTCTTTGGAAAACCAAAAATCACGGCTTGGCATATATAGTTAATAAAGGATTAAACATTACATACTAATAAATTGGCGCTCTTTTGTCAATAGCGCGCTTTTCCGATACAATAACAGGTGCATCGGTTTATCATTAAACATTCTGATATGCAACTTGACACGCTCTTTTCACCCAAATCCATTGCTGTCATCGGCGCTTCCACTACCGAAGGTTCTGTTGGTCACAGTCTTACTAGAAATCTCCTCCAAAACGGTTATGCGGGAAAAATTTATCCGGTAAATCCCAAAACGGACATTTTGTTTGATCTTCGATGTTACAAAAATATTTCTGACATTTCAGAAGATATTGACTTGGCCATTATTATCATCAAGGCTTCCGCGGTACCGCAAGCGCTGCGCGAAGCCGGAGAAAAAGGCGTGCGCGGAGCAATTATTATTTCTTCCGGCTTCAAAGAAACGGGCGCTGACGGAAAATTGTTGGAGGACGAGATTTCGACCATTGCCCAAAAATACCATATCGCCCTGCTCGGTCCCAACTGCCTCGGATTTCTCTGTCCCGCGATCAAACTCAACGCCTCCTTTGCCAAACATCTTCCCCAAGACGGCGGAATAGCTTTTTTTTCCCAAAGCGGCGCTCTGTGCACGGCCCTGCTTGATTTTTCTTGGGATAATTTGGGATTCGCGTATTTTGTCAGCATCGGCAATAAAGCCGTCATCGGAGAAAATGAGTTGCTTAATTTTTTTGCCCAAAATAAAAAAGTGGAGTTGCTGAGTTTCTACAGCGAGGGACTGGAAAACAGCCGAGAGCTGATTAAAACCGGCCGCGCACTGGCGTCTTCGGCCCACGCGAAACCGGTGATCGCCCTCAAAGCCGGCGCGACCGCGGCCGGCACCCAAGCTTCCAATTCACACACTGGCGCGCTCGCAGGCAGTAACGTGGCTTACAACGCGCTATTCAAACAAGCGCGTATCGTACGCGCCGAAAATTTGGAACACCTCTTGGAACTTCTTTCCGTTTTTTCCAAAAATACTTTGCCCAACGGCAATCGTATCGGCATCATCACCAATGCCGGAGGACTCGGAGTGCTCGCGACAGACAGCGCGGTCACACACGGATTGGAAATCGCCGCGCTCTCATCTCAAACGCAAACAAAACTAAAGACTTTGCCTCCCGCGGCCAGTATCCATAATCCGGTAGATGTTTTGGGCGACGCGTTAGTTGATCGTTATCGCTTGGCTATTGACGCTCTCATCGCCGACGATCAAGTGGATATGCTCCTGATAATCGTCACGCCCCAAACTATGACGCAACCGAAAGAAATTGCCGAGGCTATCGCGGACGCCAAAAAAAATTCATCCAAACCTATCGCGGCAATTTACGCCGGACAAAAATCACTGGACGCGGGCTTGGCAATTTTGCAAAAAAATAATATCTCCGCGTTTCCCTATCCGGAAGCCAGCGCGCGCGCTTTAAGCGCGCTTACGCAAGTTGCGAAGTGGCGCAAATCTACAGCGTCAGCGCCATTTGTTTTCAACGATATAAAATATCAGGCCGCGTCTGAAATAATTCTCAAAGCTAAAAAACTCGGCCAAACTGCACTTTCTCCCAAAGACGCCGAGGCCGTCCTGCAAGCCTACGGGTTTCCCATATTGGAAAGTTTCATAGCCAAAAATAAAGAAGAGGCTAGGGTTATCGCGCAAAAATTCCATAAGCCAGTTGTAATGAAAATTGTTTCGCCGGATATCATCCATAAATCAGACGCGGGAGGCGTATTGCTCGGCATTAAACCGGAAGAAATAGCGGGCAAGTGGGAAAAGCTGATGACGCAAATAAAAACGCGTCTGCCAAATGCTCGTCTGGAAGGCGTCTTGATTGAAGAAATGGTAGGGCGAAATAATGGACGGGAAATTATTCTCGGGCTCAAAAAAGAACCGGGGCTGGGCACGCTGGTACTGGCGGGATTGGGCGGAATTTTTGTAGAAACACTCCAAGATGTGACAATGCGCTTTGCGCCGCTTTGGCAAACAGACGCCGAAGAAATGCTGAATGAATTGAAAAGTTTTCCAATTTTGAAAGGCGCGCGCGGACAAAAAGGCGTTAACTTGGAAATGCTTGTGGCTCTGATAGGACGACTCTCAAAATTAGCAGAGGATCTTCCGGAAATAGCGGAGCTGGATATCAATCCCCTGCTGGCTTTTCCCGAATCTGAAAACTTTCGCGTACTGGACGCGAGAATCAGTCTTGTTTCGCAATAAGAGAATTATAAATCCGAAGCAACGCCTGCGCGAATTTTTCTTCATTTAAATCAGCAACGCTCTCTTGCGCACGCCCGCGTATAGCATCCAGAGGTAAAGATTTGAGGGAAAGCAACGCCTCCGCCAATGCCTTCGCGTTGCCGGCTTCAAACAGCACTCCGTTTTTTTGGTGCGCAATGCGTTCCGCTATGCCGCCAATATTAGCCGTTACCACCACACAACCGGACTGCAAACTTTCAGAGAGCGCGTACGGGAAGTTTTCATACCAGCGCGACGGTAGAATCACGGCTTGCGCGCGTTGTTTCAGATTTTCTAAATTCTCTCCATACAAAGTTCCCAAAAAAGTGACGCGCGAGGCAACTCCCTTTTCTTGCGTAAGCGTCTCCAATCTTTTTTTCTCAGGTCCATTGCCAACTATCCAAAGTTTGTGATCTTGCGGCAAAAGCGCCAGAGCCTCAATCGCCGTATCCACGCCTTTTTCCGGAGAAAGCCGACCGAAAAAAAGAAACGTGTTTTCTTCTCTCTTGATCTTCTTATCGTTCTCTTCAAACGGCCCAAGCGGATTGGGCAAAAAAACAATTTCCCGTCTAAAACCCAGCGTCTGGTATTTTTGGATCAAAAATCGGCTGGGCGCGATAAACACATCAACTTTTTCGTAACTTCCCAAAAATGTATGCAGCCATTTTTCCAACGCGCATACCAGACTTTTGGAGAAAGAATTTTTGACACAACGATCAAGACAACAACGAAAACCGGATGTATGCTCCCATATCTTCCCCCACGCGAACAAATTATAATTGGGAGAAACCGGTTTATAATCGTGGAGCGTCATCACTATCGGAACGCGATGTTTTTTGAGCGTCCAAATAACGGACGGGGAGAGCTGATGGTAGACGTTGTGAAGATGCGCGACATCCGGTTGGAAATCCTCAATCAATTTCTCCAGTTTTTTTTGGGCGTTAAAATTAAAAAGTATTTTTACGGCCAAAGACAATTTCTGTCCGAACGACAATCGCCCGTCTTGATAATCAATATTTTCAATAAAATATTTCTCCCAGAGCGTTGGCAAATTGTTCGGGTGCTTCATTGAAAAAAAGGCTACGCTATGTCCGTGTTGTTCCAGTATGCGCGCCATATCCAAATAGGCGCGTTCCGCGCCGCCTTTCAGAAAATGATATTTGTTGACGAGTAAAATTTTCATTGACTTTTATTCAAAGCTGTGGTATTGTAGTACAAATTCCGCTTTTCTGCAAATCGTTATGCAAAAAATTTTTAATAGCAATATTTTCGACCAGCCTGCATTCTGGATGCTCGTTTCAGGACTGTTCGCTTTGAGTATTACGCTCTCCGCCGTATTTGGCATTTCTGCTTGGCTCTTACTCGCGGGTATTCTGTTTATTTTAAGTTTAATACTTCTTGTTAAGCGTCCCTTTTTACTCCTCTGCTTACTTATCATTGCGCGAATGTCGCTGGATTATTCCGCGGAATACTTCACTTTCACTTTTTTTGACATTTCCATTTCTCTCTCGCAACTTCTCGGTATCGGAGTCGCCATTCTTGGCATCATAAATATAATCACTCACCGTAAAGCCCTGTGGAATTTCCAGCTCTCTGTTCCGTTTCTGATTCTTTTTTTGTGGGGAAGTTTTACGCTGACCTATTCCCTTGCTTCTTACAGCACGCTTTATGAATTGTTACGCCTTTTTGATCTTTTCGCTCTGGGTTTTCTCGCCTACACTGCCATCCAAAAAACCGCTGATTTCAAAAAGTTACTGCTGACCTTTTTCATCTCCGGCATTCTGCCAACAGCTTTCGCCATATATCAATGGGTTTTGGGAATAGGAATACAAGACGAGGCTTTTTCGGTACCGCGTATTTTCGGCACATTCAGCCATCCTAATGTTTTTAGTTTGTATCTGTTCTCGCTTATCGTTTTCGCCTGTCTTTATTTTCTTGTTTTTGTCCGCGCGCCTCACCCTAATCAGATACAAACAAATTTGTCTCCGAAAGAATTACTACTACTCGGACTGCTCGGCGTCTTGGCCTTGATGCTTTTTTTCACTTACGCCCGCGTGGCTTGGATCGCCCTTTTCGTTTTTGCGTTTTTACTCTCACTTTTTCGCTTCAGAAAATTGCTTATTCCGCTTATAATTTTACCTCTCGTGCTCTTTACTTTTTCACAAAACTTTCAGGAACGTGTGTTGGAAAGTTTCACAAGGAGACCGGACAGTTCCATTGTCTGGCGCCAGAACCTATGGCACGACGTCGTAACTAATTCCATTCAGGACGGAAATTTTTGGCTGGGTTCCGGTATGAACACCTTCCCGCTAGTTTCGGAAAATCTACGCGGCATTTCTTTCGGTTCCAATGATCCGCATAATGACTTCGTGAAATTTTTCGTGGAAGGCGGCGCGCTCGGCCTCGCCGTATATGTTTTATACCTGATAAGTATTTCGTTTATTTTATTGAAAAATTATTTCCATAACCGCGAGCAACCTCCTCTACATCTGGCTTTTTTTATACTCATTCTTTTTTTCTTTACTCTGGAGCTCGCCAGCCTTTCCGATAATGTTTTCAAAAATACGCCGGTGTTGTGGTTATTCTTCATCGCTTTAAGCGGTCTGCTCGCTCTGGCTCAAAAAGAAAAATTGACATTTATTTCTGATAAAAAATAAAAGGGAGCGGTTGCTATTTAAGCAAAAACCCGCTCCCTTGTTTTTACAATTATCCCGAGTATATCACCTCCTTTTCCTACTTCAGGTTAGGGCAAATATGCTTTTCGTAAAGCCGCCTATACCCCTCTCTTTCAGACGCGCTGGCGACGTCAATCTGCCCGCTTTCCCATTGGAGAACAAAAACGGACATCATATTCGTAATACCCCGCTCTTTGCACTCCACCATCATTCTGGTCTCGATGGGGTGAGTGACCCAGACCTTCGACAGTTCTTTTGTATCCCTGTTCAAAGTTGGGGTAACCCCAAAGACCATGTTTTTCTTCAGTCCCTTCTCCCTGTATTTTTGCAGGGTGGGACTGACGTCAAGAACGACGCTGGCCCTAGTGATACCATCCTTCACTGATATGGGACCACATGCCTGCTTCTCCCAATCCGTTCCCTCTCCTCGCAAACATACAAATTGCTTGGAGAGTTCTTGGGAGGAAGCAACGTTCACAATATTACTTGTTCCCTTGCGGGAAACATCTGGTTCCACAAGGTGGGGCTTCACTCCAGACGGCATGCCCACGCCGTCTATGTAGTTGACGTTGATGTTCGTAAACTCCAGGGACACTTTGCCAGGTCCCAGTTGCACGAGCCCCACGTGTGTATCGCTTCCTACGTTCCATTGCTCCCCCGGGCTAAACTGCGCCCAGGCCGGACCGAAGATGAACATGGCAGACAAAATTCCACAGAGACCAACAATCATCCTTCTCATCTGACTCCTCCATTTGTTGCGCCTCTGCTGTCTGTTGGCATACAGAGGCAAGGTTAACGGCCACCACTACGTTACACTAAAAAAACTAAAACCGATAGATGTAAATAGATTAGTAAGGTGCTAAATTAAGACATTCCAGTAGCATTTTCAACTGGAAACGGCATTATACACCCAAAGTATTTTCTGTCAAGCTAAAATTTCTGGATATCGCGAAATACTGAATTAGGCCTTGAAAAACAAAGAAAGCGAATAGGGGTTTGGACCTTATCCGCTTTCAGCCGCTATGCGACTCTTTTACGATTGAAAGTCGTTGACTTCCAATCGTAAGCACTTATTCTATTTTTTAGATCTTCTACCCTCACACGAACGTCCGGACATTCGTGTGAGAGTTTATTTATTCACCACCGCATCAGAACCAGCGGGCGCGTTGTTAGCGCTTCCACCGTTGGTTTGAGAACTAACATCCTGCGTACCCGTATCCTCCTCCATCGGAATCATTATGATTCCGGAATCGGTCATACTAGCTCCTTTGATCTTGGTGACATCAACCAGATTACCGGCGCGATGATTTGTACGCCATACATCTACGGCGGTTCGAATGTCAAGCCAGGGACCCCAGCCTAACACTGGACCGCCGCCATTCTTAATGTCAAAGTCGGGACCGATACCGATCCCAGCCCAACGACCAGGAACAGCCACGCCCAGACGCAAACTCGCTGATGCCGCGAGCGGATCTTCCAAGAAAATCCCCGCTTGAAAGTACGGTTCCGCCCACGGATTATGATACAACCATTCCTTCACACCTATGAAGAACCGGAAATTAAGATTCTCCGGCTCTCCAGAAAGCGGCTTCCCCTGCCACGAGTGCGAGAGATCGCTAGAGAAGGGGAAAAGCCACTCTATATAAAGTTGCGTTTCATGGAACCACTTGTACCCAGCAGAGCGCCGCCGGTAGTCGTTAAAAATAAACGACGGCCCGACGACCAAGTTCTCTCTGTGGTTCCTATAACCACCCTCTTCAAACCGCTCATGGAGAACGCCTAACAACATACGTATCTCCATATCCCACTTATCTTTTTGAATCCTCTTGTAGGCGGGGCCACCTGCAAGAAGATATCCCGTGAACTTTCCGGCGCCGTGGTTCACTCTACCCTCAAACCACGACCCTTTGAAGTTAATTCCAAGTCCGTGGCTAACATTCGGATCATCTCCCTGCACCAAACAATAAAACGCAGCGGAGAGATCGGTTGCCTCCATTGAGTTACCATTATGCCTCGGCTCGCGCTCGTGCCCCACAAACAAATTGGGGTCTACCAAGCACTTTTTTCCTTTTTCCGCCGGAGTTGAAAAAACTGGCGGAACTTCTACTACCACAGGTACTTCCACGGGTTGCGGTTTTTCTTCTGCCACAACCGGTGGAGCTGGAGGCGTTTCAACCTCCGGAACCGGTGGAACTTCCACCACAACCGGCGGAGGCGGTAAAACCACTTCCTCTTTCTTAACTGGCAGAGCCGATACCTCCCCCAGGTTCTCGCAAGTGTCCATTACCGCCACATTTCTCCCGCTGGTTAACTGACACAAAACACCTGACTCCGCGACTTCCCAAGTCGCTCGAAGCCTCTCTGTAATGCGCGCATTTCCATGCGACATCCAGAGAAACTCCGTCCCCTTTACGAACCCCCACGGTTTACAACTTCCGCTACCAAGGAGAGTAAAAAACTCATTGATATCGGTTTCCGTAAACCTCTCCTTCTCAAGGATACCGCGATCCTTAGCTGGGGTCTTAAATTTCTTGTACGGATCTCTGTTCAGCCGTCGTATCGGCAGATACCCATCCGCCGACCGCTGAGCCTTCTTACGAACAATTTTCTGTTTCGGGACCAGGACATCTTTCTTGTCCTCTTCCTTGACTTTTTCTTTCTCCTGCACCACTGGCGCAGAAGAAATCGGCGACGGTTGTGGTACTTGAGGCCACTGCCACATTAACCATGCGAATATTCCCGTCGCCACCAAAAGCAAGGCAATGATATTTATATCATTTCTATCCATTTTCACACCTCCCCTCTCATTTAATCGTCCAAATCGCAATTTTCCTTAGCTATAACACGCACGTTGTGAATTACCTGCGGTCCACCAGCAATGGCTAGACCGATAGGATTAACCATCGCCAAACTGGCCGTGCCAACTCCGCAAGATATCAAACGATCAACCACGTAGCTGGTCGCCGTGAACGTGTCGTGCACATACTCCGTATTCCCACGTCCGGAGTACTTCTTACCATGCCACTCGAACTCCCGCGAAAATCCATTTTCCACACTTGCAATATTTTCAAACCACTTACGCCCATCCGGGTCGCTCCTCTTAACAGTTACAATTGACGGCATCCTTGAAGGATGCTCTCGGAAAAATCCAGACGGGAGTTCCAATAAGGAGACGCCTTTCGGTAAATCCACGATCTTTCCATATGTCGTCAGTACCCACAAACCATTTGACGACAGGATAAGAAAGTTAAGGTCATCACCCTTATATCTATATTCACTACTACTGCCATTAAGCGGAAAAAACGGAATGAATACTTTGTGCGGGAAGTCAACAAAAACATCGTACATTCCGACAAAGTATTCTCCCCGATACACCAGGGCACGAAGACTCCATCTTTGTAGATTCGTCTTATTTTCTCCTTCTCTGGTAGCTACCTTGGGATTTGGTGCTGGCCTGGAATAGAAAATTTCTCTATCCAGTCTCTCCGGAATCGGAGAGGGCAAAGGAATATATGACACAGCCACTTCTGTTATTTCGGATATGTGCCCTTCCAAAACTAGATTGTGCCACGGTTCTTGCGCGTCAAAACTTTCCCTCGCTTGGGGTATGAACCCCGACACCTTTCCCATCGTCGCGCATCCGGTTAGAAGCGCGAATACCACAAACACTATTGACACATGCCATTGTTTCATCGCACTCCTCCTCTGTTACATAATCTGACGATCGTTAAATTATGTCACGTTTTATGTTTTCTATATATAACTACGTAAGTAACTATTCAGTTGTTAACGAGCCCAACTCTTCTGTGAAGAAAGAAGCGCGCTGTTGTGACACAAGCGCCTCTCTCTGACCAAAAGACTTACTCTTCATTTTTAATTCTGATCAGCGCGAGTATTGAGAATGTGCTCCAAAGAAATTTCTTTTTTGTCGCGAACCACCAGCCAAAAACCGGTGAACAAAAATCCGGCCACGAAACCGCCCAACAGCGTCAACAAAACTTCACCTAACGTCGGATGCTGTTCGTTGATCGGTCCTGACAGCACGCGGACCTCCACGCTCTTTTCATCACCGCCGCGAAAAAAAGAATTTTTTTGCGTCAAAACTTCCGCGATTCCGTCTATAATGCGCGCCACATCGCGTTCGCGATTGCCTTTTACGGTAATACTGATGATGCCCAACTCCAGATTTTTCTGAACATTTACCATCTTGTTCCAAGCTTTGAGGCGCTCCTTCTTGTCAAAAGGCAGAAACTCGCGATTCATTTTGCCAGTCTCAATCACCGCGTTGATAAAATACTCGCTGTACACCGCGTTACTCAAAACCTTGCTCAAATATTCCGATGACTTGAATTGCGCATAGAAATCCTGCGTTTGATTGCCGGTTTGGACTACCAAAAAATCCGTACTGGCCTGATAAGGCTTGCCAAAAATCATCAGCCCAGAAAAACTCACGGCGGCAAACAAAAGTCCGAAAAGTGCCATTGTCCGATATTTAGCTTGTAACAAAGTAAAAAATTGCTGGCTATTCATAAATTAAATATGTAATAATTGACCTCATATGCTACCCGACAACCGAAAAAATGTCAATAGCACAAAAAACACCCTCTGCGGGTGTTCTGGATAAAGTGATCACAACTTTTTGCGATGCCCTCCTTCGTTAAATTACTTCAAGGCATAACTTGAAGCCGGGCCTTTGCCAATCTGTTTGATAATTCCTAACTTTTTCAGTTTTTGAATTTCCAATTGCGCGGTTCTTTGGGGACATTTCAAAATGTCCATTACATCACCCGTTTTTATTCTACCAAGCTGATCAATGAAATCCAAAATCTGTTGCTGCTTTGGCGTAAGATATACCTGACTATTTATGCTTTTATCAACTTTACGTAGAGACAAAGTCGTAACCTGATTTTTAACATTCATAATTTCATCCCTAAATCCCTCTACAAAATACTCTAACCACTTTGTTATATCCGTCTCACGTTCTTCGTAATTCTTGCCAACATTTATTGCCGCATAGTAACTTGGTAAATCTTTGTTATAATAGTCTTCTAAGGCAAACAAATGCCGAAAATCATAACCGCGTTTATATAAGATCATGGTTGCCAAGGCTCTAGCTGTTCTGCCGTTGCCATCATTGAATGGATGAATTGCCGCTATTTCCAAATGGACGATCCCTGCCACAATGACTGGGTTTATTTCCTCTTTTTCGCTATCATTTATCCGAGCAATCAGCTCTTTGATCAGATAGGGCGCATTCACTGCTTTCGGGCCGGTATAAACCACTTCATCCGGAAAGCCCAATCTTCTCTTTACCACATAAACCGGACCTTGCCTAAAATGACCCGACTGATCTTCCGGCAAAGTTTTATTAGTAACCAAGGCATGAACTTTGAGAAGCACTTTTTCCGTAATTGGTTTTTTACTTTTAACAAACTTCTCGATATATTGAAGAGCTTTCAGATAATTCTGCACTTCATAAATATCACGCGTTGGCGCGTCTATTTTTCTGTTGGCATACAATGCCTCAACTTGGCGAATATCCAAAACATTGCCCTCAATAGCAGTTGAGCTATGGGACATCCTGATCATTGCCTGACGCTTCAATTTCAACTCCTGCTGAGGCAAAAGCCTCGCCTTTGCAATAATCCCCTTGGCTTCAGCAATATCTGCCAAGTTTTTGAGTATTCTATTGGTTATCGTATATTGTGATTCTGACATACTTGCATTATAGCTTATTTTAAAAAATCACGCAAGAATCACGCAAGAATCACGCAAAGATTTTCAAACCAAAATGGCGCATATATGCCATTCTACCAAATGGCAGTTAATTGTTATCTATTGCGTAGCCGATTAGTTCATACCATATTCTATATGGAAGAATATACAGGTCAACGATTCAACCCATAAAAAAGGAAAGCTCCGAGCAGTCGCAGCCGCTGGAGCTTGAAAAGATTAAACTCACTCACTAGAAAAATCGTTCACTGGCTTGATAATAACTTCTCCCAGTAATGTTTTCTGAAAGGGACCAAGACTGGCCTCGATCATTATCTTCTCCCCTTTCAGAATATATGGTAACCATACTTTATCAGCCGGTATCATTTCTGGAAGTCTGTCCACATTAAACCAAGTAGGAATCAACATCTCTTTGGTTTGTGATGGCTCCCCCGACCATTCCTTGACTAAGTAAATATGTACTCTGCAGGTAAATGTTTTACCATCACTTTTTGTATTATGAAAATCAGCGATGGCTACTTTTGCTAAATGGGCGGCAGTAATACCTACTTCTTCTTTGAGTTCTCGAACTGCCGCCCGGATTTCTGTCTCCCCTTTCTTAATTCCACCGCCATAGCCATTCCAAAATCCCCGTCCAATACCACTGGTTTTGAAACCCAAAAGAACACTACCCTCTTTTACAAGAAAAGAGAGAGTGGCGCTGGTCAAAACTTTTTCTTTTTGCATAAGATTAGCCCTCTCTCTCATATATTGTTAATGTGCTTTTAATTTGAATTCACCAAATCATAACATTGGATTATCAGAAAATCAAGTTTTACCAGAACAAAATAGACTAACACAAAAAACACCCTCTGTGGGTGTTCTTGATAAAGTGATCACAACTTTTTGCGATTAGCCCTTTTAATCTATGCATATCCTGTACACGGGATATGACTAACAATTATTTGGCTTGCTTTTGCCATTGACGTTCTCCAGCGAACTGGAGTCGACCGTCTGATCTGACCACACCGCTCCACTTCCCACCATGACGAAGGAAATGTTTTGATGAGCGATGCTCTTTGGTCAAAATCGATATCTCCCTAGAAAGGAGGTGATTCATCCACAGGTTCCCCTACGGATGCCTTGTTACGACTTCACCCTTATTACCAACCCTACCGTCGTCCCCGATTTGACACGGGGCCTTCTGGTATTGCCGGCTCTCTTGGTGTGACGGGCAGTGAGTACAAGATCCGAGAACGTATTCACCGTGACGTGGCTGATTCACGATTACTAGTGATTCCGGCTTCATGAAGGCGAGTTGCAGCCTTCAATCCGAACTGAGATCGAATTTTTGGGATTAGCTCCATCTTACGATTTGGCAACCCTTTATGTCGATCATTGTAGCACGTGTGTAGCCCAAGGTGTCAAAGGGCCATGCTGATTTGACGTCGTCCCCGCCTTCCTCCCTCTCATCTGTTCGTGAACAAACAGATAAAACTTTAATTTTATCTGCGTTCCCACGCAGATGAGAGGGCAGTCTGAAGTGACATATATAACACTTCATAGGGGTTGCGCTCGTTTCCCGACTGAACGGAACATCTTACGACACGAGCTGACGACAACCATGCAGCACCTGGTCTAGCGGCCTCGAAGGACTTCCCATTTCTGGGATCTCCAGCTAGATT
>JAHFON010000018.1:0-7790 GCA_023261695.1 Candidatus Moraniibacteriota bacterium
ATATTCCCGCACAGGAACAGAAAACGTGAGAGCAATGTCGTGCGCCGCTAAACGCGCGGCCACTTTCTTCAACTGCACATCTACAATGCGACGCAGAACAGCAGGCGAGATGGGATGAAAAATTACAATCTCATCCAGACGATTCAAAAATTCCGGACGAAAGGTTTCGCGCAAACCGGAAAGAATGCGCTCGCGGATTTCCTCTTCGGACAACACGCCTTTTTCTTCTCCGGTTTGTTTGAAACCCAGATCGCGCGCGCGCATCAAAAGTTCAGAACCGATGTTGGAAGTCATAATAATCACTGTGTTTTTGAAATTCACTGTGCGCCCTTTGGCATCCGTGAGACGGCCCTCGTCCAAAATTTGCAGAAAAATATTGAACACGCTCGGATGAGCCTTCTCTATTTCGTCAAACAGCACGACACAGTACGGACGGCGCCGGACGATCTCCGTCAGTTGTCCGCCCTCCTCATAACCCACATAGCCGGGCGGCGAACCGATGAGTTTGGCCGTTTGGTGTGATTCCATATATTCCGACATATCCATCCGCACCAGCGCTTTCTCGTCGTCAAAAAGAAATTCTGCCAACGCCTTGGCCAGTTCCGTCTTGCCGACACCCGTCATACCGAGAAACATAAATGATCCGATCGGACGAGTTTCTTCAGCCAATCCGGCGCGCGAACGGCGAATGGCGCTAGACACCAAAGCGATCACTTCATTCTGACCGATGACGCGTTTCTTGAGCGCCTCTTCCATATGGGCCAGTTTGCTCGCTTCTTTTTCCAGAATTTTTGCCACCGCTACGCCGGTAGAACGCGAAACTACCAGAGCGATATCGTCTTGGGTAATCTCCTCTTTAAGAATGGACCCGGTTTTTTGCAAGGCTTCTAATTTTTTCTCTTCGCTTTTGATTTTTTTCTCCAGTTCCGGAATTTCCCCGTAACGAATGGCCGCCACCCGATCCAAATCTCCTCGACGCTCGGCTACCTCGGCTTCGGACTTCAGTTTATCAATTTTTGCTTTATGCTCGCGCGCCGCCATAATCAGTCCGCGCTCGGATTTCCATTGCAGAGACAGTTTCTTGGAACGTTCTTTTAATTCCGCAAGTTCACGATTAATCACGGCTACCTTTTTTTTCGTGTGACCATTGTCAACTTCTTTTTCCAAAGCGCGTTTTTCAATTTCCAAACGGCGAATGTTACGTTCCAAATGATCCAACTCTATCGGCATCGAATCAATTTCCATCCGCCGCAAAGACGCCGCCTCGTCAATCAAGTCAATCGCCTTATCCGGCAAAAAACGTTCCGTAATGTACCGGCGAGAAAGTTTCACGGCCGCAATGAGCGCGTCATCGGTAATCTTTACCCCGTGATGCAATTCATACTTCTCTTTAATGCCGCGCAAAATAGCAATAGTATCTTCTTCGGACGGCTCGCTCACTAAAACTGGCTGAAAACGCCGTTCAAACGCCGCGTCTTTTTCAATATATTTCTGATATTCCTTAAGCGTCGTCGCTCCAATGGTGCGCAACTTGCCACGCGCCAAGGCGGGCTTCAGCATATTGGAAGCATCCAGCGAGCCTTCGGTCGCGCCCGCGCCCACCAGCGTGTGCAATTCATCAATAAAAAGAATGAAGCGGTCGGCGGAACGTTCCACTTCCTTGAGAATCGCTTTGAGACGTTCTTCGAATTCGCCGCGGAATTTCGCCCCCGCCAAAAGCGCTCCCAAATCCAGAGCGATCATTTCTTTGTTTTTCAAATTCTCCGGCACATCGCCGGAAACAATTCTCTGCGCCAACCCTTCAGCAATGGCCGTCTTGCCGGTGCCGGCCTCCCCGATCAGCACGGGATTGTTTTTGGTGCGACGCGAGAGCACTTGCATCACGCGGCGAATCTCATCATCACGGCCGATGACCGGATCCAGCTTTTCTTCCCGCGCCAACTTGGTCAGGTTCAAAGCGTATTTCTCAATCGCTTGATAAGTCTGTTCCGGTTCCTGGCTTTCCACGCGCTGTCCGCCGCGCACTTCCGCTAAAACTTTCATCACTTCATCATATCGCACACCGGTTTCAGCCAAAAACTTGTTCATCCCGCTCTCCGTCGTAAGCAAAGCCAAAAGCAAATGCTCCGTGGAAACAAAACTGTCCCCCATTTTACTCATTTCTTTTTCCGCGTTGGCAAATACTTGCGCCAGCGCCGGGGAAAGATACAATTGACCCAGCGCGCCGGTTTCCGCGCGCGGAAAATGATCAATCTCATCTAACACTTTACCCTTAACTTTTTCCACATCAATTTGTAATTTTCTGAAAATCACAGTTACGATGGAATCTTCCTGCATCAACAAAGCATACAAAAGATGCGCTATATCCATTTGCGGATTGCCGCGCGACAGCGCGATTTCCTGCGCGCTGCGCAGAGCCTCCTGACTTTTGGTGGTAAATTTATTGACATTCATTCGTTCATCATAGCACAAAACAAAAAACTGGCAATCTCATAGTGAGAGTGCCAGTTTCTGCCGATCTTGAGCTGTTAACCGCTTATTGTTTTCTCTCTTCCAGTATTGCCTTCACCTCTTTGGTTTCACCCTTGTGCCAGACTTTGAGCGTGATTTCATCGCCGACATTGTGCTGACCAATGGCATCTGCCAGGGAATGATCTTGATTTATTTTCTCTTCGTTGACTTCCAAAATAATATCATTCTCCACCAATCCGGCTTTATCGGCCGGCGATCCGGGAATGACAGCTAAGTCTGTGATACGCTGTCCGCGCAGAAGTAAAGCGCCATAATCAAAATCTAAATTGTTTTGTTTCTGAATTTCCTTATCCAAGATTATGTAACGCGCGCCGAGATAAGGAATGGTTATTTTTCCGGTGGTACGCACTTGTTCCACCACACGCTTGACTTGATTGATCGGCAGAGCAAACCCGACGTTTTCCGCGCCTCTCGCCATCGCCACATTCACTCCGATCACCTCTCCAGAAAGATCAAACAACGGTCCGCCGGAATTTCCGGGATTGATGGCGGCATCCGTCTGAATGATATTCGTCAAGCGTTCCGTATCGCCAAAACCGGAACCGGCGCTCACATTGCGCTTGAGACCGGAAACGATGCCGCGGCTCACAGAATTGGCGAATTCACCCAAAGAATTACCTATGGCCAAGACAGTTTGGCCAACTCGGATCGCGTCAGAATCCCCCAGCGCGAGCGCCGGAAAATCGTGACCCTCTATTTTCAAAACGGCAATATCGTTGTTAAAATCGCGCGCCAGTACTTTCGCGGAATATTCCGCTTTGCTGTTTGTGATCACCGTATAATCAGCCCGTTCATCAGAGACAACGTGTTTGTTGGTTACGATCAATCCGTCCGCGGAAACGAAAAATCCCGATCCGCTCCCTATCTGCGCTTTTTCCGTCCCTTTGCCTGCCCCTTGGTCTTGTCCCTGATTATCTCCTTGAGAATTAAATGGGTTGAAGAAAAACGGCAAAGAATCGCCAAATGGATTACCAAAGAAAGAGTCGCGCGCTTTTGGTATGTCTTTGCTAATGATGATGCTTACCACTCCCGAAGCGTTTTTGTCCACAAGGTCAGGGATGAGCTTGTCTTCCGAAACAGTATCTGTTTTTGAAATTGGCGCCGCGCTCATATTTTTTTCCGGCGCACCAAAACCGAAAAATGCCAGCCTTTGATTATAGAAACGCAATACGAAAGGTGAGAGCAGTCCTCCGATCAAACCAAACAAAACAGCTACGACAAACAACTTCCCGCAATGACGTTTGTGCGAACAAGCAGATGCGTTATTTGATACCGGAGTTAGTTGAGTATTTTCCATAAATATTTAGTTAATAGTTAATTCATAATGGAATCAAAAGAAAAAAGCCGGATCCCCACTAGCCTTTTCAAAAAGGCTTTTCTCAAAATCTCTCATTTTCTGATCTTTGAACTCCGCGCGAGCGGTTCGGCTATTAAAAATATATTCCGGAGACAAGACGACAATGGACAACTCTGACATTTGTTCAGAAAGCCAATCGGCAAACATTATCTTGCGAGTAAAAATTTGACTTAGCTGGTAAAGTTGTTTTTGATCTTCTTTTTTGACCGCTTCCACCAAGATGATGTGAAATCCCAAGCTACTCTCCACCACATCTCCGGGGACTCCGACTTTTTGCTTTGCTACCGCCTCTCTCAATTCAGACGCCAGATCTTCCAGAGCAAACCAGCCCAAAGATCCTCCTGACTGCGCCGTGTTTCCGTCGGAATATTGTTTGGCCACATCTGAAAAAGATTGTTTATTTCGCAGAGCCTCTTGCGCTAAACCGATTTTATTTTTTCCAGCGGACACCGTATCCACTTCCCGCACGAAACTCGCCTGCAACTTCTCCTGATACAAGCTGGGCAACACCACTTTTTCCTGAAAGTCATCCAGCGTCCAACCATACAAACGCTCCAGATCTTTTTTCACGTCTTCCGTACTGCCAGACTCTTGCAGTTTGCGCGCCACGGCCTGTGCGGCCTCATCACGGCTGACCGAGATACCCCGCTTTTGGGCTAAAACTTTGATAGCGCCGTCTTCAATCATTTTATTTAAGACTTCTTTTTCTCGCACCTTGAAGCGTTTTTTCCCTTCATCGGTGGAAAAGTCCACACGTAAACCGATTTTGGAAAAATCCTGCGTTTCATAAAAACGTTTGACGGATGTCATATTTTCCGCAAGCAAACCGTAAGTAATCCAGTTGCGATAATCTACAATAACTGCCGGATAAGGCAGAGCGCGACGAAAACTCGCGGACAAGCTGGATTGCGGAAAAACGTAAACTATCACTAAACTCGCCGCAAAAACCAGCGCAACTACCGTGAGCGCCGCGTAAATCAGCGTGCTCATCATAACTTTTTTCAAAACTTTGCCCATAGGCATATAATTAAGTATCTAAATTAGGTTGCGTCCGAAATTCAAAAAAATATCTCCCACCATTTTCTATAATTCGGAATATCTGCTTTTGTGGAGTTTGCAGAAACATCGCGGACTATATTATTTTGAGCTTCAGTTTCTGCTTTGTAGTCAGGCACGGGCTTGATGACCGCCATTATTTCTTCTGTCTTCTTTAAGCCGAGTTTTTGTTTGGCTTCTTGTTCGCGAAAATCAGATGAAGAAAAGTAATCTATCTCCCCTGCCAACGTCTTGTTCTCACGGCTAATCTTGGCGGCTTCAGCCTCAAGCGCCGCGACCTCTTCTTGAATGCGGCGATCTCTTTGAATTTGTTTCGATGAAACAAAAATCATCCAGCCGACCAAAACAATGACCGCGCAAGCGGCTACGCGCATCCAAAATTTTCGCTTTGCCATAGGCTCAAACTTTACGCCTTCAACACGCAAGTCCTAATTAAGGAAGAACGGAGCCAAAAGAAGCATCACCATTGATACCATCATCAGAACGGATATGATAACCCATAACCGATAGGCTCTTTTGTGCATCTTCTGAAAACTCATAATGTTATCCTGATTACTTTTCTTATATTACCAAAAACACGCCCCCGAAACAAGAAAGATAAATTATTCTGACTTTTTCACACTATTGGTCAGTAAAGCACGCACCTCGTCCAGATTGATAGCGGGACGCTTGCGAAGCGATTTAAATTTTTTGGGACCGACATTCTGCGTTTGCGAAAGCGACATAGGCGCATCGGATGGAATATAAACTTGTGGGGCAACACTGTGTTTAGGCTGGGCGAATTTGTCGGAAGCTGGCGTCATAGTTTGATTTGAAACATCCGCGACATTTCTCGTTTCTATTTCACCGCGCACTTTGGCAACGGAACGCTGATAATCACGCAAGCAGTCTTTGCAGAATGTGGGACGCTTGCCGTCAGGTTCAAATGGCACTTGAATATCAATGCCGCAGGTCGCGCAATGAGCCGCGTATAATTTTCTTTCCGGCACGGGAGCAGGGGCACTTTCTACCACTATATGACTTGGACGTGATACATCCGACACTGAAAGAGAAGCGAACGGTTCGCGCTTGGGAGCTGGCAGAGGCTGAGAGTTAGCCGGTTGTGTTGGTAGTTTTTCTTGGACAATATTTTCTGAAGGTGCCGTATTCTTTCTAATTGCAGAGTTATCGCTTTTTATTTTTCGGCTGCTTTCGCTTACCGGTTTGCGCGGCACTGGCGGCACATCGGTTTTAGATGATTTGTTTCCGTTTTGTTGATTGACCAGCGCCTGCCGTTCCTCGGCTGTCAACATACCGCTCCAACGGCGAATCTTGTCTTCCACCTCTAGTTTACTCGTTGAATAACGTTCCCGGGAACTGTGAATAATTTTTTTCTCGATGTCGGAGACTTCCAGTTTGATCGGCGGCAAAGTCGTCGCCGAAAATGCGTCCCCTGCGATACCGTCTATCATCAGCTTGAGATAGATCTGATATTTCGGCAAATTCACCACATCGTTCATCATAAACACCGGCTCAAATTCTTTTTCCAAAAACTCCGCGTCCATCGCCCCCACGCGGAACGCGATAATGCTTCCCGCATTGCCAAAAATCGCGTCGCGCACTGTCTCTTCAATCTGCGTAACGTACTGATTCGCCAAAATCAGATTGAGGCGATATTTGCGCGCTTCAGACAGGATATTGGCAAATGATTCCGTAGCGAAATTCTGAAATTCATCCACATACAAATAAAAATCCTTGCGCTCATCTTCTGGTATGTCCACGCGTCCCATAGCGGCCAGCTGGATTTTAGTAATCACCATGGCGCCCAAAAGCGCTCCGTTGTCTTCTCCGATGCGTCCCTTGGAAAGATTGACAATTAAAATTTTCTGCTTATCCATCACCTCTCGTATATCAAACGACGAGGCTGTCTGACCGACGATATTTCTGATGAGAGAACTGGAGAGAAATTGCCCGACCTTGTTTTGGATAGGCGAAATAACTTCCTGTAAAACGCGGTCGTTCCACTGGGAAAATTCATCCACCCAAAAACTGCGCACCACCGGATCAGTAATCTTCTCCACCACCCGCGCCCGATAATTTTTGTCCACCAAAATACGCGTGACGCCCAGCAAAGTACTGCCCGGATATTCCAACAGAGCCAAAATAGCGTTACGCAAAATATATTCCAAACGCGGCCCCCATGAATCCGCCCAAATTTTCTTGAACACGCCGACCAAACCGGAAGCAACGAGGTGCTGATATTCCGGATCAACTTTTTCCATCACGTTGAAAGCAATCGGAAAATCTTGATCGGCCGGGTTCAGATAAATTACATCATTGATGCGATGCGCCGGGATAGCCTTAATGAGTTTTTCCGCCGTATCACCGTGCGGGTCAATGAACGCGACACCGTGTCCTTTTTGAATATCCTGAATTGCCATATTCTCCAACAAGTTCGTCTTGCCCATACCGGTCTTGCCAATGACGTACATATGCCGGCGGCGGTCGTCTTGCTTGATGCCAAAGATTCTTTCCTGATTGCGAAAATTGGTCTTGGCGAAAAAAGTAATGTCGTTTTGGTTGTTTTGTGATGACATATTCATTGATTATTCTTGGATGGGAAGATTGGTCGGGGCCGCGCCGCGCTTGGCCATCACGCGCGTAAGTGTCGGAGCCACTACTGACATATCCGGAATATGAAAAACCGTGGCCAATTCTTCAGAGCTCAACAGAAAACGCGTATTTTGCGGATCGGTGTCACGGGTGATATAACGGCGCAAAAGACGGCGCTGACGATAACGCAAACGTTCATTAGTGAAACCGTAATTAGCGTAAGTCTTGGATTCATCCAGAGGCTTGAAGCTGT
>JAHFON010000018.1:7800-17640 GCA_023261695.1 Candidatus Moraniibacteriota bacterium
GCTGTTTAGGTTTTGATCATTGAATTGTTTGATGCCTCCGACAAAAGCCGAGACTCCTGTTGTTTTGCTAAATACTTCTTTGCGCGCGAGATACAGAAACCGCATACGCGTCTTAAACATTTGCTTGCCCAAATTGGCTTGCAGGGCTTTGAGAACGTCTTTCTCTCCCGGCGTCAGACGAAATTCCACCGGCGATTCGTCTTCTTCTTTTTTCTCTTCAGCGGACATAAACACCACTTCTTGCGCCATTAAGCCCTTGCCCAGATTCGCGAAAACATCCTTAATATCTGTAAATAAACGTAAAAACACTCCCATTTTCTTTTCTTTGGCCTTTCCCAAAAAAACATCCACCGTGCCCTGTCCAGTAGTGTACCAGCTTTCTTTCAACGGAGTAACGATAAACTGAAGCCATAGGTTTTGTCCGGGTCCGAGCTTGCCCATCGTTTCGAAAATTCCCGACAAAGGATCAATCATTTTCCCCGTAACCGATTCTTCAAAATATTTATACGTCCTGATCGGATACAGATCATCTTTCGCCAATCCGAAGTCAGTGCCCCAAAGATCCCAGTCTTTGTTGGGAATGGATCTGGAAACATTGCGCGTATAGTCGGAGGCTTCCACAATTTCAACGCCCGGGTATTGCGCGTAAAAATGCGCTTCCACCAAATCGCGAAAACCGGATTGGGTGTAAATATACAAATGAACAGCGCCTTCCAAGCTGACGATCTCTAAAGAAAAAGAGACAGGAAATTCTCCCTTGACCCACTCTTCCGCCACCGTGGCGGTTTTGATCACCCCGGCCAATCCGGCAAAAATGGATTCCATCGGCAAAGGACTTTTTTCTATATCCCGCGGCGGAATAATTTCCAGCAGTACCCATTTGAGCCGCGCGCTGTACTTGTCGTTTACATGATCCAGCCACAAAATTTTGAAAAGAAAAAAAAGCAGGGGCGGAAAAATAATAAACCAAACATCCCATACGGCTGAAAGAATACTCTTCAGCATTGAAAAAATTTCCGCGAAACTGGAAAAGAAAATGTTCATATCAAGGGTGGAGTGCGTTGACCCCGTTAGAAAAGCGAGAGCTATTTTTTGATGGTATAAACATCCTTGCCGACGCGCTCAAAAAAAGTGTTCAGATTGATAATAATTGTGGATCTCTTCACCTGACGCACTTTGAGAACTTCAGCCAGTGCTTCCTTGCGGGATAAGGGTTTCTTCATACGCGTGAAAATGTCTTCCAAAACTTCTCTGACGGTGCCTCTCTTGTATCCCCACTCGGAGAGCGCGTAAACACCGCGGCCTACTAACACAAAACGTTTGTCTTTGATGAGTTCGTTATGCACTGTCTGGGGATGGCTCCGATTTTTTTTGCCGCCATGCAATCCGTGTTTGTCAATCAGCGCGGCGATTTCTCTAAAATGCAGAGGTTTCATCTTCGTTTTCAAAATGAGGTGGACCTTCTCGCGCGTGCCGCGCGGATTGATATCGCTCCAGTCAACCAGTCCCCACTTGCCAAAAACGTTGCGGCGCACATCTTTCGCGACAGAGAGAAAATCAAAAAGTTTTTGCCGGCTCACGGAAGTATTTTTTTCAGCAAAACGGACAAAAAGCTCATCTTGATCAAGCGTCTGACCGACTGCCAAAAAAATTTCCCTGACAGCTTCTTTGATTTTTTCCCATTCGGCCAACGAGAAACTTTCCAGCGTGTAAATTTTGTCGCGCCCCTTTGTCTCTTTTCCCTCACTGACAATAGAGAGACATTTTACAAAGACCAAAAGCGCGCCGCGCTCTTGCCCTCCAGCCGGAGCAAGTTTGTCAAGAAACTCATCCACTCGTATAATACCACTTTTTCCTTCCAGTGTCGTTTGAATCAGCGTGGCAATTTCCACAAACAACGGATGCCCTTTCTCACGCGAGAGCAATTTTATAGTATTGCCGATTACCTGACGCACGCGTTCCCGCGTGATGTTATGTGAACGGCCAATTTCCTCCAAAGTTTTCATTTTATCGCCGAACACGCCAAAACGTTCCGTGATAATAACCCGGGAACGAGGCGATAAACGCTCAAGAAACTTCTCCAGTGCCCGCGCAAAAAACAGAGTCTCATTTTTTTCTTGAGAAACCGGCTTGGGTACCGCACGCTTATTCTTATTCTGCGACATAAGTCTTGTTTTCTGCTAATGTTCAAAATTTGAGCCGATAGGTACCCAAATTAGAATCAACTTATATTAACGCACTTTCCCGCTTTCTGTCAAGGCTAGGACAAAAGGCGCTTGACAGCAAGTAACGCGCGAATCATCCTGTCTTGCTTGTCAATAAAAAATCCTCTATAATCCAAACATCAAGATAAATAAAAAAATACGGATTCTTAAACAGCAGGAGCATTTTGGTATCCTATTGTGTGTGCGGGAATCCCAAAAAAACAAAATAAATTATGTCACAAGATATCACTGCCACAAATTCAGAACACAGCGAAGAGGAACAGGCGATGAAAATCCAGGCGCTACGCGAGATGGTGATGAGCGCGGAAAAGACTATCCAAGGCGCCAAGGCGATGTTGCTTCAGCTTGAAGGCAAGAAAAAATCCGGCCGGCCGCACAAAATAGAAGCGGACACAAACGGCGGCACTGTCGTGGAGGGGGCGTTTGACGGTCAACTTATGCTGGGCACGAACGGCAAACAATATCCGGTACCGGCCAATTACGCTTCCAAATCCAAACTGGTGGAAGGCGATATGCTCAAACTTACCATCACACAAGACGGCGCTTTTCTTTACAAACAGATTGGTCCGATTGAGCGCCGCCATGCTATCGCCGTCGTCACCCAAGACGAGGGCGGAAATTATTATGTCGTCGCCGACGGCAAACCGTATCGCGTTCTTTTGGCCTCTATCACTTATTTCAAGGCGACTCCCGGCGATGAAGTGGCTATTGTCACTCCGCGCGACCTGGAGGCGACTTGGGCGGCTATTGAAAACGTCATCCAAAAGGGCGTTCAACAAAATTGGAAAACTAATTTTGCTAAAGCCACAGAAAAAAACGGGGGTTCAGATAACTGGAAACAAGAATTGCAAGACACATCTTCAGATACTCCGGTGATTAAACACGACGCAAACGCTTCATCTGATGACACTAATGTGCTGGATGCATGGGTACGCGATATGGAAGCGATAGAAAAAGAAATAAATAATCAAAAATAAATAAGGCTTCCGCGTTTGGCCATTTCAACGCGTAAAGCCCTTTCTAATGTAAACTTATGCGACTGACTTTGCGCGATCTTGTGTTTGCGGCGATCAATGGAGCGTTTATCGGAATTTTAGCTCCTTTTATTTTTGCTAATCTAACCGTCAAGCTCCCTCTGCCCGCTTTGCTCTTTGCGCCCCTACTAGCTTTATTAGCGGCTATCGGAGTTAGCATTGGATACTGGCTTTCCAAAATACGCCCCTTCTTCTTCCAGCTTTCCAAATTCGGAATCATCGGCATTACCAACACCGTCATAGATCTCGGGGTTTACAATTTTTTCATTTTTACCAGCGATATTTCATCCGGCTACCTAATTGCCGTCTTCAAATCTTTCGCGGTGCTTATAGCCATTGTAAACAGCTACATCTGGAATAAATTTTGGTCATTTGAGAAACAGGAAACCGACAACGTCGGCAAAGAATTCAGGCAGTTCCTCTTGGTCAGCCTGATTGGCCTTTTGATCAACGTCAGCATCACGCTTTTCGTTGTAAACGGCATCGGAGCGCCGGCCGGCATAGCTGAAAAAACTTGGGCGAATGTTGGCGGTATCACAGCCTCCATTTTGGTTCTCGCCTGGAATTTTATCGGCTACAAATTCTTCGTTTTCAAAAAATAGCCTCCTGCGACAGGACTTTTTCTTTCTTTGTAGAGATGTTTTTACATTATGATATAATGATAACGTGCCGAAATTGTTACGGACGTTTGTTGGTTGCAATTTTTGTTCTCTGTTCTTTATCTTTATAATTTTTACCTTTTGAATTTTTCCTTTTAACTTTTGCTTTTCATTTTAATATGTCCAATACTTTCTACCGCAAATACCGCCCGCAAACTTTTGCGGAAGTCATCGGGCAGAAACACATAGTCACGACCCTCACCAACGCGCTCAAACTCGGTCGTGTCGGTCAAGCCTATCTTCTGACCGGTCCGCGCGGCACGGGAAAAACTACTCTGGCGCGTCTTTTCGCCAAAGCCGTCAACTGCTCCCATCGCCACAACGCTGACTCTTCTCAAAAAAATCCTGCGATAGCAGAGCCCTGCAACAAATGCAGGCATTGTCTGTTGATGGCCGAAGGCAGATCACTGGATGTCATAGAAATAGACGCCGCGTCTCATACCGGCGTGGACAATATTCGTGAATTGCGTGAAACAGTGAAATTGCCACCTTCGTTGGGATCGCACAAAATATACATTATCGACGAAGTGCATATGCTCTCTTCGGGTGCATGGAGCGCGCTCCTCAAAACTCTGGAAGAGCCGCCGGCACATGTGATTTTCATATTGGCCACCACCGCGCTTCACAAAGTACCGGATACCATCGTTTCGCGCTGTCAGCGTTTCGATCTCTCGCGTTTGCCAATCAAACTTATCTCAGAAAAACTCAAAAAAATAGCCGCCCAGGAAAAATTAAAAATTGACGACGGCTCAATAGCCATAATCGCGCAGACAGCCGAGGGCGGGATGCGCGATGCTGAATCGCTTCTTTCGCAAATCGCTTCTTTGGAAACGGCACACATCACAGAAGACAAGGTGATAGAAATTCTCGGCACCACTAAAAAAGAAAATATCGCGACTCTCTTACGCTTGATCGAAAGCGGCGAACTTTATGCCAGCCTCTCGTTCGCGCGCAAACTTGTCCAAGACGGCGTAGATCTCTCCATTTTTTGCGGCGTCTTTTTGCATTATCTGCGTGACCTTCTTTTGGTATCCGCGGATCCGCGAAACGGACCACCCGAATTAGAAAATTTGACCGAGGAACAGAAAACTACGCTGATTGAATTCGCGACTCTTTTCACTCCTGATGAGATTGTGCAGATGCTGGAACACTTGCAAATCGCTCAAGCTACAAGCAAAACATCCGTCATTCCCGAATTGCCGCTGGAAATCGCTCTTGTAAAAATACTCAATGGCAAAACAAAAAATATATCCGCTTCGCCACTAAACAAAACACCAGAAGTTTCAGCGACTGGTGAGAAAACAGCCGCACCGCTTCAATCATCAGTCATAGCGCCTCCCGAAAAAATCATCCGAACGAAAACTAGGTCTCCGAAAAAGAAAAATCCACCAGCGATTTCAGAATCCAAAGAGGTTGCCCAAACAGAAACGAGCGTTGATCTGGATACCGTGCGCGCCCAATGGATGGTTATCCTGGATAAAATCAAACAATTAAACGCCTCGCTTTCATTAGCTCTTTCCACCGCGCGGCCGCTTAAGATTAGCGGTTCCACTCTGACAATCGCGGTGAAGTATGCTTTTCATAAAGAGCGGTTGGACGAGAGAGCCAATCAATTGACACTAGCGGAAGCCTTTGATAGCATTTTAGGGTCAAAAATAAAAGTCTCTGTTAAATTGGAAGTGGCTTCCGCCGCAGAAAACTTTAAAAGTGAGCAGAATCAATCTGAAGAAAGCCCTTTGGAAAATCCGCTCATCAGCCAAGCGCTAGATCTCTTGGGCGGCCAACTAGTTTAGAAAAATGGGGAGTAGCCAAGCGGTAAGGCAGGGGCCTTTGAAGCCTCCATGCGTAGGTTCGATCCCTACCTCCCCAGCTTACGTATCAAAAAATCCTGCCAAGTTCCTCTTAGTAGGATTTTTTGGTATATTAGTGAGGTAAGAGATCGAACAGGAAAGGGGTCGGGAAAACACTTGTTTGCCAGTTTGAGGTGACCGGTTTACCGGACTAGAGGGCGGAAGCCCTATAGAACGCAGCGAAGCGAGCAGTTTGATTTCCCTACCTCCCCAGCTACGAAAAACCGTCCCTTGCGGACGGTTTTATGATACGGAAATAAACTATTTTAAATAACGAATTTTCCTCCAAAGAAAAAAGATGCGATGTGCGATTGGATTCATGAGGAATATAAGTAGTTTTTCTTGGAGTAATTTTCGTTGATACAAGAAAGATTTTTGATAGTGCTCAATTTCCGCTTTTCCAAATTCATCTTCCAATAAAATTTTTTCCGCAGACACGACAGTCGCAACTATATCAGCGTTTTCTAAAAGCTTTTCCGTTCTCGGAATATGATACCCGTTTGTTATAATAAAAACTTCTTTCAGAACATCCTTTTGAATAAATGATTTTATCTCATCAATATTTGCATGTGTGGAATTCGAACCTTCAAGCGTTCTCAAAGAGACCCAAGAAAAATATTTTTGATACGTAGTCTCCCAATATTTTTTCATTTGTTGTGCACCCGATACTTCTAAACCTCCACCTCCGACAAGTATGACTTTTCGAATAGTTTTGTACGACACCAAAAAATGAGCTGTAGCATCCACACGTAAACGGCAATCATAACTCAAATTGTTTTTTTCTTGAAAGTGAAAGAGTACGAATACAATACTTTCCTTCATAGTAAGAATCTTAGTAAAAGAGGTGTTGAAATTAAGATTTCAACACCTCTAGAATAACACGGGTTTTACTTTTCTATAAAGCAACTTCTACTTGAAAAGCGGATGTAGTTGATACCATTCAATGGTTTGACGTATACCTTCATCAAGAGAGGTACTTGGCATCCAGCCAAGAGTAGCCATCCTTTCGAGATCTGCTTTGATTCGCGTATTCTCAGTTTCCCCTGGTCGCATTGGTACATGCACGATTCCCGAATCACTTTTCGTTTGCTTTTTGATAATTTCAGCAAGTCGATTGGCTGACACTTCTTCACCACTGCCAACTTCAAAAGTCTGACCTTGAGCCATACCCCAATGATCGACGACTGTCAGCGTCGCCTCAATAACATCAGCAGTATAGATCAAATCCATGGTCTGTTCACCATTACCGTAAATTTCCAAGGGATGTTTTCCTAATGCGTTCACAATCCACGTCGGCACTGCCTTCCGATACCCTTTTCCTTCGAAGAGAGGCTGACGACCGCCATAAACATTAAACCATTTCACGATAGCGGATTCGACTCCAAACTCACGTCGATACATTTCAACGTAACCCTCCACAGCTATCTTCGTGATAGTGTAAGGATTTACCCAACAATTCGGCTTCGAAATACTGATAAGTTTCGCTCCGAATTTTCTACAACCATCGAGTATACGTATCGATCCACCTATGTTGACCATCGTGGCTTCATAAGCCCTTTCAACAAGCTCATGTGTCCCCAGTAAGCCAGCAAGATGAAAAACAAACTCCTGGTTATTCACAGCACGATTGATATCATCCTCCGAAGTTACACTTCCCTTGATAAAACGGGCTTGCTTGTATAGGCCAAATTTTGGCTCGTCCAAATCAAGAATAGTCACATTGTAACCACGATTCACAAGTTCATCAACAAGAAAACTTCCAATGAAACCAGACCCACCTGTAACAAGAACATTTTTACTAACCATGATTAACCCCCCTTTTTTTAAAGAACTCCGTCAAAAAACAGTTACTCCTTTAACTGAGGTTTAGACACCTAAACTTATATTGATACAAACATACTATTTCAATATTGTCAATACGTCGTATAGTTTACCTTACATAGTGACACTCATCTAGTAGAATGGTGACACCGTTAACTACTAACTAGATAAGCGCCTATGAGAGCCAAATATCCTCGAGAATTAAGATTTCAGTGGTATGCCTGGGTTAAAAGGCATAAGCATACAGTTAAGGAAACTTGTCAGCTGTTTGGCATCCATCGGAAGATTTACTATTACTGGCACAATCAGGATTATGGACTACTTAGAAAAGAATACGTCGCTCGAAAACTTCATCCGCATTTGAAACTAACGTCTGCTCTCAAAATATTTATTGAGAAGCAAAAGTTAATCACCAATTACGGACCGTTGAAAATGAGCATGCTGGTTAAAAAGAAATTGAATATTGATGTTTCTCCAACCACGATTTACAAATACTACAAAAGGAAGAAGTTGATCAGAAAACCGCAGAAAAAATTGCCTTGGTATCAACCGATGAAAGAAAGGTTGATTGTGGCTCAATGTGGCGAAGGCGTGCAGGTGGATGTGAAGTATGTTTACAACGAACAAGGCGTGCGTCGGTATCAATTCTCAGTTTTGGATGTCTTTACCGAGAAATATTACTTTCAGATATTTTCCACTAAGGAAAGCAAAAATGCCATCGAGACCTACAAAAATGCAGAAAAATATTTTGGATTTCCAATCATCTCAATTCAATCAGATAATGGCTCAGAGAACAGAGGCAACTACCATAGCTGGTTAACCAAGAAAAATATCCCGCACTATTTCATTCCCAAAGCCTCGCCTAACTGGAACCCGCATGTTGAAAGAATTCACAAAACTATTGATGATGAATTTTATCAGAATCCCTATCGAATTTGGAATACTCCTTATGAGTGGTTAGAGTTTTACAATTTTGAAAGAATCCATCTGACCTTAAATGGATTAACTCCCCAAGAGAAACTGGAAAGTGTCACCATTAAAGGTTGACTATACGTCGCACCGTAATAGCCCAATAGCTTGGAAACGATTTCTGGTATAATTACCAGTTAAAAACTAACGTTTCCAAATATGTATACAACTAACCCCAGAATGCCTAGGTTGCGGGCAAAAGCAGTCGCAATGGTACAACAAGGTAAAACCGTGTCAGAGACAGCTAGATATTTCGGTTACAGTAAATCCGCGATTAGCAAATGGTGTCAGAAAGTTCCAATAGGCGGAGCTTACGAAATTCCAACTAAGTCATCGCGTCCACATTATCATCCCAACGAATTGTCAGAAGAAACTATTGATGAAATTATCCAATACAAACTAAAATACAATCGCTGTAGCGATGTCATCCACCAACATTTAATCCAAGACGGAATTAAGGTCAGCTTAAATAGTGTTAAAAGAAAACTAGATTATGCCGGCCTCATTAAAAAACGCAGTCCTTGGAAGAGATTACATCTATCCATAAAGCGTCCTGTAGCCGTAAAACCTGGCGATTTAGTGATGGTGGATACAATCCACCTGATGATCAGCGAGAAGAAAAGAATCTATGTTTACACCCTAATTGATGTGTATTCGCGCTGGTGTTATGCGTGGGCTACGGACAGGATTAATGCGAAAAAGAGTATCGAGTTTCTGAAGCGAGCGCAAGCGCTCTCCGACTTTAAATTTAATTGTATCCAATCGGATAATGGTTCTGAATTTTCTACTCACTTCTCGGAACGAATTAAAATACTGCACCGGCATTCCCGGGTTAGAAAGCCTAATGATAATTCTTATGTTGAGAGATTTAACCGAACCTTAAAAGAAGAATGCTTACGCATTCTTCCTAGAGATGTTAAAATATTCAATAGAGCAATGCCGACCTATTGGAGTTACTACAATACCGAAAGATTGCATATGGGCATTGAATTCCAAACCCCAATTTCTTTAATCAAGTGTTTCCAAGCTATTGGATAGAAAACGTAGAAACGTAGAAGACGTGGGGACACTAGTACCCAAGCTTTTTTAAGGAAAATAAGTTCCAACTTCGTCCCAGAGCCCCAGCTACCATTGTTCGCGAATGGTATTTTTAAGAAAAATCATTATACTATAAATGGTATAATAATTAATTTTAATCCTATGCACAAACCTTCCAGCGTCAGAGATTATGTGATTGCGATTCTGATCGCATCATCACTGATGACGTTTATGGGTCTGTATC
>JAHFON010000040.1 GCA_023261695.1 Candidatus Moraniibacteriota bacterium
ATCGATCGTCAAGTAGGAGCAATTGCCGAAACCGGAGCCACTCACGTGGCCATCGCTGTTCCCTACGATGAGGAATTTGTTCCCTTTCTTGAGCGCTGGGTTAAAAGTGCCCGCACCCATAATTTGAAAGTCTGGTTTCGCGGCAACTGGTCCGGCTGGGAAGGCTGGTTTGGTTATCCGGCACTCACTCGCGATGAGCATATAAAGAAAACGGGCAGTTTTATCCTCGCTCATCCGGATTTGTTCCAAGACGGAGACGCATTTTCTTCTTGCCCGGAATGCGAGAATGGCGGCCCGGGGGATCCGCGACAGACAGGAGATGTCGCGGGGCATCGGAAATTTTTGATAGCTGAGTATCAAACAATGCAAAAAGATTTCGAACAAATCAATAAGGATGTGCGTGCCAATTTTTTTTCAATGAACGGAGATGTGGCACGGCTGATAATGAACAAAGAAACTACAAAAGCGCTCGGCGGGATAGTAACGATAGATCATTATGTTAAAAATCCAGAACAGCTGGTCAAAGATGTGGAATCCATCGCGAAACAAAGTGGCGGAAAAATAATTTTAGGTGAATTCGGTGCGCCCATCCCAGACATTCACGGAAAAATGACGGAAACTAATCAAGCTAATTGGATCAATCGGACGCTTTATCTACTAAACCAGACAGATGACATTGAAGGGGTAAATTATTGGCTTTCAGTGGGTGGTAGTACGGAAATTTGGACAAGCGACGGCCAGCCGCGCGAGGCGGTAGCGGTACTCACACGCCACTTCAAACCTACAATCGTCTACGGCTTTGTCCGTGACGAATTGGGACGGCCCATTGTCAAAGCTTCTGTAACGCACGCCGACACGCGAACCACCACAGATGAAAACGGGTACTATACGTTGCGTTTTGCTTTGCCGCTTGCCGCACCGTCAATTTCTGTACGCTCCGATGGGTACGAAGAAGAAGCGCCAAAGATCTCCGGGAATCTTCAAGAAATAAATGTGACTCTCAAAAAAACTCAAAAAGATTTCTTGTTTCACTTGCTGATCCGCATCAAAAAGTGGCGGGACTCGTAAGGGTCTCTCATTCAATCGCGAAAGCGCAGACTGCCGACGATGTTTCAAGCGGACCGTAAATGTCAACGGTTTCAATCGCTCCGTGTTCACCTTAGCGGATAAACTCGGTATTGACTGAAGTTTATGAATAATGTATAATGGAAGTAAGAATATGCATTACTTCAGTCAAACATATTATTATGGATAGCGCGATTGTAAAAATATATCAATCCTCCAAGACTGTTTTGACCAACAAGACTCTGTCTTTGATTTGGGAAGAAAACAACCCAAACAATTTGAAAGCCAAGATTGCTTACTACGTAAAGCAAGGAACTTTGATCCGATTGACTCGGGGCGTATTTGCCAAAAACAAAAACTACAATCCCAAAGAACTGGCAACAAGTATTTATACCCCTTCCTATATCAGTTTCGAAACGGTCCTGCGAGAAGCGGGAATGATTTTCCAGCACTACGATACTCTTTTTGTAGCGAGTCTTTGGCCGGTCACCAAAAAAATAGATGCCTATACGATTACGTTTAGAAAACTGAAAGATAGCGTCTTGTTCAACCCTGCCGGTATCAAAATTGAAAATAATTGCAGTATCGCCACACCGGAGCGAGCTTTTTTAGATATGATTTATTTGTTCCCAAAGTATTATTTTGACAATCTGCGTCCGATCAATTGGGACAAATGTTTTGAATTGGTGAAAATATATGATAACCGACAGCTTACCAAAAGACTAATAAAATATCAAAAAGATTATTATGCTGAATAGAGAAAAACATCAGTTGATTATGGGCAAGATATTACGAGAGATCTATAACGATATCTCGATTTCTTCGTTGCTGGGATTTAAGGGCGGGACGTGCGCTTATTTTTTCTATGGCCTCACGAGATTTTCCGTAGATTTGGATTTTGATCTGTTTTTAACCGACGAAGTTACGCAAGGGCTGGTGTATAAAAAAATGGCAACAATCTTGGGGAGGTACGGGGAAATAAAAGACAAGCACATCAAACGAAATACGGTTTTCTTTCTGCTTTCTTATGGAGATACAGATCATAATATCAAGATTGAAATAAACACTCGCGCACTTATGCCCGATATCAAAAAGTATTACGAGGTAAAGGAATATCTGGGTATTTCTATTTTGGTGGGAAAAAAGGAGTATCTGTTTTCGAGCAAGCTGGTAGCATTAACTATGAGAAGCGAAACTGCTATGCGCGATATTTATGATATCTGGTATTTTGCTCAAAAAAACTGGGAGATTAATCCTGAAATCATAAGAACAATGACTAAAAAGGCGGTCGGCGAGTATCTTGGTAAGTGTATCTTGATCGTAGAAAAAGTGAAAAACAATGAAATCATGCGAGGTCTGGGCGAACTTTTATCAGACGAGAAGGAAAAATATTGGGTTAGGAATCACTTGCAAGACGAGACGGTTTTCTTGCTGAAAAATTACCAAACGGTACTAAAATAACGGGGCGGATTGGGTTCTGCTAGAATATGTTCTCACTCATTCGCGAAAGCGCAGACTGCCGACGATAGAAGAGAGCTCGTTGTCTAAATTATCGGCGTTGAACGGGGAAGTTGCGGAAAGACTCACTATAAAATTCTTGTGTTTCAGAAACAACGTTCGCTCAAAAACCTGGACGTCTTTCTTGAAAAGCTCTCCGCTCCAATCGCCCAGCGTCACAGTTTCTCGCGCGTACTCATTGGATTTATTCAGCCGCATTTGATAGGCTGGCGATTCTTGGAAATCTAAAGTGTCGCGTTTCTCCACCACAATGGCTATTTTTTGACCTTCCAGCCCTGTAGCAGAAAGTAAAATACTTTCCTTAACTGGTCCCCCATCGGGAGTTTCATGAGACTTTTCCGTGTAAATGCCCGAGTAAGAAAACGTCAGATATTTTCCCGGGTAAGTTTTTATCTCTTTACCCGCTTCCATATCCGCGCTAGATTCTACTTTGCCGACGCGTATATCGGATATCACCGGTTTTTGCAAAAAAATCCAAGCCGCGCCTGCCGCGCCTACAAGCAAAACCGCCGCGACTATAATATACATTTTGAAACTAAAATGTTTCATATACTTTCGCGCGGTGATTTATCCCTATTTTGTCTGCGGCGACGCATCGCAAACCAGCCCCCCATTACTGCCAATGCCAAAATTGCGGCAATTGTCATCGGCGGAATAAAATTAAATTGCCGAGTGACGGTTGTAAAATCCTCTCGACCGTCATAACGATAATCTATTTTCATCGTATAACGCCCCGGGACAAAACTGAAAGCTAGCTGGTTAAGGCGCGCGGGATAAACACGGATGCTTTCCGGTAAGATCAGTCCGGATTCTTCGTTGATGATACCCTTGGAAACGACGCGTTTCAATGGATCCGTAATTGTCACTGTGCCGCGCGGTACGATATGCACGTTGCCGCTGTTTCCGAAACGCAACTCCAGCATCTTTGGAAACGCGAAAATGTTTTGTTTGTATTCCTCCCCTTTCAGATCCAGACTATATATCTCGCCTCCGATTTTTTTGACAAAAACCAGCATTGAAAATAACTGGTTCACTGCCACCCTGTTGGTCGCACTCGGGTCATCCGCGTCATCACCTGCCTTGAAAACCACGGCGCCATAATGTCCGCCGGGCGCAAGCGAATCGCGGTTCTCTATAGTCACTTTCACATTTTGACTTTCGCCGGGTTGCAAAATCACCGTGTCCTTTTCCGGACGCATCCAAGAGCTCAACGCGTACTTTTTCTCCAGATCATTTGAGGCGCCGAGGAACGCCACTCCGCCTGATTCATCCAGACTGCCGAAATCCAATAAAGAGAGGTGGAGCGTCAAGATCGCATCCGTGTTGTTCGTCAAAGACACCGAAAAAAATTTCTGTTGATCTGTTTGTTTCAAAGCAATTTCCTGAAACATCGGGCTAAGCGTCAAGCCGCCTTGATTGGCTTCGGCATAAACGCTTCGCGCATGAAAAATCATCACCGAAAACAAAAGTAGAGCGAAAAAAAACTTTTTCATCGCATTCTGTTTAGCGTTTTTTGAAAATTTTGCGCCAGATATTTTTGAAAGTGGAGCGCAAACCGATAAAAAAGAATATACCGACTATAAAGAGCGCCCCTATCAACCTCCACGGCACCACCCAAAAAGAGACTTCGCCTTCAATCGGTACGTCTCTTTTCCCGTCATCGTAGATAAGCAAAAGTTTGGCGGTGTATTTGCCGAAGCGCAGTTTGG
>JAHFON010000041.1 GCA_023261695.1 Candidatus Moraniibacteriota bacterium
CTGCGCAACATCTACATCCCAATTAGCGACAAACATAGTGCCTATTTTTTCAAACCCGCCACGAAGCGCTTCATCTCCGGCACCTTATTCGTTACTTCTTCATAAGGTCCCTCAAGAAATTCCACAAAGAAACGGTCCAGCATATTCAACCGATAGTGCAATTCTTCACTGTTCATAAGCACAAAGCGGATCTCTCTGCCGACCTCCGCTTCCAAATAAGCAACCGCGTGTTTCAATTTCGTCCGATTGACGTTGTTCACCACCAGAATCATATCCGCTTTGCTCTTGGGATAATTCAGAAAAAGTCCGCTAATCAGTATCAGTTTGACCTCGCCGACTATTTTCAGCTTGCGAAACACCTGCGACTGGGCATGGATATTTAATTTGGAAACCAGACTTTTCAGTTCGGTATAAAAAGGGAATTCTTCATTCACAATAAAATGTTTCCGACCTTTACGGGAACGCTCAAATATCAGTTTCATTTTAGCCAGACGCGTAAGCTCGCGCACGACATCATCTTTAGCCATCAAAGTTTTTTCCGCGACTTCGGTGGTGGTAAACTCCGCTCCCGGATTGACAACAAATAAACGAATCAAACGAGCGCGAGCCTTGGATCCAAACAACGCGTCAAAAATAGCAAGAGACATAGAGTTATAAACGTTACAAAAAATACCGATCTTCCTAAGCGTCTTTCTTTCGGCAGTATACGAAAAAGAGCCCAAAAAGTCAAAATCCGTATGCGGCGGCTGCGTCTGACACCTTGATTCTTGAGAGTTCTAAAATCTCGCGGACTATTTGTAAAATAACTCGTGATTGCGAAGCTCTTTTCTAATATCTGAATACTTAGGAAAGGTTTTCTCCACAAGCGCCCAAAATTTTCTGGAGTGATTAAATTCTTTCAAATGGCACATCTCGTGCACGATAATATAATCTCGCTGTTTCTGCGGCAAAAACACGATTTTGTAATTCAAATTAAGATTCTGCTTGCGGGAACAACTACCCCAACGAGTTTTTTGATTTTTGATAAAGATTTTATTGAATGAAAAGCCATACTCCTTGTTATAAAATCTCACCCGCTCATTCACGAGAGCGAGTGCCTTATCTTTATTTTCTATATAATCCTTATGCGAGAAAGTACGAACTGCTTTAATATCCACGCTTTTGAAAAAGCGTATTTTCTCCAACACCCACTGCTTTTTGTCAGAGATAAACTTTTCAATTATTGATTGCTCTATCCCAAAAGGGCTTGTCACTACAATCGCCCCGTCGCAATATACCGCAAGCCGCATCCGTTTTGCCCGCTTGCTTCTTTTGAGCTGATAAGAAATTATCTTTGCCATTTTGCTATTTTTGTATTCTTTATGAACATACCGATATTTTGAACTCGTACGCGCTACATTTCCAGTTGCCTTAATTTTTCCATCAATTCTTTTTCTTCGCGGGAAAGTTTCTTGGGTACGCGTAAAATAATCGTCACTAAATGATCGCCCCGTCCGTAATGCCCGAGATGTGGCACGCCCTTGCCGCGCACGCGAAACACTTCTCCGTGCTGGGTTCCGGCGGGAATTTTCATTCTCATCTCGCCGTCCATGGTTTGGATATCCACCTTGTCTCCCAGCGCCGCTTGCGCAAACGTGATTTCAACCTGCGACACAATATCATCGCCACGCCGTTTGAACGACGGGTGAGGACGAATATGCACATTAACAAAAAGATCTCCGTCAGATGCGCCGTTTCCTCCCGCCTCTCCGCTACCGCGCACAGAAAGAGTCTGTTGATCATCTATGCCGGCCGGAATTTCAATCGTAATATCTTCTTCTTTCCGCAGGCGTCTATCTCCATGGCATACCGGACATTTTTCCGCGTACACCTTTCCGCGACCATAACAATGTTCGCACGTCGTCACTTGCTCAAACGAACCAAAAATAGTCTGGGCGACGCGGCGCGCTTTCCCGGTGCCCTGACAATTAGGACAGGTATTCTCTTTGGACCCGGGTTTACCTCCGGTCCCGTGACAAGTATCGCACCTAGAAAGTTTGCGCAAATGGATATTTTTCTTCACGCCGCGCACCATTTCTTCAAAAGTAATTTCCACATCTACTTGAATATCCGCACCGGCGCGCGCACGACCGGAACGTCCGCCGCCTCTAAAGACGTCCGAAAAAATATCACCGAAACCCATATCGGAAAAATCAAAACCTTGCGCGCCCCCCGCGCCGCTGAAATCAAATCCCCCGAAACCCTGCCCCTGTTTGAATCCTCCGGCATTGCCGTTGAACGTCTGGCCGAATTGATCATATTGGCGGCGCTTTTCCTTATCAGACAATACCTGATAAGCTTCGTTTATTTCTTTGAATTTCTTTTCATCGCCGCCGCCTTTGTCCGGATGATACTTGTGAGCCAGTTTGCGAAAGGCTTTTTTGATCTCATCTTCCGAGGCGCCCTTAGAAACACCCAGAGTATTGTAATAATCTGCCATATGTATCATTCAAAATATCCCCACACATCCTAACGCAAAACAAAAAAATTAGCAATCTCACAGCTTGAGTGCCAGATACCATTCAACAAGATAATTTTACACCTTATAATACCATTTATACCATTCCACAAAGTTTTTCACGCCCTGCTGTATGCGTACAGATGGCTTCCAACCAAGCTTTTTCAGTTTTCTTATGTCGGCGACAGTAGACGGCACGTCTCCTGGCTGTATCGGCATCAGCCTTTTCTTCGCTTTCTTGCCCGAGGAATGTTCCACGGCCGCGATATAATCCAAAAGCGCCTCATCACGATCTCCGCCGATATTCATTACAGCACACGGCAGATCGGCATCCAAAGCAACGATGGTGCCAGAAACAATATCGTCAATGTAAGTGAAATTGCGCCGCATTTTACCAAAATTATAAACATCAATCGTCCGGCCGCGGATGATATTCTCAATAAACTTAAACACTCCCATATCGGGACGGCCCCACGGTCCGTACACAGTAAAGTAACGCAGTCCCGTCGTCTTCAGTTGGTGAATATGGCTATAGACATGCGCCAATAGTTCCGTTGCCTTTTTAGTGGCGGCATAGGGAGAAATTGGCGTATCCACGCTATCTGTTTCAGAAAATGGAACTTTCTTGCTATTACCATACACCGATGATGACGAAGCATAAACAAAATTTTTCACACCGCACTTCACTGACAAATCCAGTAAATGAGTCGTCCCCATTACATTCACATCCGCGTACAACGCCGGATTGTCCAGTGACGCGCGTACGCCGGCCATCGCCGCCAGATGAATAACCTTATGCGGTTTTTCTTTTGTGAAAACTTTTTCCAGAAATTTCCGATCGCGAATGTCGCCGCGATACAACTTGTAGCCTTTCCGACAATCTTTCAGGAAAACTTTGATGCGGTCTTCTTTTAACCGCGGATTATAATAATCGTTGAAGTTGTCAATCAGGACCACCCTGTCACCGCGTTCCATTAGTTGCTTCGCGACAGCAGAACCTATAAAACCAGCGCCGCCAGTGATAAGAATTTTCATAGTTATGTTTTCAGTTTTGTCCGCAGATATTCCATATATCCAACCTCCGATATCTTCGTTGTATAATGCGCAAGAATTTTCTCACGCGCTTTTTCACCCATTTGTTTTCTCGCGTCGGCGTCCGTTATCAATTTTCCGATTTTTTCTCTCCACTCTTCCTGGGTCTCGGCTACATATCCGTCCACGCCGTCAACAATCGCTTCTTTGAATGTGCCAGTGGCAGATGCCACCGTCGGCACTCCGACCAAACCAGCTTCAATCCATTTGAGTTCTGATTTCGCCTCGCAAAACGGATTGCCAATTTCCAGAGGAGCGAGATTAATATCCATATTCGCAACGGCGGCAAAATATTTCGCGCGCGTCAAAAATGGAACGCGTTTGATGCGCGCCCTAAATTTTTGCAACCGCTGATCAGTATCCAGCGGCCCCACCAACACCAGCCGCATTTGCGGATACGTTTCCAAAAGCGCGAGTAAAGCGCTCGTAATCGTCGCGAAATCCTTGTTATGACTCGGGGTCCCGGAAAAATAAGCCACGCGCACAATATTTATATTTTTCTTTATATTCTTCGCGGCGGCGAGAATTTCTTCTGCTAATTTCACGTCCTCTTGGGAAACCCTGTTTGGCACCACAAAAACTCGTTTACCTTTCTCGCGCAATTTACCGGCAAGAAAAGACGTACTTGTGGTACAAACCCTCACATACGGATCGGTAAGGATTTCCCCGCCTACTCCGTTCTCATAGAGCTTGCGCTCCAGC
>JAHFON010000019.1 GCA_023261695.1 Candidatus Moraniibacteriota bacterium
GGTATTTATCCGGCAGTAGATCCTCTGGATTCCAGCTCCACTATGCTGGACCCGCAGGTTATCGGCGAGCGTCATTATATGGCAGCACGCGGCGTGCAAAAAATACTGCAACGTTACAGGGACCTTCAGGACATCATAGCGATTCTTGGTATGGAAGAGCTTTCCGATGAAGACAAGCAGGCAGTCACCCGCGCCAGAAAGATACAGAAATATCTTTCACAGCCGTTTTTCGTGGCGGAACAATTTACAGGCGCGCCGGGAAAATATGTGAAACTGGAAGACACGATTACTGGTTTTGAAAAGATTATCTCCGGAGAACTGGATGATATTCCAGAACAGGCTTTCTATATGAAGGGTTCCATAGATGAGGTGATAGCGGAAGGAAGGAAATAATATGATTAAGTTCAAAATCGTCACTCCTGAACGGACGGTGCTGGAAGAAGAGATATATCAAGCGACATTGCCTGTAGAGGGCGGCGATGTAACTATTTTACCTAATCATATTGCCTATATCGGCGCTATCCAAGCCGGAGAAATTATTTTGCGTAAGTCAATGAATGGTGAAGAAATCAGTCTGGTAACTTCCGGAGGTTTTGTGGAGTTTCATAACAACGTTTTATCTGTTTTAGCGGATACGGCCGAGCGCGCCGAGGAAATTGATTTGGCTCGCGCGGAAGAAGCTCGCAAGCGAGCCGAAGCTTTGCAAAAAGAACAAGCGCATGTCAGCGATGAAGAATATGCCCGTACGGCGGCGCTGATTGAAAAAGAAATCGCCCGGGTCAGGGTAGCGCGCAAACATCACAGCAAACGGGGAATCTCTTGGAATAACGGAGTTTTTTGATATTTCGTGCGGGCGAGCGCGGAATTTTTGCGTTTTCGTTAGTTTGCCCCGCGGTTATTCGTTGTGTTAGGATGAAGTCAGATTTGACAAAGCGTGTTTTTTTAATGACATTTAGATTATGGAGAATCAAAATTCAAAAGTAACCGTGTGCATAATGGATGACAACGATGACATTCGTGAGATTTATCGCGTGAAGTTTCAAAGAGAAGGATGGACGGTTATGGAGGCGAGAGATGGCGCGGAAGGTATGCGGAAGTGTAAAGAAAACAAACCGGCCATTATTTTGCTGGACATAGAGATGCCGGTTTTAGGCGGCTTGGGAGTGTTGGACGCGCTTAAGGCAGATGCAGAGCTTGCAAAAATTCCCGTGATCATATTGAGCAACGTTGATAACGATTCCGTATTTCAGGAAGTGATTGAATCCGGCCGAGCGCAATACTATTTGGTAAAGTCTTTGACTGAAGCGCAAAAAGTGGTGGATATCGCACTTGAGGTTTTGGCGAATCGCCAACAATGACATTTTTGGCTACGATACATATTTATGAAGACTTATCAGCCGAAATCTATTGAGGCAAAGTGGCAGAAGGAATGGGAAAAAATCGGCGTTTATCGCCAGTATGCCCGCAAGAAAAAATTCTACGTGCTGGATATGTTTCCCTATCCGTCCGGCGCCGGACTGCATGTGGGTCATCCGAAGGGGTATATCGCGACGGATGTCTTGGCGCGGATGAAACAATTGCAGGGCTACGGCGTGCTTCACCCAATGGGTTGGGACGCTTTTGGTTTGCCGGCGGAACAGTATGCCATCAAGAATAAGATACACCCGGAAATTGCCGTGAAGAAAAACGTGGCGATGTTCAAAAAGCAATTGCAGAAGATCGGCTTTACTTATGATTGGGAGCGCGAGATCAGTACGACGGATCCAAAATACTACAAGTGGACGCAGTGGATTTTTTTGCAGATGTGGAAAAAAGGTTTGGCTTACGAGTCGTATGAGCCGATCAATTGGTGTCCATCGTGCAAAACCGGACTGGCCAATGAAGATTTGGAGCAAGGAAAGTGTGAGCGTTGCGGAAGCATAGTTGAGAAACGTCCGATGCGCCAGTGGGTGCTTCGGATGACCAAGTATGCCGATCGTTTGCTTAAAGATTTGGATAGCCGGAAATTGGATTGGAGCGAATCCATCAAAGAACAACAGCGCAATTGGATCGGAAGGTCGGAAGGAGTGGAGGTGACATTTCCGGTTGCTAAAACAGAGGAAGAAATCAGGGTGTTTACGACGCGCGTGGATACAATTTTCGGCTGTACGTATGTGGTGGTGGCGCCTGAACACGCGCTCATCAGGAGTCTTGAGTCAAAAATTACCAATCTCGGGGAAGTTAAAAAATATATCAAGAAATCTGCCGGCAAGTCTGATATGGAGCGCACGGAGTTAACTAAAGAAAAAACCGGTGTGAAGTTGGAAGGAATGGAAGCTGTGAATCCGTTTAACGGAGAAAAGGTGCCGATTTTTGTCGCCGACTATGTTTTGGGCGCGTATGGCACCGGCGCGGTGATGGCGGTGCCGGCGCACGATGAGAGAGACTTTGAGTTCGCGAAGAAATATTATCTTCCAATCCGGGAAGTGGTTGCTTCCGGCAAACAAGCGGTAAGTAACAAGTATCAAGAAAAAATCAAGGAGGCGTTTATTGAAGACGGTATTTTAATTGATTCCGGTGAATTTTCCGGACTGACCTCGGCGGAGGCGCGGGATAAAATGACAGCGTGGTTGGTGAAAGAAAAACTGGGAGAGAAAAAAGTGAATTACAAGATGCGCGACTGGACGTTTTCGCGGCAGAGGTATTGGGGCGAGCCGATCCCGCTTATCCATTGCGAGAAGTGCGGGGTGGTGCCTGTGCCGGAAAAAGAATTGCCCGTGAAACTGCCGAAAGTGAAATCCTATGAGCCGACAGATACGGGAGAATCACCGCTCGCCAATATCGCCAAATGGGTGAATGTGAAATGCCCGAAGTGCAAGGGTCAGGCGAAGCGCGAGACGAACACGATGCCGCAGTGGGCCGGATCGTGCTGGTATTATCTGCGTTTCATTGATCCTAAAAATAGGAAAGCGCTTGTCGACAAGAAGAAAGAAAAGAAAATGATGCCGGTGGATGTTTATGTGGGCGGCACGGAGCATGCGACCAGGCATTTACTCTACGCGCGCTTTTGGCACAAGTTTCTCTATGATATCCGCGCGGTGTCTGGCCAAGAGCCATTTATGAAATTAGTCAATCAAGGGCTGATCTTGGCGTCTGACGGGCGCAAGATGTCCAAACGCTGGGGGAATGTGATTAATCCGGACGATATGGTGGCGCAATTCGGGGCTGACGCGTTTCGTTTGTATGAAATGTTTATGGGGCCGTTTGTTCAATCAATTGCTTGGAATACGGATGGCGTTGTAGGCACGCGCAGATTTTTGGAAAAAGTGTGGAAACTCCAAGCAAAGGCATCAAGTACCAAAGGAGACAATAAAGTTATTGAAAGCTTGTTGCATCAGACAATTAAGAAGGTTACTGAAGACATTGAAGAGTTCAAGTTCAATACCGCGATTAGTGCGCTAATGATCTTTGTGAACGCGGTGGAGAAAGAGAATCACTTGTCGCTTATCGCTTATCGGACATTCCTTATTTTGCTTTCTCCTTTCGCGCCGCATATTTCTGAAGAATTGTGGCGCGCGCTAGGCAATAAGAGATCTATTTTCTTGGCAGAGTGGCCAAGGTGGGACAAGAAAAAAATTGTATCTGAAACTATGAATATAGTCGTGCAAGTGAACGGAAAACTCCGCGCCATTTTGAATGTAGAGGCCGGTAGCGATGAGGAGTTTGTAAAATCCCTTGCCTTACAAGATGAAAAAGTGAAAACACATCTGGCCGGTAAAAATATCCGCAAAGTGATTTATATTCAGGACAGGATTTTGAATCTGGTGGTGGGATAAAATTTTCATTTTTTAACCATGAAATTTATGTGCGGAATTGTGGGATATTTTGGCAAAAGACCGGCTCGGGATTTCTTACTTGAGGGACTGAAGCGTTTGGAATATCGCGGATATGATTCCGCCGGTATGGCCGTTCTCCAAAATCATAAATCAAAACTGGCAGTAACCAAGTCTGTCGGAAAAGTTGTGAATCTTGAAAACAAATTGAAACAAAATTTTAACGGTTTTTTGGGGATTGCTCATACCCGCTGGGCGACGCACGGCAAGCCGTCGGAAAAAAACGCTCATCCCCACACTGATTGCGGCGGAAACGTGGCGGTGGTTCACAACGGTATCATTGAAAATTATCGCGAGTTGAAAGAAATGCTTAAAAAACGCGGGCACAAATTCCGCTCGGAAACTGACACGGAAGTTATCGCACATCTTTTGGAAGAGGAAATGTCCGTAAGTGGAGGAAAAAATATTTCATTTGAAGAAGCGTTTGTGAAAACTCTTAAGCAATTGAATGGGACGTACGGCGTTGTGGCGATTTCTTCCAAGAATCCGGATATGATGCTGGCGGCGCGCCTTTCCAGTCCGCTCGTATTGGGTATAGGGCTGGGAGAAATTTTCGTCGCTTCCGATGTTTCGGCAATGGTGGGGGATGTGAAACGCGTGGTGTACTTGGACGACAAAGAGATCGCGATTATAAAGAAAGACGGCTATGTCGTGAAAACATTATCTAACCGTAAACAAGAGAAAGAAGAGCATACGTTGGAATGGGATAAGGCGGCGGCGGAGCGCGGCGGATACCCGCATTTTATGCTGAAAGAAATTTTTGAACAGCCTAAAAGTTTCGCGGATGCCCTGCGAGGTCGTTTGTTGATCAAGGAAGGGCGTGCGCGGCTGGGCGGATTACAAGCAGTGGAAAAACGTTTGAGGAATATCAATCGCATTATTATCGTTTCTTGCGGGACTTCGTATCATTCCGGATTGGTGGGGGAATATATGTTGGAGGAATACGCCGGCATTCCAACAGAAGTGGAAATGGCATCTGAGTTTCGTTATCGCAAGCCGCTTCTGGATAAAAAAACCGCTGTTCTTGCGATATCGCAATCAGGTGAAACCGCGGACACGCTGGCGGCCATTCGCGAGGCTAAAGAAAAAGGAGCATTGACGCTGGGCATTGTCAATGTCGTTGGTTCTACGATTGCCCGGGAGACGGACGCCGGAGTTTATTGTCACGCCGGACCGGAAATCGCCGTCGCTTCCACTAAAGCTTTCACTTCGCAGTTGGCCATTCTGGCTCTTCTCGCGCTTTATCTGGGGAGGCAGAGAGAGCTTTCCTTTGTGATGGGCGAACGTATAGCGAGGGAACTTAATCGTATTCCGGAATATATGGAAAAAATACTCGCGCGGGCGAAGGATATTAAAAAGCTGGCAAAAAAATACGCCAAGCAAAAACATTATATGTATTTGGGACGGAAATATAATTTTCCGAACGCGCTTGAAGGAGCGCTGAAGATCAAGGAGATCGCCTATGTGCCGGCGCAGGGGTATCCGACGGGAGAGATGAAACACGGGCCGATCGCTCTGATTGATCAGTCGGTTATGTCGGTGATAATAGCGCTGAAAGACAGTGTGTATGAGAAAAATTTAAGCGGTATAGAAGAGATTCTCGCGCGCGGAGGAAAAGTACTGGCAGTCGCGACAGAAGGAGACAGTGTTATTGCCAAAAAAGCCACCGACATCATTTTTATTCCCAAGACACTGGAGATGCTCTCGTCTCTGCTTGCGATTATCCCGCTTCAACTGTTCGCATATTTTGTCGCGGTGGAGCGGGGGTGTGATATTGATAAACCAAAGAACTTGGCAAAATCCGTGACTGTGGAATAGTGACAATCTGTATAAGGTGGGATAAAATGTTCAAAGTGTTAATTTTTTTATAAATATTACCTGCCTGCAGGGGGTATTAGAAATTTCCTATGCGTACCATTATCACAGACTATTTACCGCTGGATCGCCCGCTTATTGTATTTGACTTGGAAACGACCGGTCTGACGCCGGGAGAAAACAGAATTATTGAAATCGCTTACGAAAAAATTGCACCAGACGGAGAAATCGCGGCCTACTGTCAACGCATCAATCCGGGTCAGCCGATACCTTCGGACGCGAGCCGCGTCAATGGTATTTATGACAAGGATGTAGTGGCGGCCCCGAGCTTCGCTAAACTTGCTTATATGCTTTGGAGTGTGTTTGAGGGAGCCGATGTGGGCGGATTTAATATCACGGGATTTGATCTCCCGTTTCTTAAAGGCGAGTTTGCGTTGGTCGGTAAAAATTTTGATTTTACGTCCAGAAAAGTGCTGGATGCGAAAATTCTCTATCATAAAATGGAGGCGCGCGATATGTTTGTGCCGCGCAATCTGGAGGCGGCCTATAAATTATACTGCGGCAAGGAACATACGGCGGCGCACACGGGAGCGGGCGATGTGCGCGCCACGGTGGAAATACTGGAAGAACAACTCAAGCGCTATCCGGAGTTTCGCAACTGGGATTATATCGCCGATCTTCATAGCAACAAAAAATTATTGGAATCGGCCAAAACAGAGCACGCGCCGCTCATTTCAGCATCGAGCGGGACGCTGTTTTAGATTTATGGATTTAATGAAAAGAAATTGTATGGGATTGCTTTATGGAAAACCGCTTGCAGATAAATTACTCGCTCTCATTAAAGCGCGTGTAAAAAAGGCGAGTGTTGTACCGGGGCTGGCGGTGATACTTATCGGTGATGACGCCCCGTCGCGTCTTTATGTAAATCTCAAAGAAAAAGCGGCGCAATCAGTGGGCATCCATTTTGAAAAATATGATTTTCCGAAAACTGTCGCTCGTGAAGATATTTTTCAATGTATCGGAGAGCTGAATTTGCGTAAAGATATACACGGCATTGTGGTGCAACTGCCTCTGCCCGAAGGATTGCCTACGAATGAAATTATCGCGCGCATTGATCAGCGCAAGGACACGGACGGATTTCATCCTGAAACACTGCGGAAATTTTTGGCGGGGGAACAAGATGAGTGTCCGGTTTTTCCGCGTGCTATGATTACGCTTTTGCGTTCTCTGCAAATCCGCTATGCCGGTGAAAAGGGACTTGTAATAGCCAATTCTGAAATGTTGGGGAAAATTACGATGCGAGCGCTGATGAATGAAGGACTGCGGGCGGAATACATACTTAGCCAAGAAAAACCAGAAATTATTTCTGCCAAAACCCAAGAGGCGCGTGTGATTTTGACGGCGTGCGGCATACCAAATCTGATTACCGGCGCGATGATTTCTAAAAAGACAATAGTGATTGACGGAGGTATCAGTCAACTGGATGGCAAAGTGGTGGGAGATGCGGAGCGTGTCAGCGTGGAGAAAAAAGCTGACTTTCTCTCGCCCGTGCCGGGCGGTGTGGGACCGGTGACTGTCGCGGTGCTTCTCGCCCGCGTGACGGAACGGGCCTTAGATGATATGAAAGCAGAGTAAAAACTTTTGTTTAATCATTGTTCGTCAGAATAATTACATACGCTTTTCCGTCGGTAAAAAACTGATCGCCTGAAAAATTGGTACCGAGCGTCGGTTCGACGAACTGCTCTTTCTGAAAACCTGAAACTACGCCGGCAGTTTTCAAATCCGTAAATAAAAATTCTTTTTCCGTATCGATATCCGCTTTGATAGTGTGAGTAATCAGCCATTTTATGCCGATGTCTTGACTGGCGGTTCCTACGTAGACTCGCTTACCATCTTGAGTTTCCAGTTGGGTTCGCCAAAACCTCGCATGATGCCGCTGTCGCACACTTGGAATTTCAGTCGGTTTTTCAAAACCAAAATTATGCACCTCGGCATTCCAAAATGAGGGCGTCATCGGCGCGGCCGGATAACTCTCGTTGAGAATTACTGATTTAGCCAGTTTTGTAACGGAGACAAAAGTGGCGTGATCGGCCAGACGCCATCCCGCTCGTTGCAGAGCGCCCACAATTTGTTGATCGTTTTTAGCGATGATGATGAAACTTAACGGCTCCTGTTGTTCACCGATGAGCGTCTCGGTAAAGCGCGGAATTTGATTAACGCTGAAAGTATTTAAGACATCGGCGGTAACAATGACACTCGGCGTTTCTTGGTGCACGAGAGACGGATTATAACGCAGAGCGAAATTTACATAGAAAATGACTTCAGCCAATATAAGAATCGCGGCGGCAATTTTAGCTTGCCGGGTGAGAGCAGGGCGTGGCCACTTTCTACGATGACGCAACCATTCCGAGAGAGTAATTCCGATAAGAAGCCACAGCGCGCCCAAAAGATACCCGGCCCACACATCGCTTAAAAAGTGAACACCCAGGTAAAGCCGACTCAAACCAATGGTTAAAATCAATAGGCTGCCGAAAAAAAGCGCGTTGATTTTGTATCTCCATTTTTTTATGTTCCGAAACAACAGGTAAACCAGAAAACCATAAAAAGCCACGGCCATAGTGGCGTGTCCGCTCGGAAAAGAAAAAGTGTCTTCCACATACAAAGCGACATCGGGACGCGGCCGATGAAACGCCCATTTTCCGAGAAAGTTAAAAAGCTCGCTTCCGACAATCGTTATCCCAAGAGGGAGGATGTACATTCTTCTCTTCCACAGCCAAAGAATTAGGGCCAGCACGACTGTTGAGCTCATAATGACTTGCGATTTCGCGAGCAAGGTGATCCAAGTGAAAATTTTTACCAGCTCGGCATCTCTGAAAACAAATAGAAGATGGGCGACGCGCGTATCTGCCGCGACGATAATATTAGAATTGATAATGTCCCGAACAACGTCTAAAAATAGAGACAGCACGTACATAAATGCGATAAACAAAAACGTGAAGGGAAGCCCGAAAAAATTTTCTCTATCCAATCTGCGTTGAATAAATTGAAATAAATCAGGATGATTTTTCACAAAACGTTCTATGTCTGGATTGGCGATAACCGCGCTTTTTATTGACAGCCAAACTGATTTAAAAAAACCAAAGACCGGCGCGCTCTTTTTGGCAATCAGCCAGAATATCATCAGCGATAAAATTAAAAACAAAAGAAAAACATAACCAAGGAGCAGATGAGACGTTGCCCACAAAAACGCGCTAGTTATGTTCCAAAAGAAAAATGACCATTTGTTCATTTTGAATAAACCCGCGACAAACGGCACAATCGGACGAATAGGGCCGATAAATCGGCCAAAAAAAATACTTTTATCTCCGTGCTTTTTGAAAAATTTTTCACCTTTTTCCAAGTGGCTGAATTTTAAGAATTTGTTTTCGTTATGAAAAAATTTCGTGCCTTTCGTTCCCAAGTAGTAGCTCAAACTGTCACCGAGTATCGCTCCAATCGCGGCAAACCAAATTAAGTCACCTAAGTCCAAATAGCCTTGCGCCGACAAAAAACCCGCAAGCATAACCACGATGGTTCCGGGGATCAGAGTTCCGATAAACGCCAACGATTCCAGTAACGAAACCAGTAAAACAATCCAGTACCCGAAAATTCCAAGATGTTGAATCGCCGGTAAAATTGAAGATAAATATTCCATATCTATTTTTTGACTGATACATTAAAATCCATTTTGTGGGCGAGGAGAGACTTGAACTCTCACGCTGTTGCCAGCATTGGATTTTGAGTCCAACGTGTCTACCATTCCACCACTCGCCCATCTAAACTGTTTTTCAACATGTCTTAAGTATAGCCTTTCCTTTGTTTGTTTTCCAAAGCAGGATAGAAAATTGATAATCGTTTGTCAATGGACTATAATGGAAAATATGGCAAAGATTATCGGTTTCATCAATCAAAAAGGCGGGGTGGGGAAAACCACTTCCACGATTAACGTGGCCTGTTATTTGGCCGAAGCGGGGAAGAAAGTCTTACTGGTGGATTTGGATCCGCAGGGGAACGCATCATCGGGATTGGGCATTGACGCCAAGGCTCTGGAAAAAAACCTGTATCACGCGATGATTTTGGGTTTGCCGGTACAAGAAATTATTTTGCAGACGGAAAGGGAAAGACTGCACATTATTCCGTCAGCGCAGGATTTGGCTGGGGCGGAAATTGAAATGGTGCACATTGACAATCGTGAGTTTCGTTTGCATGGTGTTTTGCGCCAAGTGCGCCCGTATTACGACTACATTTTAATTGACAGCCCGCCTTCTTTGGGACTGCTGACGATCAACGGTCTTGTGGCTTGCGATGAGGTAGTCGTGCCGGTGCAAACGGAGTATTATGCTTTGGAAGGATTGAGTCAGCTTTTGGGCACGATTGAACTGGTGCGCGAACATCTTCAGCCCAATCTGAAAATTATGGGAGCCCTGCTCACGCTCTACGATCGCCGTAATCGGCTGGCACGGCAAGTAGTATCAGAGGTGAGGGCGCATTTTCCCGGGCCGGTGTTTGAAGATGTGATACCGCGTTCGGTGCGTTTGGCGGAAGCCCCGGGTTTCGGAAAATCCATTCTTGATTTCGACGCTTTTTCCAAAGGCGCGCGCGCATACAAGGGAGTAGTACGCGAGATGTTGGCGATGGAAAGTGCGGAACAGAAAAAACTTAAAATTCTTTGATTTAGATATTATGGCACAGCAGTATGGTCTCGGGCGCGGTCTGGCCTCGCTCATACCTCCCAAGAAAAAAATTGCGGACGAAAAAGACAAACCGCCTTTTTTGGATGCCATCTCGTCGGAGACGAGTCCCGCTTCGCCAAAGCTTCAGCGTGGCGAGTCTGATACTGTTTCGCTTGCGTTTCGTAGTGATGATCAAGCGTCGGCACAAATCCCTATTTTTCCAAATTTTCCAGACAGCGGCAATCACGGCAATAATGGAGCAATGGAAATATCCATAGATAAAATTGCCACCAATCCGCATCAACCGCGTCTGCATTTTGATCAGGTGAAACTTGAAGAACTTACAGAGTCCATCAAGGAACACGGTATTCTTCAGCCGCTCATAGTCAGCCCGCTTCATCAGAGCGGCGCAACGAACCCGGGCGATGAGCGTTACGAATTGATCGCGGGGGAGCGCCGTTTTCAGGCGGCGAAGCGCGCGGGATTGCGCACCGTACCGGTCGTAGTGCGAGATGCGACGGAGCAGGAAAAATTAGAATTGGCTGTCATTGAAAATATCCAGAGGCACAATCTTAATCCGATTGAAGAAGCGAGAGCTTATGCTCGATTATTGGAAGAATTTGGCATGCAACAGGAAGCGGTTGCCAAGAAAATGGGAAAGAGCAGAAGCGCTGTCGCTAACACTTTGCGTTTATTGCATTTGCCGGTAGAGATACAACGCGCTGTGGCGGAAGGAAAAATCAGCGAAGGCCATGCCAAGTCACTGCTCGCGATTGAGAATCCGGAAAAGCAACGCGCCATATTTGATCTGATTATCAAAGAGGAGCTCACGGTGCGCGAAACGGAGATGAAAGCGCGGAGCGTTTCCGTGAGATCACATATTCGCAACACCGCTGTGCTGAATCCGGAAATCGCCAGAAGAGCGGAACAGTTAGCGCAAATTTTCGGCACGAAGGTGAAAATTTCTTCTGTCGGAAAAGGCGGGAGAGTGATTATCGAGTATTATTCGCAGGAAGATTTGGACGAGCTTCTGCGCCGTTTGGGGAAATAACGATTTGCGGTTGTTTTCACAGATAGGATTCTTCGCCTTTTTCTTTCAGTTTTTCCAGCAGATTTTTTATCCGGGTGGCAACTTGATCGCGTTTGGCGATGAGAAGCGCATCGTCCGTGTCCACGATTACGAGATCAGAAAGTCCAATGGTGGCGATGAGCTTTTTATTTCCATAAACCAGAGTGTTTTGGCTGTCCAAGTCCAGATGCTTGCCGCGTATCACCATACTGGAGCCGTCCTTTTCCCGCAGAAAGTGATAAAGATTTTTCCAGTTTCCGACGTCATTCCATTTCAGTGAACTGGGTATCACGAGGCGATTTTGCGGAGAAAGTTTTTCCACAATGAGCGTGTCAATCGGTTCGCTCTCTGTTTCGGCATACAATACCGCTGAAGTTTTTTCGTCGGGCGTAGCGGAATTTTGGAGCTGGATGATTTTGGCTATCGTTTGATGAAGTGCCGGAGCGTATTGCTTCGTCCATTTCGCGAAACTGGCGGCCGCGAAAATGAAATAGCCGGCGTTCCAGAGATATTCCCAACCAGCCAGATATTTCTCGGCGGTGGCGAGGTCGGGTTTTTCCTGAAAAGCGGAGGCCACGAAAATGCGTCTGTCGCCGACTACGGAAAATTCCTGTCCCATTTTAATATAACCGAGGCCGGTATCCGGACGAGTGGGGTTGATGCCGACGACAATCAGCTTATCTTTCTGTTTTGCGGCCGTGACTAAACCTAAATCAATCGTAGCTACGAATTCTTGAGGATTTTCTATGGCGTGATCGGAGGCAATGGTGGCAATTACGGCATCTTTGTCATACGCGGCGATATGCGCGGCTAGCAGGGCGATGGCGGGCGCGGTGTTGCGCTGTTTCGGTTCTAAGAGGAGTCTGTTTTCAGTGAGAGCGGGGAGTTGTTCCAACACTAATCGCTTATATTTTTTGGTGGTGGAAACGAAGATATTGTCTCTCGGTACGACTTGAGTGGCGCGGTCAAACGTCTCTTGAATCAGAGTTTTTTCTGAAATGAAAGACTGGAATTGTTTGGGTTTTTTCTTACGGGAAAGCGGCCAAAGTCTGGTACCCGATCCGCCGGCCATAATCACCACATAAGAATGGTTATGTTTAGCCTGAATTTTTTTTGCCATAGAATTTTCTCTGATATTGAACAATCCGATTATCTATTAAATAAGAAATAAAATCAATCCCGCTCCGCCTTTCAGGAACATTTTTTTTGTGGTATATTTCTTCTATCGTGACAAGAAAATCGCTTCGTTTGGAGGATTCTAAATTAAATCATTGGTTGAAGAGTTTTGCAAGTTTATGTTAGAGGGAAAAATCAACCGCAAAAACCAGTGGATTATTCTAGTATCGGTTTTGATTCTTCTGTCCTTTGGCGGTTACTTTTTTTTCAAGCGGATTTGGCGTATCAATTCACCGGAAAATAACATTCTTCCCAGCCAATTTGTTTCGCCGCCACCAAAAGAAAATCCAGACATTTCTCGCCAGGGAGAACCCGTACTGCCACCTAGCAACGCGAATTATCAGAGTGAGAATTTCCGCGCGGGGGATATCGCTATCGGAGGCGAAGCAGAGTTTTTGCTGACGGAAGACACGCCGGAACCCATCGCAATCAGCGCGATTCGCGGTGAAGCCTTTACCGAAAAAAATAAACAGGAAGTGAAATTAGTGCTTTCTTGGAAAACCAATAAGCTGGCAAAATCAGAAGTGGCATATTCCAAGGGGGCGGGCCAGTCACCCAAAACCGCCGCCGAAGAAGATTATGCCTTGAATCACAGTTTGATTATTTCCGGTTTGGATCAGGCTTCAACTTATGTTTATACCATTGCTTCACAAGACAGATTTGGCAACAAGACCACGTCCGCCGCGTATGCCATATACACTGGCGCGCGCAGTGTCTCGTTGTTTGACTTGATAGCCTCCGCGGTGGGCGATATTTTTGGCTGGGCTATCAACAAAAAATAACCGGCAACACAATTTAATCTCTATTAGCTAGAACTAAAAACCTCCTGTTGGAGGTTTTGTTTTTTTTGTTTAGCGGCAACTCTAAAAAGCAAGTAAAAGGATTCGTAAAATCTGCTTGCAATGAGTTGACAAATGCACACTCTAATGAACGTACGTGCTATACTATGTGCACAGTTAAAAGGTCGGCCGGAGTTTCCTTTTGTGCACACTTATATGTGCTGTCGAACATTAAAGTGTGCAGTGGATATGGTCTATCACTCTAGTCAGACAGGTGGTTAGGACAAGTGTGGGGTATGTATCCTTGGGTAGTGAGCGCGTCACATTATAAATGATGTCTCATCCGCGATTTTTACGGGATGATCCGGAGGTGCTTTATAGCTTGAGAATGAGCAATACTCACAATCTTTATGTCTTGTAATGGGGTTGACAAAATGCACACTCTAATGAACGGACGTGCTATACTATGTGCGGGTGAAAAACTACCGCAAGGAAGAGCGGCGGATTTCTGTGTACACACTCTAATGAACGGTCGTACTATGTTATGTGCACAGTTGAAAAGTTGGTCAGAATTTCCCTGTGCACACTTATATGTGCTGTCGAACATTAAAGTGTGCAGTGGCTATGTCTGCTATTTGAGTTAAGAGGGGAGTCAGGACGGGGTGCGTATGGGATATGACACAAAAACAAAAAGAGAGACGAACAAACTATGGCTATAAGTAAATCGAGAGTTGATGTGCAACACATACTGCTCACTGCGGTGGGATCGGGTGTGTTAAGCATGGATGCTTTGGTGGAGAATTCACTAAAAACATTGACGGCATACAAGAAGAATGACAGAAGATATCATTCTTCTTATTATGTTTTGAATGCTATTAACAAACTGGAAAAAAAAGGTCTGCTCTATCTGGATAAAAAAGGTAATATGGCCCGTGTTCAATTGACGGGAGAAGGAGACAGGGAACTGGCCAAATACACAGCCGAAGCAGAAACGTTGAAACCGAAAAAATGGGACGGAAAATGGCGTTTGGTTATTTTTGATATCAAAGAAACCAAGAAAGGCAAACGTAACAGAATCAGGCGCAATCTCACCAAATTAGGTTTTGAAAAATTACAGAATAGCGTCTGGGTATATCCCTATGAGTGTGAAAATTTTATTGCCTTTTTGAAGGGTGATTGCAAAATAGATCAAGGAGTTCTCTATTTGGAATCGGAAAAAATTCAAGATGATGATTGGTTAAAAAAGAAATTTAGAATTTCTCCATAAAATAGATGAATAAGCATAATCCAAAAATGAGATATCGCATTCTTCTTACGAGCACGTTTGTGTTTGTAGGGATGCTCCTATCCGGGTGGTTTGATCTGCGACCTGTTTTTGGGCAGTCTGCAAATAATTCCATCCGGCAAATCAGCCTTTCCGCCTCGCTGTTTAACAGCGAGAATCGCGTGATCGCAAGCGGCGCTTACGCGGTACGCTTCGCCATCTATACCAAAGATCGCGCTACCTCTGATGCCTATCCTTCCAACGCTGATACCGGCAGTCGTGTCTGGGAAGAGACTCAAAAAGTGGAAGTTAGAAACGGAATTTTCAGGGTATTTCTAGGCGCGGTAACTCCGTTGCCCGAAACTCTCAATTTTGAAAGCGGCGAGTATTACATCGGCATCCGCATCGGCAATGATTCGGAAATGGTGCCGCGCAAAAAGTTAGGCGCCGTGCCGAGCGCCATCAACGCCCAGTTCTTGCAAGGTAAAACTATCGGCACAAAATCCGGCAACATTCCCGTGCTCGGCAACAACGGAAAATTGGATATCAAGAATCTCCCGACCGGTACCAGTGCCAAACAACTGGTACTGGGCAACGACGCGCGTCTGCAGGATGCGCATCCGCAGAACACGGACACCGGTACCAGTGCGGAAGTTTTCAATATCGGTTCGGGGACAACGGTTGCCGGCACGAACTTTGATATCGCGGTTTCGGATTCCGGTACGCCGCCAGCTCTCCGTTACAACGGCACCACGCAAGCTTGGCAATTCTCCAATGATGGAGCCACCTTTGCCAATATCTCTTCCGGTTTAAGCGGCTCCTTCCTACCTCTGGCCGGAGGCACGATGACAGGCAATATCGTTTTTGATGCCAGTCAAGATTTCACGAACCGGATTGGTTTGGGAACGGATACGGTGGGCAATTACGTGGCGACTATCACAGCCGGAGAGGGCATCTTGGGAGCATCTGCCGGTGAAGGCGGCACGCCCACCCTGTCCATTGATCTCCTCTCTGTATCTGACGGCACCGGAGCGACTTCTTCCAATTCTGGTCTAGAGTTTGCAGGCGCGGGTAACAACGAACTGGCTCTCATTCAAGGCTGTGCCAATGGACAGGGAATAGCTTGGAACGACACAACCAATGTATGGGAATGCACCAGTTTCGCATCCGGACTTTCTGGTACGGGTACGACCGGTTACGTGACATACTGGAGCGGCACAAGCTCTCTGGGATCAGAAGCGCAATTGGCTGTGAGCAGGGGCGGTACGGGCATCAATGGGGCCGCCGCGGCCAATGGTTCTCTCTTGATCGGCACCGGCGCGGGCTACGCCTTGGCCACCCTGACTCAAGGCACCGGCATCACTATCACTAACGGTGCCGGCACCATCAGCATTGCCAGTACTTTAGGCACCGCCATCGATACCACGGAAGTCACTGACGATACTCTGAATGAAGTCGATCTCAATCTGACCACGCACGGAGGCTCCGGCGAAAACGGTTACCTCCTCTCCTTTGACAATGCCACGGGCGGCTTCACCTGGGTCTCTCCCGGAGCGGTGGGGGCCGGCGACATCACGGACGTCATCGCGGGCAATGGTCTGACCGGAGGCGCTTCCTCCGGCTCCGCCACCCTGGACATCGGAGCGGGGAGTGGCATCACCGTCAATGCCAATGACCTGGCTTTAGGCCCCCTCACAACCAACTGGGATCAAAGTGGAGCTTTCAGTCTTTCTCTCAACAACGCTGCGGCCGGCTTGCAGATCCTGGAGAACGGCGCCACCCCCACGCTCTTTGGCATCTTCGATGTGGCGGATCTCTCCAGCGCTTCCAAGACTTACACTTTCCCCAATGCCACGGGGACGGTCGTGACCACCGGCAATCTCACCGACATCACGGCGACCGGCACCATTGCCAGTGGTGTCTGGAACGGCACGGCGGTGGGCGCGCAGTACGGCGGTACGGGCATCAATGGGGCCGCCGCGGCCAATGGTTCTCTCTTGATCGGCACGGGGAGTGGTTATGCCTTGGCCACGCTGACTCAAGGCACCGGCATCACCGTGACTAACG
>JAHFON010000042.1 GCA_023261695.1 Candidatus Moraniibacteriota bacterium
TGCTCGTGTTCTTGCCAACGCAAATTCTCTTTTTTCAAACCAAGATCCAGATAGTACTGAAAGCGTTTCTCGCGCCATTCTTCGTAAACTCCCGCGGCATCTTCCGGACGAACAAAATACTGCATCTCCATTTGTTCAAATTCGCGCTTGCGAAATATAAACTGCCGCGCGGTGATCTCGTTACGAAACGCTTTGCCGATCTGCGCGATACCGAACGGCACTTTGACGCGTGCGGAATCCAGCACGTTTTTGAAATTCACATAGATGCCCTGACACGTTTCTCCCCGAAGATATACCGGATTCTTGCTCCAGTCGCCGGTGAAGTTTCCCAAGTTTGATTGCACAAGCAGATTAAAATTTTTTACATCCGTGAAATTCTTCTTACCGCACTTGGGACAGACGATTTTATCCTTGTGCTCTGAAAAAAGTTTGTCGATTTCTTCTTCGGTCATCTTCTCATCCGCCGCTATCCCCGCTTCTTCCAGTAAATGATCCACACGCACACGCGTATGACATTCTTTACATTCCGCCAGCGGATCGCTAAATCCCCCGGTATGCCCCGATGCTTCCCACACTTTCGGATGCATAAAGATTGCGCTGTCCAGTCCGACGATATTATCATGATCATAGACCATCGCCTTCCACCACGCCTCGCGAATATTCTTCGCGAGCTCTACTCCGTACGGTCCGAAATCATACACCGCCGCGAACCCGCCGTAAATTTCCGATGAAGGAAACACGAAACCTCTCCGCTTGCAAAGCGAGACTATTTTTTCCATTGTCACGTTAGTTGCCTTCTGCTCTGCCATAGAAAAAAATGTATTTATGCCTAATTATAGCCATTATTTTTGAGAATGTCAAAAAAACATCAGCTTCATTCCGCTTCTCTTAACCTCTCCATCAGTTTCAAATAGAAACGCAGGTTGTGAAGCGAAGCGAGACGACCGGCCAGCGGCTCTCCGACAGTAAAAAGGTGGCGCAAATAGGCGCGCGTGTACTTAGAACATAAACCGCAGTCGCAACTTGGGTCCACTAAAGAAAAATCTTCTTTGTATTTTTCATTAGAAATATTTATGGTCTTGTAAAAATTTTCGCTTGCGTTTTTATCATTAGATAATTCCGTTTGCTCATTCCATATAAACAACCGGCCATGCCTGCCCTCGCGCGTGGGAATGACGCAGTCAAACATATCTATACCGGCATTGACGGCCGCAACTATTTCCTCCGGCTTGCCCAGTCCCATAAGATAGCGCGGTTTGTCTTCCGGCAAATACGGAGTCGTCCACTCCAAAATATCTTTCAGTGTTTCACGCGGCTCACCCACCGCCACCCCGCCGATGGCATAGCCGTCAAATCCCAGTTCAACCAATTGTTTCGCGCTTTCCTTACGCAAGTCTTCATACACTCCGCCTTGCACAATAGCGAACAACAAAGGTCTTTGGCTCAGGCTCAATTTCTGATTTTCAAAATATTTTTTACATCGCTCCGCCCAACGCGTCGTCCGTTCCAAAGAAACAAGCGCGTATTCCCACGCGCACGGATATGGCGGACATTCATCCAGCACCATAATAATATCCGAACCTAATTTCAACTGCGTTTCTATGGAATCTTCCGGCGAAAGAAAATGCCGATCGCCGCTTATAGGGTCCACAAACTCCACGCCTTCTTCGGAAAGTTTGACCCCATTGGCGCCAAAACGTTTTTGGGCGCGCGCGCCGAGAGAAAATACCTGAAATCCTCCGGAGTCCGTCAGTATCGACCCCGGCCAATTCATAAAACGGTGCAAATCTCCCGCTCGCTCGATGAGCTCTGCTCCGGGGCGCAATAAAAGATGGTAAGTGTTGCCGAGCACAATTTCCGCGCCAAGATTCCTCACTTCTTCAGGCAATAAATGTTTGACAGCCCCTTTGGTCGCAATCGGCATAAAAAAAGGAGTTTGCACACTCCCTGATTTCGTCGCAAGCTCGCCTACGCGCCTATATTTTATAAGTTTTTTTAGTTTCCACGCCTCCATATTTTTTATTCTGCGGCCTGTACATAATTGCTCACGGATTGATGTGCCTGATCATAACGGAGAAAATTTTCTTCCTTGCCATTTTCAATTCTGACATCTTGATTAGTGAAAGCGTCTTTGGCGGTAAATGTTGTACTGTTGATTAAAATCAGCGGCTTATCCACATTACTCGGACTCGGTACCGTTGCCACCTGAAAAACCAGTTCACGTGGCGTGCCTTTCGTCGGAGCAAAAACTCCCAATTCCCAAACCAACTCATTGGTCCGTTCGTTAAATACAACTGTTTCATTTTTCGGCAAAAATTTTTCGGTGTAACGCACGCCCGTCGGGAACAGAATTGAAACACGCGCCTGTTTGAGATCATTGGATGAATTGGTAACATTCAAATGAAAAGTGTAGCTCGTTTCCTGTCCGACTTTCGGCGGCAGAGGACCGGCATTGGCAAAGACAGCATCGTCGTAAAAAATCTTCATGCCCAGACCGATCACGGAATTTAGTTTGACCACTAATGTGTTACTGCTGATAATTTTGTTGGATCCGATCAACGATGGTATATCAGGACTGTCCATTTTGACAACTGATTTTATAGAAAGATTTTGCGCGTTCGCGGTGGAAATTGTAGCTAATACCGGCACAGAGAAAGCCAGCTCGCCTCCTACGCCTGACTCAACTTTGCCGAGATTCGGCACATCGGAAGCCTTCCAAATAATTATTTTGCGCGCCGCGTCATACGCACCGTTATTCAGTGTCAATCGGCTCATATCCAAAAACTCCGGATTGATCTCAAGAGTCACAATCGCATCGCGTATACCGATACGACTTTCATTTTTATAATGAATCTTATAACGCAGAGTTTCGCCCGGATTGGCAGTCACATCGGTTAAATCATTTACGGTTTGAGAAATAGAAAACGGAGACGCAATTACGCGCGTAGGACGTTCATTTTCCGCGTATACCAAAAACTTACCGTCCTCCCGAAACAATCCGATCGTGCCGCGCACGCGTTTTTGTTCACCGCTTGAACCCGAGAGCACGCCGCGCACTTTTATTTTTCCTTGAGAGCGGGCCTTGAGGTTGCCGACATACCAAACTGATTCTCCTTCCGACGAACGCGGTTCGGAACTGACAAACTGAAAACCTTCCGGATATTCCAGCTTCACGCGCAGATTAGAAAACTGAATATCACTTGCATTATTATAATCCACTAAGTATTCAATCTCCTGACCGGAAGCCAATTCCAAAGGCGCTGTAACTTCCAATGTCAGAGGCGATGAGAAAATATTCACGCCAAATTGCACAGTTTTTTCAAACACCGACGAACCTTTAGACGAATAACGCAGTGTCGCTTTCAGGTAAGCGACATCACCCTTAAAACCGTAAAATTTTCCTTTAATCAAAGTTTGTTTTTGGGAATTGCCATTGATTTTGCCAAGAGCTATCTCAATGATAGGATTGTCCATTTCTTTGGCATCTCCATCTTGCGGATGGAATGATTCCGGATAAGAAAAAATGAGCGTGGCATTTTCCAGTCCTCCCCAATTATTGTTGGTAGACGTGATGGTAAAAGTGGCATCTTCCGCACTGGCAACGCTTTGCGGACCGCTAATGGCTACTTGTAAACGCTCTTCTCTAAAAGTCATCGTGCGCCATACGAAAACCAGTCCGCCAATCAGGAGAATCAACGCCAAACTTACAAAAGCTATCACCCTGCGCCGCAGACGTCTCTGTCCAGAAATATCAGAAAACAACAGTTTTCGTATGGACCAAGGGCTCTTTGTTTTGGGGACGCTCCAGACTTCAGTTCTTTGGAATTGCGACTGCACATTCGGATTGGAGGCTCCTTGTCCCGGATCAAAAGGTGTGTGGTGTTCCGCGCGTCCGGAATCGGCGTTCCGTCCGTACAATTTTTCATTTAATTCTTCAAGGCTCATATAGTAAGAAGGTTGTTTTTATTTTTTAGTTTAACAGAAAAAGCCAAGTAAAACAAAAATTCGCATAGTTTACCTTACATAGTGACACTCATCTAGTAGAATGGTGACACCGTTAACTACTAACTAGATAAGCGCCTATGAGAGCCAAATATCCTCGAGAATTAAGATTTCAGTGGTATGCC
>JAHFON010000020.1 GCA_023261695.1 Candidatus Moraniibacteriota bacterium
CCGACGCGCCCGTTCCCAATATGGCTGTTCATCCGGCAAAATATCGCGCATCCCGCGCAGAGCCTGCAGAAGTGTTTCTTCCTGACTGACACTAACCGCGGCGGGTTTTTTGATCACCGCACTTTTTTTAACCGGTGTTTTCGCACCATTGTTTTTTTGAGTAGCCATCTTTTTTGAAATTTTTTTCTGCGGCATAGTTTAGATTCAAAATTAAAAAATACTCCGGTCAATAAACAGAGATATGTTCCACAGGCCAGGCGCGCAAAAGCACGCGACCGATAATTTTGTCTTTTTTGATAGGTCCGATGGCGCGCGAATCATAACTAAACATCCGGTTGTCGCCCATTAAAAAATATTCATCGTCTCCGAGAGTCACCTTCGGCATATCGGTATTCAACACTCCGGCCGAAAGATAGGCGCTCTCATCCAAAGCGTAGCCATCGGGTTGCTCCGCGTTATAAATAATCACCTTGCCGCGGCGAATTTCCACTGCTTCACTGGGTAAACCGATAACGCGCTTGATAAAAAACTGCTGGGGATTTTTGGGATATCGAAAGACAGTTACATCCTGACGCTCAATGGTCCGGAAAGGACTCACCGTGAAATGAAAATTGTCCGGTAAGCCTACGTCCGTCTGCTTGTAGCCAAATTCGCTGACCACCAGATATTGCCCGTCTTGAAAATTTGGCTCCATACTGGACCCCTGCACGAAAAACGGCTGGAATAAAAAAACCCGAACCGGTATAATAATAGCCACGGCCAATAAAAACACTTTGCCCATTTCCCAAAACAAAGCACCGATGCTGAAATATTCAGCCTCCGTCTGTGGCGTTTTCATTTGATAGTTCAAATTTTCCCTCATAAATAAAAATGCGTCATTCCAACCTAAACACCATAACAAATTTTTGGCGCTCTGACAATAGCCGAAAATCCTTATTTTAAGCAAAAATTGCCAACCCAATGGACAGCCTCCGCAAACCATCCCCAATTAAACAAATCACTTTCCGCGCGCGCGCATCCGGTTATGCGCCCGCCTCTGATTCTCCCGCGCTCTACGATTCTGCCTCCGCGCCGGTAAAAAAATCGGAAGGAATGAGAAATAAACGAAAAATATTTTTCGGAATTTTAGCTCTGATCTTTTTCGCCAGCTTCAGTACGGCCTTATTTTTTATTTATAAAAGTTTTGCCACAGGCAGAAGCATCCAAATCAGTAACACTCACGCTTCCATTTTTTCCGATGTGAAACGCTTGGCCGTTTCCTATTTCACTGGCCGGCAGTTCGCGCTCAAAGGCGAAGATGCCGGACGCGTCAACATACTTTTGCTGGGACGCGCGGGCGAACATTATCCGGGGAAAAACCTGACGGACACCGTCATACTGATGAGCCTAGATACCCGAAACAGAAAAGTCGCTCTGCTTTCTTTGCCGCGCGATCTGTACGCGCCCATACCGGACACCGCTTTGTATACCAAAATTAATTCTCTCTATCAGTATGGACTCGGTCAAGGCGCGAGTGTTACTCCCCTGCGCGAGGCGGTGGAAGAAATCACCGGTCAAACCATCCACTATTTTTTCATTCTGGATTTTGACGGTTTTGAAAAAATTATTGACGCGCAGGGAGGTATAGCGGTAGATGTCCTGCGCGATTTCCACGACCCCAGCTATCCGGGGAAAAATTACAGCTACGAAACTTTTGACATTCAGAAGGGCTGGCAGACACTGGACGGAGCCACCGCTCTCAAGTACGTGCGCGAACGGCACAACGATCCCGAAGGCGATTTCGGTCGCGCCAAACGCCAACAACAAGTCATTCAGGCCGTCAAAAATAAAGCATTTTCCCTCGGCACGTTTCTTAATATCTTCGCCATCAGCAGACTGCTGGACGCGCTCGGAGAAAGCGTCCAGACCGATATGACTTTAGACGAGATGGAAAGATTTATAGGGCTCGGCAAAACGCTGGATACCCAAAACGTGTCGTCCGTAGTCATAGATGCCTGGCAAAAAGAAAGTTTGTTGCGCGTATCGCATATCCAAGTCGGACCGACCGCCGCTTTTATTCTGGTGCCGCGCGTGGGAAACTGGAGTGAAATCCATGACGTCAGCGAAAACATCTTTCGTCTGGACGCTCTGCAAAAAAATCGCGCGCGCCTAGCCGAAGAACAGGCAACTCTCACGCTCCTGTCCACGCCGGAAAACATCGCCTCCGCTGAAAAAATGAAACAATTAGCATTAGAGATGGGCTGGACCCAAGTGTCCGTCGTATCTCTGCCGACTTTGAAAAATCGCGCGCAAAGTATTATTATAGACAGAAGCGACCTGCGAAAACCCTTTAGCCTGAATGAATTGATGAAAAAATTCTCACTGGAAAAAGAAAACGAGATGCCGTCTGCGCTGAATGTCGCCGACTCATCCGACTTCACAATTATCATCGGCAATGATCTGGCGAACCAGCTCTCGTTTGATGAAGAAAGTAACGCGACCAGTATAGACGATACCGCATTTTCAGAAATTCTACCGCCGCAACCCAAAAAATGAAAATATGAAACTCATCATCGGCCTCGGCAATCCGGGAACACAATATGAACACACACGGCATAACGCGGGGTTTTTGTGCGCGGATTGGTTGCGGGAAGAATGGAAATGCGCGCCGTTTGTTTTGAATAAAAAAATGTCGTCTGCCGTCTCCGGCGGCTCGCTGGAGAATGAAAAAGTATTGATCGTAAAACCGCAAACTTTTATGAATAATTCCGGCGAGGCGGTACGCGCGCTTTGGCAATTCTATAAACTCGCGCCCTCTGACATCGCCGTGATTCACGACGATCTGGATATCGCTTGGGGAAAATTCAAAGTCTCTGACGCATCGCGTTCCGGAGGACATCTCGGAGTCCAAAGTATTATTGACGCGCTCGGCACGCAGAACTTTCCGCGCGTGCGTATTGGCATAGGACGGCCGGCCTCATTGCCGAATCTAGACGAACAAGCTGACACTGCAAATAATTATGTATCTCCCGAAGCTTTCGTTCTGCAAAATTTCTCATCCGAGGAATTAGCCACACTGACAAAACTTTTTCCGGAAGTCAAAAATCACTTGCGCGCTTGGCTGAAAACAGAAGATAAATAAATTTAAATTTTTTTCACGCCGGCTTTGGCCTTGCCTTCAAGAATTTTCAAACGGCCCTTAACCTCAAATATTTGATCTTCTCCGTGATCCAACCGACGTTCTTGCTGGCCCATCCGTCCCTCCAGACGATCAAAACGCTTGTGCATTTCTTCAAAACGCTGACTGGTATTTTCTTCAAAGCTTTGAATTTTTTCTTCCATCCCCTCTATCTTTTCTTCTATCCCCTCTATCTTTTTATCTACCCCCTCTATCTTTTTATTTATTTTTTCACCCATATCTAAAAATTCTCTCTGCATCAAAGCGGCAAGGTCGTCTAAAGTGAGGTTTTTCTTGGTTTTTTTCATACGATGAATTTTAACATCATCACAAAATTCAGTCAAAATGCCTTATTGCCAATATAAATAAACGCCCTGTTCTTCGGATTCAATTCTTATCAACAATGTGGAAATCATATTGTTCAGATCATTTTTGAAATTTTCAAAATTGTTTTTGATATTTTGAATATCCGCGTATTTTTCAAAAAATTCCGTCACTTTCTTCTCAATTTCTTTCATTTTTTCTATAAATTTGGTCGTGTCGGTTACGTCTGTCCCCTGCCGCTTCATTTTTTCCAGAAGCTGGGGATAAAAAACGTTGTTCTCCAGATTGAGATGGTTGATAAGTTCGTTCTTGAATTTATTTTCATAATTCAAAATCAATTCCAAGACCGGCGAAGATTTTTCCGCCTCTTCTTTCATATTTGCCACTTCTTTTTTTAGAATACTGTGTTGAGACAACAAAACCTCAAGTATATTTTCCATCATTCGCTATTTTTTACTGATTAATTTTTGTTCCAGATCGGAAATCTTTTCTTTCAATTCAATCATTTTCAACTCCCGCCCCACTACGAGTTTGTTGAATCTTTCCAATTCCAGATTTTTGTCTCGAACAACCGCCAACAAATTTCTGAAGTTTTTCGTGTCTATCAGAGTCTTCATAATCGGATAGACAAACGTGCGTTCCTGTCTCCACAAAAATTCATTGCAAAAACCGCGCAAGCTTTCTTCCAAAAATTCTTTCTGGAGCTCTCGCGCGCTCAATCCCTGTTTAATTTTCGCGAGGCAAGCCAGTTCCATAATAATTATTCATTTATAAATTTCCCGTATTCAAAACCGGCAAGCGCGTTTATGCACGGACTGATTAATTCTTTTTGTATCACCGAACCGTGCTGGGGGCAAAGCATTTCAATATCCAACGCTTTAATTCTATTAAGATATTCATTCATTATTTCAGATGAGGGCATATAGTTTTCGTGAAATAACCGCATCTTTTCGGGATAACTCGCGTCCGCGAATATCTCCCACTCCGGAGTAAACGCGGCAAAAATATCCGAGGTGAAAAGAACTTTGTTCTTTTCATCATACATATTGATGGTTCCCGGCGTGTGCAGATAATGCGCCGGAATAGCGCGCAAAACCCGACCGGAGGCGAGCTTGAGTATGCCGCCATTTTTTTCCGGATTATAAAAATTCAGCTTATCCGTGGAATAATAACTGATGATCATAGACGATCTCCAATGCGCCACCATTTTGAGATCGGGACGGTCGATAATATCTTTGAACAAAGGCAGAGCGGCGCAAAGATCCGGATCCATATGCTGGAACACCAGATGACTGATCTGGGAAGGCGATACGATACCGAAAACTTTTCTCGCGACAATCGGAAAATGCGCGAGCGACCCGCAGTCAATCAGCACCGCCTCGTCGCCATCCACGATCAGATACGGATTACAGGTGAATGTCGCGTCTTTATCGTAAAATCCCACCCAAAATATCCCGGGCGCGACTTCTATAGCGTCATCATAATTTTGATTTTCCATAGTTATACATTTATTTTTTAAAATACAAATAGTGTAACTGTAACTGCATTATTAACCATTTTACCAAAAAATGCAACTAACTCATCGCAAAAAACGAATAAAAATGGAGTTATAGGTTAAGACATTAGGTGTCATAGTGACAGATTATTTAATTTCTCTAAGTCAGAAATATTATTTAGAATAATTTTTTTCTCAACAACAATGCTTTCAAATAATTTTTCTTGCTTTTTGTTCATCTCTGCATTATATTTCACCTCAATCAAAATCTTCTTATCAATCAAAAAATCAATTTCATTGCCATCTTGATATACATACGATGGAAGCCATTTTTTGATTTTTAAAAAAACATAATTTTCAAACAAACTGCCTTTATCTCTGTAACCCGTAAAGTGACAACGAATACCCAAATCAGCGGCGTAGATTTTTTTAGCCGATAACAATCGTTCATTGGTTTTTCCTGCTCTGGAAATCAAAAAAATTAAATATGCATCAGCAAACATCTGTAGATACCTTTTTGCCGAATCAGGAGATATGTCCAAAATTTTTGCAATTTTGTTAATACTCAAAACTTTGCCCGATCTCTCCATTAGTAAAAGAAAATAATCCTTGAGAATTTGCACATCTTTTATGCCGTAAAAAACGGCTATGTCTTTTTGAATTATATCGTCAACAAGCTCTTTGATGTATTCGATATTACCAGTCAAAACATATTCCGGCATTCCGCCCGTTTGCATAAAATCTTCAAAATACCCTTCCAACAAATGTGTGTCTGATTTTTTCACTTCAATACCTTTAAACTCAAGATATTCAGTAAAATCAAGTGGTAAAATTTCAATTATGATATTTCTTCCGGTTAAAAAAGATTTTCTGCTTTTCAAAATTGAAGCGCTAGAAGATGATGCGTATACCTTGGCAACCTGCTTATCATAGATATTCTTCAATTGCAGTTCAAAATCTTTTTTATAGGTAATTTCATCCAAAAATAGATACACTTTTTCAGTGGCAGACAGTCTTTGAATTTTTCGATATTCTTCTATAATCTCGGTAATGCTGTAATCATTCAACAAATAATCATCCAGACTGACATAAAAAATTAATTTTGAATCAACTTTTTCAATGTGAATAAGGTGCCAAATAAGCTGTTTCATTAAGGTTGTTTTACCAACTCTTCGTAAACCTGTCAAAAGCACAATTTGTTTCAATGAAATAGTGCTTTCCAAATGCTCAAAAATGATTGTCCGTTTAAATGTTTTCTCTGCTTTAAAGCCTTTTTCCCACCAGGGATTGTAACGAAAGAGTACTTGTTCCATATGATTTCATTATAAGTTGTAATACTATAACTATACGTTACAATCGTATATTTTGTCAATATAATATACGATGGGGTAAAATAAAATTACTTCTCCTCCACCAGCCACCAGTCCAGTTTAACTTTCTGGGTGACCGGCGCAGACAATGCGTTTGGCAATTCAGCTTTCGACTCAAAAGTATTTTATATTTTTCACCATTTCTTACTGTGCGTATTGCCCTACATAAGCATCAAGTTGGGATTTAAGTTCTGCAAACACGTCCGGCAATTGATGCACGAGGTTGTTTTTTTCTTCAGGATCGTTCTTTAAATCGTAAAGTTCATACGGCTCGGAATTATAACCGTACCAGATAAGTTTGTAGCGGTCATTGCGCACGGCACGTTCCTCAATCTTCGGCCCTTCACCAAGAGGTAGCGGCCGTATCGGTTTATTGCTCGCGAAAATATAATTTTTCCAAGAGGCATCAGGGTTTTGAAGAATGGGCAAAAGACTTGTGCCGGTGTATTGCTCTTTGTACTGGGGCAAAAGTCCCATAACATCAAGAATCGTCGCCGGGATGTCTATACGTTCGGTGAGTTGAGAAAAATGAGAGCCGCTTGACGTAATGCCCGGGTAATGAATGAGGAACGGCACATGAAGAATGGGTTCGTAGATACCGCGCGCGTGGCCTAAAAGAGCATGTTCTCCAAAAAGTTCCCCTTGATGCGCGGTCACGATGATAATGCTCTTGTCCCAAAGGCCGTTCTTTTTGAGCTCATCAAATAATTTTCCCAAAAGTCCATCAACGTGTACTAAAGCCGCGTCATAGCGGGCTACTAAATTCTTAAGATGACGAGGATCTTTTTTGAACTCCACAACAGCCGAACGCACTTTTGGATCAATAGTCAGATTCTCGCCGTTGTAGACACGACTAAACGCAATATCCGCGCTCACGGTATCAAGAATTCCGTGATACGCAGGATCAAAGAGCTTAGGATTATCAGAACGACTGTAGGGTGAATGCAAGTCATCAATCGTCACATAAAGGAAGAAGGGGTTGTCTTTGTGTGACGAGAGCCAGGTGCGCACTTCGGGCAAGTTTTCTTCAAAGGAAGCCGCGCCCATTGCATCATCTTCAGGTTTGAACGCATCTTGTAATGTTTCAAAGCCGCGCTCAAGGCCGTACGCCCCAGAAACTAAATAGCGTGATCCGGAAAAACCGGCTGTCTTAAAACCGTTTTTGTTAAAAATTTCTGCTAATGTAGTAAGCTGTTGCGGAAGTGGCGATGTATTACCCACAAATACCTTGTGATGAATCTCCGGCCGCGTACCCGTGAGCATCGTCGCGAAATTAGGCAGACACCAGCCGGATTCAGTCCAAAAATTATCAAAGCTCGCCGCGCCATTCGCAAAAGCGTCAAGGTTAGGAGTCGTGGGACGCGCGTAGCCGTTCCCCGAGAGATGATCGGCGCGCAAACTGCAAATATCAACGATGATAACATTGGGTTTTACCGCAGACCCGGCAAGGTTTTCCGTCGGTTTATTCATCGTCAAAACCGTGCGTTTTACAAGATAAGTGCCCAAGAACGCAAGCACAATGAGACCGACAACTGCCAAGAAAATTGGATACTTAATAAAGTTTTTTTTCATAGAACGATGTAAGGCGCTTACAAATTAATAATAAATGAGTTATTTGAATGACGCAATCCATAACTTCGTCGCGCTCGTTCACTCCGGAATCTTTCGGCCTCAAGAAATACTAACGCTCCGTGCACTTAAGGTCTTTATATCACTCTCGTAATACTTCTTGAGCCATGGCCACACAGTTACAGCAAAAACCCTTCTATCCGGCCGGGTCTTATCGTTCTCGTAATGCAATTTCACACTCCCGCGCAAACGCACGCCTCGGAGCCGAAAGCGCATATAAAGCTGAAGAGGATCACTGAACTGCCCGAGGATCACATCGCGATAACTCGGAAAAGAAGACTCACTACTTATCGTGTACGTCACATCGTGAGTATGATTAGGGTCTGAAAATATACTGGAATAAATGTAGCGCAAAGCAAGACCAACATCATACTCACCGCTACTAGATATAGTTACGCTCGCGTTATTGTTATGAGTGGACGCACCGCCGGTAGACCCGGGACTACTACTGCCTTTGAGCAGTCGGCCAACATACGGACTGGCTCCTGAAATACTTGTCCAATTTGAAGGAAGCGAGGAATCATCAAAAATAGCTATCAAGCCCGAGGGAGGCGCGGAAGTAGCGCCCAATTGCGCAAACTTCACGGTTACAAAAGATGGGTCATTGCTGTTGTTAAGAGTGTTTCCAGAAGCCGTGGGCGAGTCACTGCCATCAGACGCACCAAAATCACTTCCGCCGACTCCTCCATCATCGCCAGTGGGATCTCCGTATGCGCTAATGGTATGGAAATGAGTGGCCGCGCCACCGGTATTGGTATTAGCATCACCCCGCACATACTTGGCATCCAAGGCGCTGTAATAACTCCACCCATAGGGTAAAGACACGGTATTAAAAATTCCGATAATACCTCCGGGCAATGTTGCCGGATTTGAGGCTTTAATCAATTTTAAATTCTTAAACGGCGGTCGGATATCGTCGCTGGATTGAGAAGAAATGTGCCACGTGTGAGTATGACCAGCGTAAGAGGCGCCCCCGCCCCCGCCATTAGACTCGTCACTGCCAGAATCAGATGGGGTGTCACTATCAAAGTTAAAAGTATGCGTACCACTATCCGCGCCGCCGCCAACGCCGGGCGCGGAGTTCGCCATCAGAAACTTGCCATAGAACCAGTCGCTCGTCTCGCAGGACACACATGTCCACCCCTGGGGAATATCCGCGCCATCCCAGAGCATAATCACCCCACCTGTCGCCAGCGCCTTTGGAATTTCCGCCGGAAAATTGGTGCCGGGCAATTGCGGCCAGCCGGAAAACACCCAACCTAGGACGAAAACAAAAATAAGAACGGCGTTAAGAATTTTGGACTTAAAATTTTGCATGCTATGAAATTTAATAAATTTTCATTCCTATGATGTAACGATATTCTATCTTTTTCAAATATAGCGTAAAATTAGATTTTGATATACGGCTACACTGTCTTTCGCTAGGGTAAAATACCATCTTTTTCCTCCACCAGCCACCAGTCGAGTTTAACTTTCTGGGTAACCGGCGCGGACAAACGGACCCTGAAGCCGACATAATCTTTGTTTTCATCTTTCACTTTTTCAATCCACGAGAAGGCACCCGGGTTGTCTTTGAAACTGGTGAAGATGCGCGAGCCGTTATTCATCGGGGTCATAGCTTTGGTCATCACTTCAGCGCTTGAGCCATCGCGCGCCGCGACATCCGGATCGGTCATCGGTTTATTCGTGTAGTCATCATTGCCGTCACCGTCAGCATCCGTGGCCACCGGTAAAATCTCCGTCGTGCCGATAGTCGGAGCGTCGGGATCCACCACTTCTATGGCGAGCGCGCCGGTTTCCAATATCTTGGCTTTCAACTTTCCGCAGAAAAACTTTTTTCAATACTTACAAAAAAAAGATCCCTCCCGCGCCGCAAGCATTGACCCAAAAAATAAAGTCCGACTGATACGAGCGTTGGAAATTATAGAATCTCTCGGAAAAGTTCCGTCTCCAACTGCGAACCATAAACTAAAAACCGCAAACTATCTCGTCATCGCACTCAATCCTCCGAAAGAAACTCTGCGCAAAAACATTGAAAAGCGCCTCAAAAAAAGATTTAAGCAAGGTATGATAAAAGAAGTGGAACGCTTGCGCGAAGAAGGCATCAGTTGGAAAAGATTGGAAAGTTTCGGGTTGGAATACAGGAACATCGCGCTGTTTCTCCAAAACAAAATCTCCCGTCAGACGATGCGCGACAACATCTTGCGGGAGAGTTTTCAGTACGCCAAACGCCAGCTCACTTGGCTCCGCCGTTTGGAAAAGATGGGCGCCACAATACATTGGATAGCAAACCCGAAAGACGCTCTGCTGTTATAACGAAACTCACTTCACGCACGCCTTGAATTCAGGGTACATCTCAAAAAATTGCCGGTCCTCTCCCGCGCCGTGGTATTCATTGGAAAAACAATACTTGAGTATTTTGCTTAAATAGCGTTCGGAGACAGGGCCATAATCGGCGATGAAATCTGTCATATCGCCGAAATTAAGAAGCGAGCTTTTGGTCGGACGGATATATTCGTCCGATCCGGCGCAGGTGTTGAAATAGCCCACTCTGTCAGGATATTGTTCCGCCAGATCCCCCCACCATTTTTCGGCTGTCGCTTTATCCGGCGCGCAGTTTGGACCATCCGGGAGATGCGGCGCTCCTTGTGCTTTGGCGATGACGAATTTTTCTTCATCCTTGAGGCCGAAAGCGTGCCCCAAAAGATGCAACATCAGATAGCTCTGCGCCAGAGCGGTAGCCGGTTCAATTTTTAGCGGAACGCTGAAAAATATACCGGCATTTTCCAGACGCGTAACATTGGCCCAAGATTGAAAATCCTTGCGGGAAAAAACGATAAATTTCGCGCGGGGAAGTTTGAGCGCTTCAAAATACCCGTTTATTCTCTCGTTGCACCGGAGAACTGGTTTGCGCTCGTTCTCGGTTTTCACTTGGCACAGACTTGCGCCATTTTTAGGATTGATTTTGTAGATATTGAAGCGATCGTACGATTTCCATGGTTCCACAGTCCGCACGCCCATCATAATTTGGTCCACATCATTATTAAATTCTTCCCAAGATGGATAATCATCGGCCAAGAAAACGAGGTTTAGTCCCTGCGCGTTTGGTTTGTCTGGAGTGTGATACACAGTCTGGTCAAGGGCTGTCCATTGAGCGATAAGCGTTTCTCTGTTGAATAGGCAATAGGCGAATAAAACGGCAAAAATAAAACCCAAAACGAGCACGCACCCGCGGCTGAAGAAGATATTGCCAAGCGTCTTGATAGCGCGACTTGCGCGCTCTTTCATCGCCTGAAACAGCGTCTGCTTGCGGGGGCGCAGATCGACAATGTGTTTATTATAAAAACCGCTTCGCATTGGGTTATTGCTTCTCCGTTATGTACACCACTCCCAGATCTTGCTCTTCGTTGGCGTTAGCGAAGAAGGCCGGGCCATCGCCCACCAATTTATAGTCCGAATCACTGACAGCCACTTCCGTATAGTAACGCCCGCTCGCAAGAGAAAGAGAGAGATTGCCATCCTTGTCTGCGGTAACTTCAGTGCGCTTGCCTCCGACGGCGACGAAATTTATTGTTACCGGAAACTTGAGAGCTTTTTTAGTTTCGGCCATCCGTACTTTAAGCGTGATGCTGGCCGGAGCGGTGGCTGGATCAAAAACAGGCGCTGGCACTACGGGAACAAAAGTTTTTTCCGTCGCCAGACTGGTTGTCTCTTGCGCTAAAGTCGGGGCTATCGCCGAAGGACTGCTCTCTTCTGACGCAGGAACTGATGTTTCAATGGGTGTCAAAGTTTCGGTTGTCGGCGAATCCGTAGCCGTGTCATTTGTCAGAGGGGTTACTGCGTCAGGTGTCGGGACATCAGCAGACGGAGACGTGTCTATGGAAGGGGCGGCAGTAGTGTCAGATACAACCGAAGTTTTTTGATCAAGAGCGACTATCTCGGCTAATTTCTGCTCGGTCTCTTGGGTCGTCTTGTCCAATTCATCCTGCAAACGAATGTATTCCGGAGGATCATTCAGAAGCGCGGGAACATCTTCCGCGTGCGTGATAAGACGGGTGATGGTGTACGGCGAGAAAGAAATGATGCCGGCAATGAAGAGAGCAAGACAAAGAAAAAAAGAAGTGGTTTTTTTACGGTGAGGTGAGAAAAACATATTTTTCCAACTGTCTGATTATTTACAACTTATTAAGTATAATATTATCAGATAATTTTATACTTGTCTCTCTCCAGCTTACTCAAACCACTCCACAATGACGATACCACTGCCGCCCGCGGCACCAGTGCTACCACCGGATGTTGACCCTCCTCCTCCGCCACCCGTATTTGCTGCGCCAGCAGTGTTGCCGGCGCCACCTATACCTAAACCAGTGCCCCCGCCACCGGAGCCACCTGAGGAGCTTCCGTTTCCGCCGTTTCCGCCGCCGTCGTGGCCGCCTTCGCCACCACCGCCACATCCCGAAGAGAAACCATCGTTATAACACGATCCAGAGAGTCCACTTCCTCCCCCCGGACCCCCTGCGCCTCCTCCCGCACCACCTCCTGCGCCTCCTATGCCAGAGCTTCTATTACCACCGACTCCACCAAAAGCGGTAAGTGTTGTGACACCGGCAAAACTACTGCTGGTGCCGTTACCGCCATCGCCACCGGAGCCACCGGAGCCACCGGAACCGACTGTAACTGTGGCGTCTGCATTAACACCAACCAGATATTTAACATAAAGCTGTCCACTGCCTCCGCCGGCACCTGCCACGGCGTTTCCATCGGCACCACCACCGCCTCCGCCAATCATAGTCACCCAAACCAAATCAACATTACCTGGCCACGTCCATGTGTTAGATGATGTAAATCTTTGTATTTTATATTTGCGTCCGATTGAATATTTAATTCCAGCAAATAGCGTTGTTGGCGTTGCGCTTGCCGTATCCGAGCTTGTCCCAATCCTAGAAAGGATCGTTGTTTGATTGGCCGCGGTCGCATCGCCAAAGGCGGATGAATCAAATCCGTCCAGCAAATCGGCGTTCAGATTAGCGACCTTGGTGGTGGAAGAAACGGAAAGAGGCGCTGTGCCGGTAGCAACGGTGGAAACCACCTGATTATCAGTTCTCACACTGCCTCCCGCTATATCCAATTTCACACCCGGACTCGCCGTGCCAATTCCCACATTCGCTCCCGTCAGACTGAAGTCTCCCTGGGTCAGGTTGATATTGCGGTCGGAATAATAGGTGGATCCGTTGCCGGCGACTATGCCGTCTATGAAGTAGCCGCGTCCGTAACGGTTGGCGAGGGCTTGGGTCAGGTCTACGCCTCCGATTTCCGGAATATGCACTTCTGTGACGGTGGAACCACTGGCCCAAGTGATGGCCGGAGTAATGGTGAGAGTGTTGGTGGCGATGTTGGTAATTTTGGAGTAGCAAGTATTGACGCCGGTGACACAAGAAGTAGAGTCTACTTTGACATAGTTGCCGATGTCAAAGTTCGTGGCGGAAGTGAGAATGAGCGTTGTGGAACTGGTGCCCGCTCCGTTAGCGGTGGTGGAACCATTAAGAGTCGTCTGCGTACCGAAGATGTCGCCAGTGGCGTTGACTTGAAACAGATCTCCAGAACCGACGGTAAGGAGAGATGCGGGAGTGGTGTCGCCGATGCCGACATTGCCGCCAGTATTTATAGTCAACTGATCCGATGCGGAAGCATTCTCACGAAAATGTATAACCCCACCAGATCCACGATTGATATACAAACCACCATCACTAATACCACTAACAATATTATATTTACCGGACGTTGAAAATTGACCATTTAGATAAATCGCGGAATAGGAAGTATCGCCAACCCACTGACCCATTTGAATTAATCCTGTGCCGCTACCTTTGATTACTAACGAGGTGTCTGGACTCGTCGTCCCAATCCCCACATTCCCAGCGCTGGTCAATACCATTTGTCCGTCATTGTAAGCCGCGCCGTTAATGGAAGAACCGAAGGAGAGATAGCCAGTGGGATTGGCGGTACCTTCCACCGGCACCACATAGCTTCTGAAGTCTACGGCTTGGGAGGCGGCGGTGGCATCTGTTTTCCAGCCATAGCCGGACCAGCGGAGAGCGGGAGAGATTTGTTGGGCGCCTGCCCCAGCGGCTGTCGTGTTGACTAAAGCTAAACCGGAAGTGGTGGTTTGTGTCGTGCCTAATCCAGCAGTGGTAATGTCTAGCTTGGAGGAAGGTGAGGTAGTGCCGATACCGACAAGGCCAGATGCTGTGACATTTGTAAGTACCGCGCCCGCGCTGTTTTGTACCGACAAAATATCGGCCGACTGTGTAGAATTCCGTGCTTTTACGATAAGGGCTCCCTGGTCATCGGCGGTGGAACGGATAAATATGCCAGCGCCCCCAAGGCTAGAACCTGTAGGATACGCAATTAATGACCAGTTGTTCGAGGGGTCGCCAAGATACACATACGGATTACCCATAAGGGCAATGTCATTCGTGGTGAAGCGTACTCTCACATTGCCGTTAACATTTGAGCCGATATAAGTGGTTCCAGAAGTCGCGCCAAAGTTAGCATCGCCACGAACATCGAGTGTCTTACTCGGCGCCGTCGTCCCGATGCCGACGTTGCCATTGTACAAAATCCGCATGGCTTCCGTGGCTCCGTTGTTGCCGGTCTGGAAAATCATATCCGCACCGGAAGCTCCGACTCCGGAAGTGGTGCGCAAGATCAAGTCATCGGTCGTGCCGGTGCCTCCGATCAGGGTTTGTCCGCTGCTGCGTCCAGCCAAGAGAGCGTATTGGGTGAAATAGTCAGTGCCGGAGGCAGTCCAGATGGGAGTGGCCGCGCCGGTGGAAGTCAGGAAACCGGCACTGCCGGCCAGCCGTGTCGGAGTACCGGATGCTCCGCCATATATCAGATCGCCGAGGGTGGTCATTGGGTTGGCGAAACCCACGTCATCCGCAGTACACACTAAGCCTGTGCCGGTCACGTACGTGCAGATTTTTCCGTTAGTCAGCGTGCCTTCTTTGACGGATAGCGTGTCGCCGGTCAGATTGAGAAGAGTGCCGGAAACGCCTAGGTTGGTGTGGCTGGAAATGTCTATTTGTCCTCTTACGATGTCTTGACCGGAGAGCGTGATGTAATCGTAACTGCCGGAGAGCGTGACTGCATTGTGGAGATCGGAAGTGAGAGCGACCGTGCCAGAAGCATTAGGAAAAGTATATGTCTTGGAAGCACTGGAGAGATCCGCTACATCGAAGATACCAAAGAGTGTGGGAGTCGCTCCGTTCTCCAGTATCTGGAGTCCCGATGAGGTGTTGTTGAGAGAAAGACTGAAAGCTCCCGTTTGATTCCAGTCAGCAGTGAGTGGTCCTAAAGCGATGTCATTGGCATTGACTGCGATACCACTCCCCGCTCCGATGTCTAGAGTGGCGGATCCGGATGCGGCACCTCCGGTCAAACCATTGCCCGCGATGACGTCCGTGATGTCACCGGCGCCCACGGCTCCCGGGCTCACCCAAGTGAAGCCGCCTGTGGCGTTGTCAAAGGAAAGGAGGTAACCATTTTCTCCGGAGCTTCCGTGCGTGGTCAGATTGAAATCCACTTCATTCAGAGTATCGTCGGTGACTTCCGTGGTATCGATGGCGGTACCTAAAGTACTGGCAATGCTGATGGTGCCGGAACCGTTGGTGATGGTGATGCCTGTGCCTTGCGTGAGGGTGGCTAAGGCATAGCCACTGCCCGTGCCGATGAGAAGAGAACCGTTGGCCGCTGCGGAACCATTGACTCCCGTGCCACCGTACTGGGCGCCTACGGCCGTACCGTTCCAGACGCCGGAAGCAATGGTGCCGGTGGCGGTGATGTCAGTGAGATTGCCGGAGGTTACGACCGTCCCTGTGGCATTGGGAAAGGTATATGTTTTGTCTGATGTCGTGAGAGCGC
>JAHFON010000043.1 GCA_023261695.1 Candidatus Moraniibacteriota bacterium
AAAAACTACCAGTATCAATCAAAATCCGCCGGGATTTTCTAAAATTCGCGGTGAAGAAAAAAAAATCGGCGCGATCGTAAAACACTTGGAAAAAATTGAAGCGGAAAAAGAAGGACGGTTCGCGGTAACGGTGGTGACGGCGCGCGCAATGGAGCGGGAAGTGAAAAACCAACTCGCGTCGCAGGCCGCCAAACTTTTTCCCGACAAAAAAGTTGAACTGCGTTACGAAGTAGACAGCGATGTAATCGGCGGTGTGTTGTTTCGAACCGACACGACGCTCTATGACGCGACTATCGCCAGCAAATTACAAGTGCTGAAGGACTCTTTTTTGAAAGTTTAAACGGTTTTCTATGAGTAATCCTCTAATTCAAGAATTGAAGAAGCGGCTTTCTGACTTCCAGTATACGCCGCAGGCTAAAGCGGTCGGTATGGTTCTGGAAGTGGGTGATGGCGTGGCGCGCGCGGCCGGACTTTCCGAAGTGATGGCGGGCGAAATGGTGGAATTCGAGAACGGCACTTTGGGAGTGGCGCTCAATTTGGAGGAGGGGGAGACGGGCATAATGCTTTTGGGAGAAACGCGTGATGTGCGCGAAGGAATGACGATTACCAGTACCGGTAAAATACTTTCTGTGCCAGTCGGCGACAGCGTAATTGGTCGCGTGCTCTCGCCGCTTTGTCTCTCGATTGACGGCAAAGGCGAAATTTCAGCGCAGAAATTTTATCCAGTGGAAAAAATTGCGCCAGGCGTCATCACACGCCAGTCAGTGAATCGGCCGATTCAAACCGGCATCAAGGCTATTGACGCTTTGATTCCCATCGGCCGTGGTCAGCGCGAACTGATTATTGGCGATCGTCAAACCGGCAAGACGGCCGTTGCCATTGATACGATCATCAATCAGAAAGGACAGAACGTGGTCTGTATTTATGTGGCCATCGGCCAGAAAGAATCCAAAGTAGCGCGTATTGTAGCCAAACTTGCCAAAGCCGGAGCGATGAAATACACAAGCGTGGTAGTGGCGAGCGCGTCTGATCCGGCGGCGCTATTGTTCATCGCGCCGTACGCGGCTACCGCTTTAGGCGAATATTTTATGGATCAAGGGAAAGATGTGCTGGTGGTTTATGACGATCTTTCCAAACACGCAGTCGCCTATCGTCAGATGTCGCTTATTCTACGTCGTCCGCCGGGGCGCGAGGCTTATCCCGGGGATGTGTTTTATCTCCACTCGCGTTTGTTGGAACGGAGCGCCAAGCTGAATCCAGAAAACGGCGGCGGATCTCTGACCGCTCTGCCGATTATTGAAACGCAAGCGGGAGACGTGAGCGCGTACATTCCGACCAACGTTATTTCCATTACTGACGGTCAGATTTATCTGGAGTCCGATTTGTTTTACAAAGGTATTCGGCCCGCTCTCAACGTCGGCCTCTCGGTATCGCGCGTCGGTTCGGCGGCGCAAATCAAAGCTATGAAACAAGTTTCCGGCACGTTGCGTTTAGATCTCGCGCAGTTTCGTGAACTGGAAGCCTTCGCGCAGTTCGGATCAGATCTGGATGAAAAAACTCGGACACTCATTGAGCGCGGTCGTCGGGCGGTTGAAGTGCTCAAGCAACCCCAATACGCGCCTCTGGCGGTGGCGATGGAAGTGGCGGTGCTGTACGCGCTCACCCGCGGATATATGGATGACGTGGAGACGGCAAAAATCGGCGAGTCGGAAAATAAATTTCAAAAATATCTTGAGACGGAAGGTAAAGATGCGCTGGAAGCGATTGTTAAAGAGAAAACTTTAACACCGGAAGTTGAAGAATTGTTGAAAAAGCATATAGCCGCGTTCAAAGAAAGTTTTTAGATGATTCTACATAAATATGGCTAGCACAAGGGACATCAGAAGACGTATCAAGGGAGTGAAGAGCACGGGGAAAATTACCCGCGCTATGGAGATGATTTCCGCCGTCAAAATGCGTAAAGCCATCGCTTTGGCGTTTTCTATGCGTCCGTATGCCGCAAGCGCTCTGGAACTTTTGCGGCAGTTGAATGTGGCGGTGGACGCGAATGAACACCCTCTGCTGAAAGAGCGTCCGATCAAGAAAGAATTGTATGTCGTCATCGCGAGCAACCGCGGATTGTGCGGAGCTTTTAACGCGCAGATAGCGAAACGTTTGCTCTCCGCTCTCCGAGAAGACAGAGAACGAGAACACTGTTTCATTGTCATCGGCAAAAAAGCTGAAACAATGGCGCGGCGCTTTGGGTGGGAGATTATCGCGGCGTTTCCCGATGTGTTGAGTTTGCCGAAAGTTGAGGGGACGCGTCCCATCGCCAAGATTATTATTGATGAATTTGAATCAGGGCGGGTGGATCGCGTGGTGATGGTATACACGGATTATATTTCGGTGATGACGCAGATGGTGAAAGTGCGCGCGCTTTTGCCGGTCGCGCTCAAAGATACCAAAAAAGCCTTGAATGAAATGGAGAATGAAGTTTCAGATGCAAAGGAAAAACCGATCTCAGTTAATTTTCAGTCAAGCGAATATTTGATTGAACCGTCTCCGAAAAAAGTTCTTTGGCGTATGATTCCGCGTCTGATTGAAATGGAACTTTATCATGCCATATTGGAATCTAACGCTTCGCAGGAATCTGCCAGGATGCTGGCGATGCAAAGCGCCACTAACTCCGCCAAAGAAATGGTGTCTGATCTGACCCTCGCCTACAATCAACTTCGTCAGTCCAAGGTTACGCAGGAAATCGCGGAGCTTTCCGCTGGTATGGCGGTGGCAGGAGGTTGAAAATTAAAAGTTTTAAAATTATGAATGCAGGAAGGATTATACAAGTTATCGGGCCGGTGGTGGATGTGGAATTTACGCCGTCGGGGGAACAAGTTTCTCATAAAAATCTGTTACCCAAAGTGTATGACGCGCTTGAAGTGAAAACTAAAGAGGGTGTATTGATAGTTGAAGTGCATCAACATTTGGGTGATAACCGAGTGCGGGCGGTCGCGATGGGGACTACGGACGGAGTGCGGCGCGGAATGGAAGTGACGGCTACCGGCGCGCCGATTTCCGTACCCGTGGGCCGGGCGGTTTTGGGCAGAATGTTCAATGTGTTGGGGAACACGATTGATGGTCTAACTGATGACCTTTCAAGTTCAGCGGCAAGCGAACTGGAGAGCGCACAAAAACGATCCATACACAAAGAGGCCCCGGCATTTGACGAGCAATCTACCCAAGCGGAAGTTTTTGAAACCGGCATTAAATCAGTGGATCTCATTTGTCCATTTATGAAAGGCGGCAAAGTCGGCTTGTTCGGTGGCGCCGGCGTGGGCAAGACGGTGGTGATTCAGGAACTGATCAGAAACATCGCGCAAGAACACGGCGGTTATTCTGTGTTTGCCGGTGTGGGTGAACGGACGCGTGAGGGCAATGATTTGTATCACGAGATGCAAGAATCTGGCGTGTTGAAGAAAACCGCGTTGGTTTTTGGACAGATGAATGAACCGCCGGGCGCTCGCCAGCGGGTAGCTCTCTCCGCTCTTACAATGGCGGAAGCGTTTCGCGACGATGAGGGCAAGGACGTTTTGTTTTTCATTGACAACATTTTTCGTTTTACACAGGCGGGATCAGAAGTTTCGGCTTTGTTGGGACGGATCCCCAGCGCGGTGGGTTATCAATCCACGCTGGCGGAAGAAATGGGAAGTTTGCAGGAGAGAATCACTTCCACCAAAAGAGGTTCTATCACTTCAGTGCAGGCCGTGTATGTGCCGGCGGATGACTTGACCGACCCGGCTCCGGCGACGACATTTGCGCATCTTGACTCTACGGTTGTGCTTTC
>JAHFON010000021.1 GCA_023261695.1 Candidatus Moraniibacteriota bacterium
CTTGGGCGGCCAAAAACTGCAAAACTTTATTTTTGTTTGGTCCGGAAGGAAGTCCGCTGGCAAGAATAGCTATTTTTCCGGTCTGTCTCCGGGGAAACATTATTTCCGCCACGATATCTTTCGCAAATCGCACACGAATGGAATAGACTGAAGTTTTTTTCATCATATTAGTTTGTTCGTAAATTTATGGCAAATAAACAGAAGGATTAACCGTGGCACCGATAGGAATCCAGAGATTTTTGACGATTTTGGATTCAACTAACTCATACGAATTGGTTGAAAATACACTGAAATGAACGTGTGATCCGGTGGAATATCCGGTACTGCCAACGGCGCCAATTTTATCTCCTTGTTTAACTTTGCTTCCCTTGCTGACGGATTGCGAGCTCATATGGCCATAGAGCGTGACGATGCCGTTACCGTGGTCTATGGCGACCCATTTACCATAGGCATACTTGCCGAGGTTGCCGACATCAATCACTTTGCCGTCCGCGGCCGCGTAAATAGGCGTACCGGTTGCCGCCGCAAAATCAATGCCGTTATGTTTCCCTGACGCGTAAGCTTTTTTAGAATAACTCGTTTTGCCATAACCTTGGCTGATGGTAAATTGCTTGAGCGGATAAGTGAGCAGGCCTTTTTTGAACGCCGGCATTCCGGAAATCTGATCAACTTTTCCGGCTTCCAAATCCTGTATTTCACTTTCAATTTCATCGCGTTGCTTTTGAAGATCATCCACCAGATTATTGTATTTCAAAGTATCCGCCTGAGTTTGAGCAAGCAAATGAGCTTTGTTCTGTTTAGCACTTTCCAAATAGTCATTGCGTTCAGCAAGTTGTATATGGAGCTCGTCGGAAATTTTCTTTTTTTCTTCAAAAGTGCCGCGTTCCCCGATCAGACTTTCGCGTAGCGTCGTTACTGAATCCAATAAATCACTCAACTTGTTATTCATTTGAGTAGTCCAATTTTCCTGATTCAGATATGAGGCGGTTTCATCGGAAGAAAGAACCAGTGTTCCGACACCGCCAGAATAATCGCTATAATACATACGCATTAGCGCCGTAAGCATTTGTCTTTGGCTGTTCATCAGTGATTCTTTTTCCACGATACGCGAAGAAAGAGAAGAAATATTTTCATGCAGATCATCAATTTTTTTTTGATTGAGGCCTATTTCAAGTTCCAATTTACTCGCTTGGGCTTCCAGAGATGTGATTTGATCGGCCAAGGTCGCGCCTTGGCGTTGTTTAAGATTGATAATCTGATTATAGGCTTTGATTTTTGCCTTGATAGCGTCAAGCTGATCTTGCAGGGCGCTGGTTTGATCAGTCGCGTTTACACCATAAGAAAAAAAGAGGTTGCCGCACAAAAGCGCTACCAAAATGAGACTAGCCAGCAGGTTTTTATTTTTTTTTCGTAACATTGAAAGTTGGTTTTCCTCCATTATATCATAGAGATAAAATGGCTTACCCAAGCATTTTCAAAGCATCTTCAATCCGCTTAAGACTTTCCTCTTTTCCTAAAACCCAAGCTACATCAAACGGCGAGGGAGACTTTTCCGCGCCCGTTAAAGCGGCGCGCAGAGGCCAGAGAAAATCTCCGCGCTTCTCCCCCGCCGCGTCCAAAAGAACTTTTTCCAAAGTTTCTTTCTGAAACCATTCGGTGTCGGTCAAACCGGAAAGGATTTCTCGCGCCTTCACAATGGCTTCTTTGGTCATTACAGAAGAGTTTTGTTTCCAATTAAGAAAATCAGTGTCATAAGAGAGTTGGGCAACAAAGAAAAATTGGTTATTGTCTCCGATGTCAGAGAGTTTTGCCAGACGATTTTGTTCAATCGTCAACAAGCGTTTCAAATATTCCGGAGTTTGCGCAGTACTCGGCGCGTTTTTGATGAGAGGTTTTTTTAAAAAGTTTCCTGATAAGGCGGCTAAATACAAATCATCAACAGAAAGTTTCTTGATATATTCCGCGTTCATCCAATTCAGTTTTTGCAGATCAAAAACGGCGCCGGCTTTGTGGACGTTTTTGAGATCAAATGTTTGTATAAGCTCTTCCAAAGAAAAAATTTCTTGCGTACTACCTTGCCCCGGATTCCAACCGAGGAGCGCGATGAAATTAATCAGCGCTTCTTTCAAATACCCTTTTTTGAGATAATCTTCCACCGAAACATCGCCCTGACGTTTGGAAAGCTTGCTCTTGTCCGGATTGAGAAGAAGCGGAATATGCGCGAACTCCGGCATCTCCCAACCGAAGGCTTCATAGAGCAGAATATGCTTGGGCGTGGAAGGCAACCATTCTTCACCGCGAATGATATGCGTAATTTCCATCAGATGATCATCTACCACGTTGGCCAAATGATATGTCGGAAAACCGTCGGACTTCATCAGTACCTGATCATCAATATCTTTCGCGTTGATTTTGACTTCTCCTCGCACGAGATCATTGAAGATGACATCGCCTCTTGCGATATCAACATTAAGACGAAGTACATACTGTTCCCCAGCCGCCATTTTTCTTTCGATTTCATCCGGCGTAAGAGTAAAACAACGCTTGTCGTATCTCGGCGCTTGTTTGTTCGCGGTTTGTTCTGCTCTTAATGCTTCCAAACTCTCCGGCGAACAAAAACAACGATAAGCTTTTCTATTTGCCAGTAATTCCTCGGCGTATTTTTTATATAAATCCAAGCGCTCGCTCTGAATATACGGGCCCTTATCCCCTTTTTGGATGGGCTTGCCGCCACCTAAGAACACACCTTCATCTGGAACGAGGCTCATTGTTTCCATCACGCGTACCAGACTTTCTATCGCGCCCGTAACAAAACGCTTTTGATCAGTATCTTCAATGCGTAAAATAAACTTCCCGCCGTTTTTTTTGGCAAAAAGATAATTATAAAGCGCGGTCCGCAAACCTCCGATATGCAAGTAACCGGTGGGCGATGGCGCGAATCTGACACGAATGTGAGACATATTCTTATTTATTTCTTTATTGTAGCGAAAAACACCCGAAAAGGGAAAACGACGCTTGCTTTCCAGATACGCGGAAATCTGCGCGGCTGTGACAAAAGACGCCAGAACCATTCAAGGCCGATGGAGCCAAGCCACTTTGGAGCGCGTTTTTGCTTGCCGGTCAGATAATCAAAAGAGCCGCCCACTCCCATTGCCAAACGCGCGTTACCGGAATTATTTTTTAAGTTGGCAAGGAAAAACTCTTGCGCGGGAGCGCCGAAATTGCAGAAAAAAATTGAGAATTGAGAATTGAGAATTGAGGGGTTGTTGATTCTTAAATCATATTCATTGCCGTCAATGCATAATTCAGGATACTTTTTCAATATCGCCACTCTCGTTTCCTCAAAAGAACTTAAACCATTTTTATTCACGGCTAGAAAAACGCTTAATTTTTTCTGTTCCGCTACGTGCAAAATTTCTTCCATAAGATCAGTTCCGGGAAAACGGTGTACGCACTCGCCTTGCAACCAGCCGGCCAGTACGATACCGAAGCCGTCTGCGATACGGAGATCCGCCTCAAGCAAAACTTGCCTGAACCCCTGGTTTTTTTCGGCTTCCAGTAAAAATTCCGGATTGACGGTTACGATCTGATGAAATTTTGACTCGTCCAGAAACATTGAAACACGCGCGAGGATTTCTTGGCGCGAAAGAGTTTCTATGGGTACGCCCAATATTTTCATATTTATAGAGTCAGTTTAGCCTGAATAAGGCCAACAATCAAGATTCTTGGCGCGATGTACTTTATCGCGCCGTAGGTTTAGAATGGATATATGAAATCAGCCAAGTTATACCGCCTGGAAGTCGCTCCTCTCATCGTACTGCCGCTCAATCGCGCGCCGTTTTTCAGTTATCTGTCTTTTTCGCAGATAGCCGCGGGTTCTTACGTATCCATACCTTTTGGAAAGCGCGTTATACAAGGAGTGGTGTTTGATTGTTCTCCCCTGCCAGGCAAGGCGCCGGCTTGGATGAAGTTTGTCAATCAAACTATTGAAGAGAAATTTCTCACTCAAAAACAACTAGAGTTAGCTAAATACATAAGCGAAGAATATTTTACGCCGCTTGGTAAAACACTCAAACATTTTCTGCCGCGCCGCGCTAAAGCGAGAAAAAATGGTCGTAAGCTTGTTTTACCAGCCATCAAAAAATTACGGGCGCTCAAAACAGAAACAGACATCCTCAAATCATTTGCCGCTTCTCCAAAAAACTCGACGTTGTTTATGGACGCGTCTGCGATAGCGGAGCCTCATAGGATTTTAGCTCATCTGGCGAAAAAAATATTTTTCCAAAAACAGCAAGCGCTTTTTTTGGTTCCGGAGACGACGCTTCTGCCGGAATTGGAAGCGTCCTTTTCGCGGTATTTTTCTCCGGAAAAAATAGTCACGCTCTCCAGCCAATTGTCACCCGGCCAATATTTTGAAATCTGGGAGAAGATCCGCAGGGGCGAAGCCGGCATTATTCTCTCCACGCGCCAGGGACTTTTCGCGCCATTCAAAAATCTCGGACTGGTGGCTCTTTTGGAAGAACAAGACGAAAGTTACAAACAATGGGATATGAGTCCGCGCTACCATAGTAAACGCGTGGCGGAATACCTGGCTATGTTGCATAACGCGAAATTTCTTTTGGTATCCGGCACGCCCAGTTGGGAGACTCGTTATCATCTTCAAAAGAAACATTGTGTCCCGCTTGTTCCTCTCTCTTCCGTGTCTGCGTTTGGCAGAAGCGTTGAAATCGTCAATTTGCGTTTGGAGCGTTTCAAAAAAAATTACTCTCCGTTTTCACAGACACTCATTGACGCCATTCGCGAGACGCTGGGCAAGAAAAAACAGATTTTGATCTACATCCATCGCCAAGGAATGAACGCTTTTTCCGTGTGCGAGAATTGCAAAAATGTTTTTCGTTGCCCTAAATCGGGACATACATTGACTGGTACCAAAGACGGGTCTTTTCGTTGTCTGTCTTGCGGCTATAAAACCGGTTCCTTTCCCAATTGTCCGCAGTGCGGGCATCTCTCTTTCAGACATATCGGATTGGGAGCGGAGAAAGTCGAGAAAGAAGCGCTGAAAATATTTCCTTCCGCCAGAGTTTTGCGCGCCGACGGATCAACGATACGCACACTGCAGGATGCAAGGCGGTTATATGAAAAAGTCAGCTCGGATGGCGTGGATATTCTGATCGGCACCCAAATGATATTGAAAGGTCCCACCTTGCCGAAACTGGCTTTGATTGGTATGATTGACGCGGACAGTTTGCTAGCACTTCCCGATTTCAGATCAGATGAAAAACTCTTCCATATTCTTGAAAGAGCGGTTAAACAATCCAGGGTTATTCTTCAGACGTTCCATCCGGAAAACGCTTTTTTTCAAAAGATATCTCATCTGGATTCGCAAGAGTTTTCGGAGCAAATGCTCACAGAACGCGAAAGTCTTTTCTACCCACCGTTTTCTCGTCTGATTTCCATTGTTTGTCAGGAAAAAACCCAAGAAAAATCCGAAGAAACAGTTCAGGCGTTGTACAAATCTCTGAAAAAACTTTTTCCCAAAGGCGACATAAGGTACCGTTTGAGCTCTCCCCAACCGATCCGAAGCAAATTTACTCAAAAGATATTTAGAAATTCTCTGTTGTTGCGCATTCCTTCGGAAAAACCTTTGGCTGAAAATATCCGGATGTTTCTTCAAAAAAACAGCGCCTTATGCGTCATTGATGTTGATCCCATCTCATTTTTTTGAAACAACTTATGTTGTCACTTGTAACCGGCGCCAAAACAGCCATACTGCTCAAAAAAACCGAGCCGGTAAAGAACTGTCTGACCCAAGAAATTCAAACGCTTCTTCAGGAAATGGTTGAAACGATGCGTCAAGCCGGCGGAGTCGGTTTAGCCGCTCCGCAGATCGGCAAATCCATCAGGTTGGCCGTGGCCGAAGTGGACGGCAAAATATTTTACCTCATCAATCCAGAAATCACATTGTATTCGCAAGAAAAAACAATCTGTGAGGAAGGCTGTTTGAGTTTACCGGGTGATTTTTTCCCCATTTTGCGTTCAGAAGAAGTAACCGTGCGCTATCAAAATGAAAAAGGCTTGCCGAAAAAAATGCGTGCGACGAAACTGCTGGCGGTTGTGATTCAGCACGAAGTGGATCATCTGGATGGGATTCTGATCGTCGATCGTTATAAAAAACAGCAAAGGAAAAACATTTTCTTGAAAAGAAAAGCGTTATGATTTCTAAAACACCCAAAATACGCGTTATTTTTATGGGAACTCCGCCACTAGCGGCCGAGATTCTGGCTGGACTGGTAGAGAAAAAATATACCATTGTTTGCGTCGTGACCAAACCGGACAGTCCGGCTGGCCGCGAACAGAAAATGACGGCAAGCGCTGTCAAACAAAAAGCGCTGGCATACAATCTGCCGATAGAACAACCGGCCAAATTGGACCAGGAAATGATTAAAAAAATTAAAAACCTGAAACCCGATTTGATCATAGTGGCCGCTTACGGAAAAATTCTGCCGCCAGAAATTCTCCGCATCCCCGGCTTTGGCTGTATCAATGTGCACGCCTCATTGCTTCCCAAATGGCGCGGCGCCTCCCCTGTTCAAAACGTTCTGTTGGCCGGTGTCGCTGAAAGCGGCGTAACCATTATGCTGATGGACGCGGGTATGGATACCGGCGACATCTTGGCTCAAAAGAAAATCGCTATCGGGCCGGATGAAACTAGAAATGATCTGCTGTTTCGCCTGACTGAAGAAGGTAAAAATTTACTGCTACAAACCTTGCCGCTTTGGGTGGAACGTAAAATTACTCCTGTGCCTCAAAATGACGCGCAAGCCACTCTCTGTCAGCTTATAGAGCGCGAAGACGGCCATATCGTCTGGACTGACGAGGCGGAGAGTATTTATAACCGGTATCGCGCGCTTTTCTTATGGCCGGGGATTTTCGCTTTTTGGAAAAAAGACAATGAACTTTTGCGTTTGAAATTGCATCGTATTTCGTATCAAAAACATTCTCCGCAAACGCCTCATCAGATCGGACAAGTGTTTGAATTGGGAGAAAAAATTGGCGTGCAAACCGGCGCCGGCGTGATTTTCTTGGAAGAAGTGCAATTGGAAGGCAAGACCAAACTTCCAATCGCGGAATTTTTGCTCGGCAATCGAGAAATCATAGGCGGCTTCCTGCGATAATCAAATTGTTTATTATGACGCATTCGTATTCGGAAAACGCGCGAGATAAAAAAGCCCTGTTGGTGGGCGGCGCGCTTATCATTTTAGTCAGCGTGTATTTTGTCGGCAAAAATATTTTTTTTAATAAAAAGGATTCTATTCAATCTTCCGCGCCGGCTCTAGTGGATAAAAAATCAGGCGTGCCTCTTATGGAGCCGGGTGTTCTATTAAAAAAAATCCAAAACGGCGATGCTGTGGCTTTGCTGGACGTGCGTAATGAAGAACTTTTCCAAACCGCTCATCTTCCGCACTCGCTTAATTTTCCTATAGGCTCTCTGGAAAATTTTTCTCCGGCCAAAGATGAAGCTGTCGTGATTGTTTTTTCTGAAAACGATCCGAGAGTGTTTGAAGCGGCCAAAAATATAATGAACCAAAAATCTTTCGCGTACTTTTTTCTCAAGGGCGGAATTGAGGGCTGGCAATCTCTCAATGCCCCGATTATTTCTGCCGGTGATCCAAATTCTTTCATTGATCAATCCAAAGTTATTTATATCAAAGTGGAGGAATACAAAAAATTGTTAGGACAAAACAATCAGAATATCTTTTTATTGGATGTGCAAACAGAAAATAATTTCAAGAATAAACACTTAAAAGGCGCGGTCAATATCCCCCTGGACCAGTTGGAAAAACGTTTTGGAGAAATTCCGGCCGGCAAACAAATTATCGTGTACGGCGAAAATGACCTTGTGTCTTTTCATGGGGGCGTACATTTGTCTGATTTAGGCGTTTTTTCCGCCCGCTCGCTTAATGGAAATTATTTGTCCGCTGAATCCGGTTTATCTCTTGAACCATAAAAAACCACCTCCCGTTTTTTGCGGGAGGTGGTTTTATTTTTTTCTATTTGATGACAGCGAGAATATCTTTGTAATTGGCAATCAGGTATTCCTCTCCTTCAATTTTTATCTCCTCGCCGCCGTAGCGCTTGAAGATAACTTTTTGGCCGGTTTTAACTTTAATTTTATCACTCTCTCCTATCGCCATCACTTTGCCGATTTGAGAACGCTCCTGACTGGCGGTATCCGGCAGATAAATACCGGCAGCGGTTTTCTGTTCCGGTTTTTCCGGATGAATAAGTATATTTTCTCCCAGCGGCTTGACATCTATTTTTTTCATAGCGCGTATATTTATCTCAATAATTACTCATCATAGAGTAGCAGACATAGCGCAGTTTAGCAAGAGTTGAGCCACTGACTTCACGACTTTACATTTTTGTTTTCAGGATTTCCAGCGCTTTGTCCAGTTGCGGATCACGCTTGTTGTCCAAATCGTCGCGCGTGAGATTCACTTCCACGTCCGGAGTAATACCCAGAGTGTTGATCTGATGGCCGGCGGGTGTGAGCCAGCGCGCCACGGTAATTTTTACGGACATATTGTGATCCACGGGAATCAGCTCTTGCACCGATCCTTTGCCAAAAGATTTTTTCCCCACGAGGGTTACGTCCTTGCGATTGTCACGGAGCGCCCCGGCTAAAATTTCAGACGCGCTGGCGCTACCTTCGTTGATAAGTATCACAGTTGGCAATTTAGCCAGCGGCGCATCGTCTCCGCGCGCCAGAGTTTCTTTGCGTTGCCCGGTTCCGCTTTCTTCCACCACCACTGTTTTTCCAGAAGATAACATCAAGCCGGCCATATCAACAGCCGTCTCCAAGAAGCCGCCGGGATTATTGCGCAGATCAATAATCAGTCCGCTTACTTTTTTGTTCAGCGTTTGTTGCACAGCCTCTCGGAATCCTTTTTCCGTATCGTCGCCGAAACGGCTGACGCGGATATAGGCTATATTGTCTTTCATTTCAAATCGCACGCTCTTCACGAAAATCACATCGCGTTTGATGGTGATATCACGGGATTCTTCATCGCCATTGCGGAAAATCGTCAATGTTACTTCTGTGCCTTTGGGTCCGCGGATCTTGCTGACGGCTTCTTCCAGAGACATATTTACCGTGCTTTGATTATTGATCTTGAGTACCTTGTCTCCAGCCATCAAACCGGCCTTTTCCGCCGGCATCCCTTCCAATGGAGCGATAATGGTGAGAATTTCATTTTTAATGCCCATTTCAGCTCCGATGCCGTCAAAAGTTCCGGAAATATCTTCCTGAAATTCTTTGTTTTCCTGCGGATCAAAAAACGTCGTATACGGATCGCCGGTAGCGGATAACATACCGTCTATGGCTCCGTAGAGTAATTTATGAGCATCCAAATTTCCTCTGTCTACATATTTGTCTTTGAGAATTCCCCAGACTTTCCAGAACAGCCCAAAATCAATAGTCTTATCCTGGCTATTTTTATTCAAAACAATCGCCTCGTCTGGCGACAAAGCGCTTTCAGTCTGCGTAGCCAAGGAAGCGGAGTTTTTCCCACGTTCGTATCCTGACCAAAAAGCCGCGCCGATCAAAAAAAGCACCAAGAAAAAAACGAACGCCTTTTTGAAAAGTTTGTAGCCGCGTTCAGATTGACGGGCTTTTTCTGATGGATTGTTTTGTTCTGGCGGTAGAGAAAAATTTTCCATCATTCTATTCCTATATAAGGCTTACACGTTTTCTATGTGCGGCAGAGACTTGCCCCAATATTTCCAAAAATACTGTGCCGCGCTTTTGATATGATACCATGTCAGAGGATTGAAAAAAAGCGAGCCGAACAAACCGCCCTTGGCGCTGCCTTTGCCGTGATAATGATATACGAATACTTCCGGATAATAGACCACCTTGAATCCTTGTTCCCAGAAACGCCGACACCAATCCACGTCCTCCATATACATAAAAAAACGCTGGTCCATCATTCCGACGCGCTCAACAGCTTTTTTGGTTACGAACATCGCCGAACCCATTACCCAGTCAACAGCGCGCGGCTCCAGTTTGTCATAGTCCGTCATCACAAACCAATTCAAATGATGCCTGGCAAAAGAAAACTTTCCGAACCAAGTGCGCCGATAGAGAATCGTGAGCGGACGATAAAAATGAAAACAACTTGGCTGCAGTGTTCCGTTAAAATTAAGTTGTTTCGGACTCAAGATACCGATATCTGGATGCGTTTTCAGAAAGTTCAGCATCTTGGAAACAACAAATTGAGTCAGGATGATATCGCTGTTGATGAGAAAAATATATTGACCGCGGGCTTCTTGGAGAGAAGTATTGACCATTGTTTTGAAGCCGGTGTTTTCCCGAAACGGAAAAAATCTGACTGTGGGAAATTCCTCCCGCATCAGCATCTCCGTGTTTTCTTCCGTCGCGCTATCCGTCACCAGTACTTCATAATCAATCTCATTTTGGTTGATATGCCTAAAAACGGATTGCAAACACAAGCGAAGCAATTCCGGACTTTTGTAGCCGTTAATGGCGATAGTCAGTTCTTTGGTGGACATTACCCGCGCTTTTATGGATTGAGCGAGTTTTTGAAAAGTTCGCGAATCCGATCGTAATTGTCGCCAATCGGAAGCAGGATATAACCGGTTTCTTTGGTTTCGGGCGGATTATAGAGCAAACCTTCCTCGGAATTTTCCAGCACTTTTTGATTGATATTGCCGGTATCTCCAGCTTTCTGATAAAGATCAAAAAGCCGTTTCATTTCCCAGGCTTCCAGATTCGTGCTGACATTATTGCCGAGACTATCCAGCATAGCGCTGATTTTGGAAAAGTCTGTTAGCGTTCCTAAAGAAAACGCTTTCTCTTTAATCAGTTTGATGACTTCCTGTTGGCGTCTGGCGCGGTCGAAATCGCTTGAAGCATAACGCGCGCGCGCGTAACAGAGAGCCTTTTCTCCATCCAGCAAATTTTCTCCGGCTGGCAACTTGAAATCACCGTTACATTCCAGCTCGGAGATGGCGGCCGCCGTCATCTTTTCAAAACAGAGCGGGTAGCGCTTTGGATTGAGATAGTAGGTACCATTTTTTCGCCGGATGCGCTTTTCTTCATAGTCTCCGGAAAGAACCGTGTATTTTACCAAATCGCAACGCTGTTTGATACCGCGAAACTGGAGCCCCTCTTCAAATGGCTGTTCCAGATGTACCGTCACACCACCGACGGCGTTTACTAAATCCTTAAATCCTTGAAAATTGATGGTGATTGCATAAGGAATATCCAGCCCGGAAATTTCTCCGACTATCGCGCGCATATCCTCCATACCCCCCTTATGCAAAGCGCGTTCCTCGCCGAGCGCGTAGACCGCGTTGATCTTGCGTTGCTCATCGCGGCCCGGCACTTTTACATACGTATCGCGCGGAATGGAAATGAGCGAAGCTCTGGTCGCATCTTGATCGTTTTGTTTCGGGTGCAGAGAAAGTACCATAATGGTGTCGGCCAACAAACCGCCGCCCGTCATATTTTCTCCCCGCATTCCGAGAAGTAAGATATTCACTCTCCCGTTTTGTTCGCCGGAAAGAGTTTTGTCCGCGCCGGGCAGTGACTTGATAAGGCTTTTTAGGACATTAGCTCTCCCTTGAGTAATTTTGTCCAAGACAAAATTGGCTTTCCACGCGAAGATGCCGCCGGCAATCGCAATCAGCACGACGAAAAATAAAGTCACGCGCAACCATTTTTTTTCAGGGTAGAAATGCATATTTTAGGATTTTAACAATGGATTATAGACATCGCGCAAGAGCTTGTCGGCGCTTTCCTGCCACGAAAAAAGACGCACGCGTTCTCTTCCTTGCTGTATCAGTGTCTCTTTCTGCTTTTGATTAACAATGAGAGTATACAATTTCTCTTCGCAATTAGCAACATTCTCCGGATCAAAATAAATAGCCGCGTTATAAGCTGTTTCCCGCAGACTTGGTATGTCCGCGGCGGCTATCGGCACGTCTTGGCTCATTGCCTCCAGAAGCGGGATGCCGAAGCCTTCATATAAAGAGGGGTATACGAAACTTTCAGCTAGTCGTATGACACGCGGTAAATCATTCTGATCAATAAATCCCGGAAAAATCACCGAGTTCCCGAGATTGTGTTTAGCGATACTTTCCCAGATACGTTTATCAGTATGATGGCCAGAGCGATTGCCGACCAGCACTAACTTTATATCTACCGCGCCAGCATCATATTCACGCAGATGCGTTCGCAATTTCGCGAAAGCCTCTATCAAAAAAGGAATGTTTTTGCGCGGCTGCAAAGTGCCGACATAAAGAATAAACTTTTCCGGCAAATGGTATTTTTCTTTCAATGTTCGGTCATCTGTTGGATTTTCCGCAAGCTCTTCCAGAAATTCTTCCCCTACCGCGTTAGGAATCACCGCTACTTTTTCTCTGTTTATCCCGTAATATTTGACAATTTCATCTTTGGTAAATTGTGACGGAGCAATGACGCGCGCGGCCCTGCTAAGCGAGCGCGGAATCAGAAGCGATAAAAACAAACGGTCAGACCAGCCGATCAGTTCCGGATACGCGCGAAAAGAAACATCGTGAATATGCGTGACTATTTTAGTCCGGCGCGGCCAAATGAGCGGTAAAATATATTGCGTGTGGAGGACGTCTGTTTTGTTGAGAAAAAGATACCTGGGAAGCGTCCAGATATTCCACATAAAACGGTTCCCGGACAGCAGAGAAACTATTTTGACGTTTTCTTGTCTCGCGCATTCCAAGCGCGCGGAGAGCGTTTTTATTTTTTCTGCTTCGGTTTCATCGGTCAAGAGCGCGTATTGATTTTCTTGATCCAATTTTAAAACTTCTTTCGTCAGATGAAAAAAAACCATTTCATCGCCGGTACGTTTTTTTCCCAGCAAGCGAATATCAATAGCGATGGTTTTCGGAATCTCGATCATACGGAATCACTCAATTCATCATTTTGATAAGCCATCAAGAAAAACGCCAGCATTACGAAAAACCAGCCGAGAAACAATCCGGAATTAAAAAGATTAAACACCGTCACAGCGATCCACGCGGAACCCAACGCGATAGCCGGAGAGGAATGTTTTTGAAAACCCAAAGACAGCCACCTCCAACCGAGTCCGAACCAAAAAATCGCGAAAGCTAAAAATCCGACAATACCGGAACCCAGCCACGCTTCCAAAAATAGATTGCTCGCGTTCAGTCCCGCTCCCCGCCCATCCGTGCCCAAATGATCCGCAATCATTCCAAAGCCTATGCCGAAAAACCAATGTTCTTTCAGAACGCCAGTCACTTTTTTGTATATATTCCAGCGCGTATTTACGTTGGGATCGGCGCGCCAGATTTCGGTCACGTACGCTCCGGCAGTTTCTTTGGCCGCGATATCTTCTAAACGAATGTGTTCACAATCATAGTTTGCCAATTCTGCCACGTCACTAATGGTTTCCGGCAGTGCGACAACTCGCGCGCAGGCGATAGTGATTTTTTGTTTGCCAGATGTGACGCTCTGTCCTCGATCAAATATATCAAACGTGGTTAAGTGCAACAGATACACTGCCGATAATGCCAGCAAAAGCGGTGCTATCACGCGCAATATGGCTATACCAGTTTCTCTGTTCGCTTGTGTTTTCAAAAAACCCAAGAAAAAAACGCTTGCTATGCCGGCGAATACCGAAAGCCATGCGCTTCGACTGACACTGATAATTAGCGCGATAAAACCCAAAAACATTAGCACTGAAAAAACCCGCCGCTCCAATTTGAATGGAGAGTATCTGTCAATAAACGGCGGAGAAACGCTCAAGGCGCTGACAGCAACCAGCATAATTGCCAGATAACCGCCCAGCCAATCGGCTTCCGCGAAAGTGGCGTTGGGCCGGCCGGCCATCACTTCTAAACTTTTTAAATCGCCCAGAAATAAAATGTTTTGCAAAATAGCATAACAGGCAATCACTAAAAAAGAGGAAAACAAAAACGGCAGAAGCATACGCGCGTCATCCAAATTGCGCACGAAAACACGGCAGAGAAAATAAAGAAGTATGAAAGAAAAAAGAATCATGCTGAATTTCAAGGCCGTTTGACGGTCGGCACTGGCGAGCGCGGAAAAAAACGAGCTTGCGCCAAAGATAATCAATAACCCATCCCAAACATTGGGCATAAATTTCTGCATAGGAAAACGTTTTAACGCAAAACGCGCAAGCAAAGCTAACGTGACCAAAACCAATAGCCATTGATAAGGCCGGATCATTACGCCCAAATTTTCCGGAGCAATGTTGACGATCTCATAAGGCAACATTCCGATCAAGAAAAGAAATATCCAACCGGGACGTTACAGCGCCAGTAAAAAACCCACAAAAGAGAAAA
>JAHFON010000022.1:0-8204 GCA_023261695.1 Candidatus Moraniibacteriota bacterium
GCCACACCGATTTCTCGATACTGCGCGTTTAGAATGTTGGCGCGATGCGTGGCGCTTTTCATCCACGCGCCGTGTTGCTCTTTCGCGGTGTCAAAATTGATAGCCAGATTTTCACCGGCGGCCTTGTACTGATACCCGGCCTGTGCAATCCAGTGCCAAGGCGTAACACCATCCGGCGACGTGTGAGAGAAATAATCTTTTTTCAACATATCGCCAGCTTTGTCTCGGGCGGCCGCGGCCAGTTTGTCGTTCTCCGTAAGGAGCGGCAGGTAGTCTTTGGCGCGCGCGCTATTGGCCAGCGCGATGACATCGGAAGGCGCTATGGTACCGGCGGAAGCACCAGAAATGGATACGCCAAAGAACGCAACTATTGCTATGAAAAGTGATAGCGTAACGCGTATCTTGGCAGTGATATTTGTCTGTTTATTTCGCATATTTGGCTTGTATAAAGCAAAAAACAAAAAACGGGATTGCCCCGTTGTTTCTCTCTGAAACTACCGAGGCGACACCCGTTTTCACATATTTACCTGCCTATTATACACCCAAAAAATACTTCAGTCAAGCCAAAAAATCATTTTTACCCCTCTTCAAAAATTTGAATGTGGAAAATAATGAACATTTCATCATTTTCTGCATTTGACAAATTTTCCTAAATAAGATTTAATGTAGTGTCATTTGTTAGATAACAGAGAAAGGAACAAAAAAAGCAAAATCAAAGAAATTGGTGAATGAATGTTTAAGGCAAAGCGATGCGAAACGATACACTGACGGTTGTTGTCCCGACTCTGAATGAAGAGGGAAACGTACAAGAACTTATCCGGCGTTTGGATCAATCGCTTTCCGGAGCGGGAGTTTTGTATGAGGTGATTATCATAGACGATCACTCAACGGACGGCACACTGGAAAAATTAAACGCGCTAGTTAATCAGTATCCCCTGCGGGTGTTTGCAAAACAGGGCGCGCGCGGCAAAGCGCAATCTTTGCTTGAAGGATTTTCGTATGCCAAATACGATCGCGTCGCGTTTATTGACGCAGACCTCCAATACCCGCCAGAAGCATTGCCCGGGATGCTGGATAAACTTCACCACGGCTTTGATATCATTGTGGCGGACCGCAGGCTCTCTCCGGAAACAGCGTGGCATCGCGCCTTAATCAGCCGCGTGTTTCATTTTTTCTTTTCGCGATTACTTCACAATTTGGACGTGGACACCCAAGCGGGACTTAAATTGTTCAAAACCCGTATTCTCAAAGAAGTTACAGTTGATCCTTCGCCGTGGGCATTTGATTTGGAGTTTCTCTTGAATGCCAGAAACTACGGCTACGTTATCGGAAATTTCCCTATTCTTTTTGCCGAGCGCCGCTTCGGACAATCCAAACTTAACGTCTTTCGGGCAACTTTTGAAATCGGCTGGAACGCGCTAAAGATGAGGTTCAAGCGCCGAGCGCCGTTACTCATTCACCAAACAGAAGAAAAAATGAGAGGCGCCGGAGTAGCTCATTTTGGTCAGCGGTTTATTACGCACACGACACTGCATCACCATTCTTCAGCGCTCCATACTTTCGCGACGTGGCAAAAACATTTAATCATTGGCTTGGCGGTAATTATTGTCGCGGGTTTTTTTGTTAATCCGTTGGCAACGGGCATTATTATCGTGGTATTTCTCTCTGTATTTTATCTTGGAGACGCTCTTTTCAATCTTTTTCTCGTGATGAAGAGTCTTAAAAAACCTCCAGAAATTGAAAGTTCACTAGAAGAACTGCGCTCCATCAATGATAGTACTCTCCCAATGTACTCGGTACTCTGCCCTCTCTACAAGGAAGCACAAATGCTTCCAGCTTTTGTGGGTGCCATAGAAAAACTAGACTGGCCTAAAGAAAAACTGGACGTTCTGCTTCTGCTGGAAGAAAACGACCAAGAAACCATCGCGGCGGCGCAAGCAATGGATTTACCGAGTTATATAAAAATAGTGATAGTTCCTCATTCAATGCCTAAAACAAAACCCAAGGCATGCAATTACGGATTGTCGTTCGCGTCCGGCGAATATATAGTCATCTACGACGCTGAAGACATTCCGGATCCGCTGCAACTCAAAAAAGCATTCTTGGGATTTCAAAAAGCTGGTCCGTCTGTGCGTTGTCTGCAAGCCAAATTAAATTATTTCAATCCGCACCAAAACCTCTTAACCAAACTTTTTACCGCGGAATATTCTCTGTGGTTTGATGTCGTGTTGCCCGGTCTGCAATCCATCAACACATCCATTCCTCTAGGAGGCACCAGTAATCATTTCCGCACGCAAGATCTTCTGGAGTTGGAAGGCTGGGACCCTTTCAACGTAACAGAAGACTGCGATTTGGGCGTGCGCATTTTCAAACGCGGCTATCGGACGGCCATTATTGATTCCGTAACTCTGGAAGAAGCTAACAGCGATATCAAAAACTGGCTGCGCCAGCGTTCGCGCTGGATCAAGGGATATATGCAAACTTATCTCGTGCATATGCGCCATCCTGTACAATTTTTCCGGGAAAACGGCTGGCACGCGCTTATTTTCCAACTAGTAGTGGGCGGAAAAATTGCTTTTATGTTCATCAATCCTTTCTTGTGGACAATGACGCTCTCGTATTTTCTGCTCTACGCTTTTGTGGGACCGACTATAGAAAAGCTCTATCCCCCTGCCATTTTCTATATAGCCGTCGCCTCGCTGATATTCGGAAACTTTCTTTACCTTTACTACTATATGATCGGCGCGGTGAAACGCGAACATTATTCGGTGATCAAATATGTCTTTTTAGTGCCATTCTATTGGGTCATGATAAGTACGGCGGCTCTCATCGCGCTTTATGAATTGCTTGTCAAACCGCATTATTGGCAAAAGACACATCATGGCCTACATACCAACCAAAAACCATTGGAAAGCGCCTTCGCTTCTTTAGATGCGGTGCCACTTACACATCAGACATATCATTTTACTTTTCACAGGAACAAAACTCTCACGCGTATCAAGACAATGGTTCCGGCGACACTTTGGAATTTTCTTTTTTCCAGTAAAGGGTTTTTTATGGGAGCCTTGGTTTTCTCCAATTTTCTCAACTTTCTTTTCAACGCTTTTTTGGGTCGGATGCTTTCCTTTGAAGAACTTTCACTCGTGACACTCATCAATACCCTCTGGTTTTTGGTCATCGTGGTAGTCGGCGCTTTTTCAGCCACGATCAATCATAGGACGGCCTATCTCGTGACAGCCGAGAGTCCGGCTCATGCCGTGGCGTTTCTTCGGAAATCACTTCGTCAGGCTATACAGATCTCTCTCTTTCTTTCCGCTGTTTGGTTGCTTCTGACACCTTTTCTTTCCCATTTTTTCCGTATAACGAATATCCATACCTTGATCTTCTTCACGCCCGTCTTTGCGTTCAGTGTCATCGCCGCCGGATATCGCGGTTTTCTTCAGGGAAGTTATCACTTTATGGCAGTGGCCGGACTCTATGTCGGTGAATCATTAGTCAAGCTTGTCTTGGCGGCCATCTTTATCTGGTTCGGATTTTCAACTTGGGTCTATCTTGTTATTCCGCTTTCCATTGCGGCGACAGCCGGACTGGCCTTTGGCATCGCTTCTTGGTTGGCTCGGGAACATTTCGTCCGCAATCGGGCAAAACCGGAAGTTTTTCCAAAGCCATTTTTTTCCGCCATTCTTCTTTCCAATCTTTCATCCGTCACTTTCTTGAGCGTGGATATTCTGCTCGTGAATCATTACTTAACTCCGGTACAAGCTGGACAATATGCCCTCTTGGCGCTGGTGGGTAAAATGATCTTTTTTCTCGGGTCGCTTCCCGATGCTTTCACAATCACCTTTGTCAGTCGGCGCGAAGGATTGAAACTCAAAACTGAAAAGATATTTTCTTTTATTTATGCCCTAGTTTTTGCTATCGTGCTGTGCGGAGTCATCATTCTGGGAGTCTTCGGCTCGTACACTATCCCGTTTCTGTTCGGAGACAAGGCGACAGCTATTCTCGGCTGGCTCCTGCCGTATACGGGTGCGCTCGCCCTTTTCACGCTGACAGGAGTGATGGTTTCTTACCATCTAGCCAAACACCATTACTCTTTTTCCGTGGTGAGTTTTCTTCTCTCGCTTGGATTAGTGGGCGGCATTATGACTTCCCACAAATCGGTTGATGATATTGTTCGGGTGGTACTCATGGTGAGTGTCGTGGGGTGGGTCAGCATCCAGTCCCTCCATCTTTTTTATCACAAATTACGTTTCGTTCGTAGAGGTTTCCGAGATTTGTTCGGTATATTCGTCAATGGCCTCCCCAAACCAGAGCCTCTGTCATTTGCGGGGAAACGCATTCTCATTTTCAATTGGCGCGATACCAAACACTCCTTCGCCGGAGGGGCGGAAGTGTACGTTCATGAGATAGCTAAACGCTGGGTACGGGAAGGCCACCATGTTGCGATTTTCAGCGGAAGTGACGGAAAACAAGCCCGACATGAAATAATTGATGGCGTGGATATTGTCCGTCGCGGAGGATTTCATCTCGTGTATGCTTGGGCTGTTTTGTACTATATGTTTCGTTTCCGTGGAAATTATGATGTGATCGTTGACTGCGAAAATGGCATCCCGTTTTTTACCCCGCTCTATGTGCGAAAACCGATTTTTTGTCTGATGCATCACGTCCATCAAAATGTGTTTTTTCATTCCTTGTCTAAGCCGTTAGCTTGGCTAGCCAGCACGCTGGAAAAAGATCTGATGCCGCTTGTCTATCGCAATGTAAAATTCATTACGGTTTCGGAATCAAGTAAAGAAGAAATGGAGACTATCGGTCTGGGGAAGGCGGGTATTCTCGTTGTCCATCCGGGCATTGATCGTCAGGAGTTTTCTTCAGTGCTTTCGTCTAAAACGCTATGTCCAACCATTCTCTATCTTGGCAGGCTCAAAGGATATAAGTCAGTTAATGTTCTCATCCAGGCTTTTCGTATCGTACTTGCGGAACGACCGGAGGCTAAGCTCATTATTGCGGGTGACGGGGAAGAGAAAAAAAATCTGATGCGTCTGGCCAGCGAACTTCATTTATCAGAGGATCAGATCCAATTCGTTGGTTGGGTATCAGATGAAAAGAAAATAGAACTGCTTCAGAGCGCCTGGATGCTCGTCAATCCCTCATTTATGGAAGGCTGGGGAATTGTGGCGATAGAAGCGAGCGCCTGCGGCACGCCCGTCATCGCTTCGGATGTCCCGGGACTCCGTGATTCTGTTCGAGATACAAATACCGGGTATCTCGTCCCCTACGGCGACGTCAAAGGTTTCGCTGAAAAAATATTACTCATCATTCAAAGCAAAGAGTTACGAGAAGGGATGGAGAATGAGTCGCGCGTTTGGGCGGGAAATTTTGATTGGGGCAAAACGAGCGAAAGTTTTCTTGCGTATATTTCTGAAATAAATAAGTAGAAATGCATAAAGGTTTTATGAAAAAGGATATTCTACAAACCAATACTTCTCCGTCAAAAAAACTGACGGTGACAGTTGGCATTCCAGCTCACAACGAAAGGCAAAACATCGCTCAACTTATTGCTTCTATTGTTTCACAAAATGGAAATTTTATCCTTGAAAAAATCATCGTCGTCTGCGACGGATGCACTGATCAAACTGAAGAAATAGTCAAAGAGTTTTCTCAAGTACATCCAAGCGTAGAGAGCGTTTCTGACGGGAAACGAATAGGGAAAAGCGCGCGCCTCAATTTTCTTTACCAAACGCACGCAAGCGATATACTTATCACGTTGGATGGAGATATTGAATTGGCGAATGATTATGTTTTTGAAAAATTACTAGAACCTTTACGTGATCCTCAAGTGGCGGTCGTGGCAGGCAACGCTCGTCCGCTTCCTGGCAGAACATTTGTAGAGAAACTAGTGGTAGCGAAAGACGCGTGGTGGTACGAAACCAGAAAAAATTTCAAAAACGGAAATAATATTTATGTTAAGGGTTGCCTCTTTGCCTTGGCAAATGACTTTACGCGAAATTTCAAATTTATACCAGAAACGATCGGTGATCAAGATATCCTTTATCTAAGCGCTTTGAGTCGTGGCAAACGATTTATATTCACCAATGATGCCCGTGTTTACTTTCGTGAAGTTTCAACATGGAAAGAACTGCTAAAAAGAGAGCGACGCTTTCAAAATAAAAATAATTTCGAACCATACAAATTCAAAGTCGACATTGAGGCCGAATACAAGATTCCAACACGAGAAAAGATTCGCGGACTTTTAAAAATCATTCGTGAAAATCCATTTTACGGTATAGGTGCTTTTCTTTTGAATATTGCCCTTAAACTACTTCCTCTCTTTTTGTCGAAATCAGAAAATACGAATACTGCCATTTGGCAAGTGATCTCATCAACGAAAAAACTTCGTGAAAATAACGCTAGTCACTAAAATAGTATGAGATCAAAAAACGCATCCGTAGGTCAGCAACATTATCCAACCGTGACAGTTGGCATACCAGCTCATAACGAAGAAGCAAATATCAAACAATTGCTTCTAAGTATTTTGAGCCAACACGAAATCGGTTTCACGCTTGACGCCGTCTATGTAGTATTCGATGGAAGTACAGATCACACTGCAAATGAAGCGCGATCGGTAATGAATGATCGCGTGCACTTCATAGCCAATAAATCAAGAATGGGTCAAGCTTATGCGCAAAATTTAATTTTTGAAATTGCGAAATCCGATGTCGTCGTCATTCTTGAAGCTGATACCAACCCTCGAGATATGAACTATCTTACCAATCTTATTGAACCAATCGTTGCGAATGATCAAGTAGGACTCGTGCAAGGCAATTCGACTCCTCTACCGGGGCAAACAACACTCGGAGATATTTTAAAATCACAAATTGATATTTATCATACTGCCTCAATTAATGATCGTGGTGTTCGCGACTGGATTACATCGGGGAGGGGGGGGCGGGCGTTCACGCAGAATGTTTATACAACAATGCGCTGGCCGAACGCCGTACCGGAGGATTCCTATGCGCTATTGTGGTGCCGTACTCATGGCATTCCCACCATTTTTCAAGAATCGGCAGTATGTTATTTTCGCTGTTCCGAAACATTTTCTGACTTTCTGAAAGAGAGAGCGAAAGTTAGTAGCGCCAAAAAAGCTCTCGAACATTATTTCCCAAAAAACGATGTGCAAAAAATTTTCACCAGACCATTATATTTGCGTGTACGCATGTTATCAAAGCTGGTGTTCTATCATCCTTTTCATTCTATCTGTTATCTATTTTTAGATTTTATATTGCTATTCTTTAATGGAGAAAACCAATTCAGCGATTTTTGGGAAGCGACTGTTTCTACAAAAAAACTTTGACGGAAAAATCTATGGAAAAAAATCTAACCATCACCATCGGAATTCCAGCTCACAACGAAGCCTCGAATATTGGGCGTCTACTTGAGTCTTTACAAAAGCAAGAACAAGTCAATTTTTCTATATCAGAAATTGCAGTGATTTCTGACGGATCGACTGATAAGACAGAAAACATCGTACACGCTATTGCTGAAAAGGATAGGCGCGTGCTTCTGTTTGCCGATGGAAAACGACTTGGAAAGCCAGCTCGCATCAATGAGTTATTTGCACGTACCCAATCGGCCGTTGTCGTGATACTTGATGCCGATATTCTTTTAGAACACAAGAAAGTGCTCCAGGAATTATTGCGACCGCTCATAGAGAGTCCAAAAATTATGCATGTTTCCGGATATGCCCTACCGCTTCCGCCTAAAAATGTGGTTGAAAAAATTGCCTATGCAGGATTTATGATATGGGAACATGCCCGGAGACAACCAGAGGCATCGGCGCTCTATCTTTCTGAGGGAAGTATCCGCGCATTCCGCCGAGACGTCTATACAAGACTTCGTTTTCCTGACGCGTCAGCAGATGAAGCATATTCTTTCCTCTTTTGTGCCCAAGCACAATATATGTTCGCGTGGGCTGAAAAAGCGCGCGTATTCTATCAGTTACCAAAAACATTTTTCGATTACACACATCAGATGAAGCGATTTTTGAAATCGAATGACATTCAAACGCATTCGTTCAACGATAAATTCGTATCTGCTTATTACACGATCGATAAGACGATAAAGTTACGCTCACTCATACAAGCACTATCTAAAAATTTCTTCTGGACAACTATGTACCTCCTTAGCGTACCGATTCCTCGCGT
>JAHFON010000022.1:8214-13696 GCA_023261695.1 Candidatus Moraniibacteriota bacterium
TTGTTTTTTTGATAAAGCTCAATCGGGTGGTATATGGGAAACCGTAGTCTCTACTAAATCTTTACCTAAATATGGCAATAGATAAAGTTAAAATTGTCTTTTCTAATTACGACGACCGGAAAAACCCATCCTATGGAGGCGGAGGAGCTATTGCTATTCATGAAGTCGCCAGTCGCCTCGCGACGGATTATCAAGTAACTGTGCTTACTGGAACTTATCTTGGAGCTTTGCCTACCGAGGTTATTGATGGCGTTCAATACAAACGTATCGGCACTATGTTCTTTGGCCCAAAAATTTCCCAGTTGCTTTTTGCTCTCTCTCTTCCTTGGTATGTCATTTCAGAAACGTATGACCTCTGGATTGAAAATCTAACTCCACCTTTAGGTCCTGCATTTCTCCCACTCTTTACTTTCAGACCAGTGATAGCTCTCGTACATATGCTCCCCGGAATGGATATGTGGCGGAAATATCGCATTCCATTTTTTCTCTTTGAACGCCTCGGGCTGAAACTTTATCGCGATTTCATCGTGCTTTCCAAGGAGACGCAGAAAACAATCAAGAGATATAATCCGCGGGCTTCTGTTCATATCATCCCGAATGGTGTAACGTTGCCAGAAACTACCGAGGAACATACACCCAAACACATTTTGTTTTTAGGACGGATAGAAGTCAATCAAAAAGGGCTTGATTTGCTCATAAAAGCCTATTCAAAAATAGCAAAAGATATTCCTTATCCACTAGTGATTGCCGGAGATGGAGCGAATGGTGAGGTAGAAAAATTGAAAATTCTTATCGCAGAATCGGATTGCGCCGAACGCATTACTCTGATGGGACGCGTGGACGGTGAATATAAAGCGAATCTTTTTCAAGAGGCAGTAATGGTTATCATACCCTCCCGTTTTGAATCTTTTTGCTTGGTAGCCCTAGAAGCTTTGGCTTATGGCCTACCCGTCATTACGTTTGATATTGATGGTTTCAAATGGTTGCCGTCCGAACTGTTACAAAAAGTGGCTCCCTTGAGCGTTGATGATTTAAGTAACAAGATACTGCATACGCTGATGCCAAGTACTAGAGGGATAAAGGAGCAACGCCTTGCTTTTGCCGCACGCTATCGGTGGGAAAATGTTGCGGAAATGTATCGTGAACTCCTTCGGAAATATATTAGAGAACCGGCATCTCCAGCGGCCACTGAACCTGCTCAAAAATTTACCGACCAGATGAACATCGTTTTTCAAGACATTATAAAGCATCGCGTCCCCTGCTTTTTCATTTCGCCTCATTTGGACGATGCGGCGCTTTCCTGTGGAGACTTGATGAGTTATTTGGTTGGGAAAACTGACGTAACAGTGGCCACTGTTTTTACACAAGCCACGGATGGCAAGTGTACGCTTTCCGCACAAAAATTCCTTAATCAATGCCGGTACAAAAACGCGCAAGAGCTTTTTTCTGATAGACGCGCGGAGGATCGCGCGGCTCTCGAGTCATTAGGTGTACGCGTTGCGCATATGGGTTTTCCTGATGCTCTATGGCGCAAGCGAAATAACCCGTCAATATGGAGACGGTTTCTGGGAAAGTGCCTCGCCGAATTTACGGCCGTGTATCCCACCTATCGTTTTCATGCGAGAAGTGGAAAAATCTCTATACATGATTTTGAAATAACGGATGATATCAAAGAAAAACTTCGTGCGCTTACCGCTGGATTGAAAGATTATTATGTATTTTGTCCGCAAGCGCTCGGAGGTCACGTGGATCACATTATTGTGCAAAAAGCGTGCCAAGAAACATTCCGGGAGCTTATCATTTGGTCAGATTTCCCGTATAATTTGCAAGGTACGCGCCAGACTGATAATGTATGGCTTTGGGATAAAAATCGCGACCGGAAACGGCAACTGATTATGGTCTACCGAACCCAAGTCGGAGCGATGTTTCCAGAAAATAAAATCCCTCTCATACCAGAAGCTTATACCTTTGAAAAATATGACGGCGATTTGGCAGGATCAACAGAGTTGCTTCTAAAAAAATAAGAGTGTAGATCAATTTATGAAAATATTTTTCGAAAAATTATTGTTTGCAATTTTGGTAATCATAAGTACAGCCATATTGTTACTTGGTTTAAGAGGGTTGCCTGGGAATCCAACAGCAGATGACCTGAACTCTTTACAATGGACACGGACTGGACCATTTGAATCATCAAATGATCGAGGGAGATTTGCCCTGACATATTCTTTGCTTGAAGATCATTCATTACAATTTTCTCGAGATATTGCCACATTTGCTACCCCTGACTTGGCAATAACAAAAGACGAAAAATATGTATCGCTCTTTGCTCCTGGTACTTCATTTTTGATAATACCAGGATATTTATTTGGTAAGATTTTGGGAGCATCACAGGTTGGCGCTTTTGCAATAGTCAGTATCTTTGCTTTGATGAACACTTTACTTATTTATGCTATTGCTAAACGTTTGGGCGCTTATCCTTTCGCCGCAGCACTTGGTGCATTGACATTTCTTTTTGCAACGCCAGCATTTACTTATGCAGTATCCCTTTCACAACACCACTTCTCTGTTTTTGTGCTGTTGTTGAATTTATATCTGCTGATCCGTTGGAAAAACTGGTGGTCACTTTCATTGATATGGTTTCTATGCGCGCTTTCAATAGTAATAGACAACCCTAATGTGTTTTTTTTGTTTCCTATCGGCATATATGCCCTTGGACACATTGTCCAATTGAAGAAAAAAGAGGGTGATCTGCAATTCAGCATACGCCCAGTTTATATCCTTACACTGTCGGCAATAATCATTCCTTTGGCTTTCTTTGCATGGTTCAATCAGGTCTCAAATGGAAGCTCTCTCCAACTTTCTGGGACTTTGAAGCGAGTACTTTCAGTAAGTCAAAATCAGACCGAAACTTCGACGGATGTTGAAAAATTATCAGTGAACATTCCTACTGGTGAGAACATTGAAAGTATAGAAAGTAACAAAGAAAAGACATCTGTCGGATTCTTTCAAACAAGAAACCTATGGAATGGTTTCTATGTGCACTTTATAAGCGCCGACCGTGGCATAGTATGGTTTACCCCAATCGTTCTCATGGGTATTTTTGGACTTGTTTTTCTTTTTCGTTCTCACGAAAGTATAACCGCAGTAATTATTGCGAGTATGGGAGCAAATGTCCTGCTCTACTCTATGTGGGGAGATCCGTGGGGTGGATGGGCATTCGGTTCGCGCTATCTTATCCCTACCTATGCGCTTCTCTGTGTTGGCCTTGCTATATCTCTTACTCACTGGCGCAAAAATATTATTTTTCTTACTATCTTTATCGCTCTTTTTATTTATTCCGTAAGAATTAATGCTCTGGGTGCCTTGGGGACCAGTACGATTCCTCCTCAGGTTGAAGTTTTGGCTCTTGAAAAAATAACAGGGCAAATTCAAAAGTATAATTTCGAGAGGAGCCGCGACTATCTCTACGAACAAGGCTCAAAATCTTTTGTATATCAGACTATCGCTCGAAAAAGTATGACCGCTCCACAATATTACGCCCTTGTGAGTTCGCTGATTATAGCGACGGGTGTGATATTGCTTCTAGCGCTGTGGTTTGTCAGTAGTAAGAAAAAAGTATGACAAAAAAAAGTATAGAAAAAATGGGTGTTCGATTTTCGATAAGCCAAAAAAATTTGGGTCTTGTTCAGAATTTCTTTGAACGCTATGCTACAATGATTGTCGCTTTTGTTCTGACGGGAATTTCTATCTTTGCCTTTGTTCATTATTACCAAAATGGCCTCGGCCTAGCCTACAATGATGCGCGTTCACATCTGGATATCGGACGGCGCGTGGTAGAGGGATTGAATCCGGGAGCGGCCCAGCTTGGTTCCGTATGGCTACCATTGACCCATGCTCTTATGGGCGTAACTATCTGGAACGATTTTATGTGGCATTCTGGATTGGCTGGGGCGATGTGGTCTATGCTGGCTTTTATTGGGACCGGGATATTGATTTATCTTTTCTTAAAAGAATTAGGCGTCGGCTTGCTTGGCAGATTAATTGGCGTGGCTCTTTTTGTGGCCAATATCAATATCCTCTATCTGCAGTCCACGGCTATGACAGAGCTGATGCTTCTTGGGACAATGACAGCCGGCTGTTATTATTTTCTTTTGTGGTACAAAAGAGAGAGTGTCATTTATCTGGTTCAGTCGGCGTTTTGGATTATGTTGTCCACGCTGGTCAGATATGACGGCTGGTTTCTGCTTTTTCTCGCGACCACTCTCACGCTTATACATATATGGCGCGCCAAGGGATACAAAACAGCCGAAGGTTTAGTAATACTTTTTTGTACATTGGCCGGATTTGGTATTGTGCTCTGGCTTTTATGGAACGCGCTCATTTTCAAAGATCCGCTGTATTTCGCATTCGGTCCCTATTCAGCTTATTCACAACAACTTCAGCTAGAAGGAGCGAGTGTTTTGCCGACGAAGTGGCACTGGCTGCCATCCGCCAAAGTTTATTTTTATGCTATGGCTTATAATGTCGGCGCTTTCACAATGATACTTGGATTTCTCGGAGCCCTCACTCTGTGGATAGATAAAAAAATTTCTTCAAACGTCCGAGTAGCCTCAATGCTTCTTGTGGCTCCCCTGCTTTTCAATATCATCGCTCTCTATCTCGGTCATTCCGTGCTCTATATCCAAGGACTTTCCGGTGATACCTGGTTCAACGTGCGTTATGGCATTATGATGATGCCGTCATTTGCTATCTTCATCGGCTACCTGATTCATCGTTTCGCTCCCCTGCGCTTTGTCATCATCGGTCTGCTTGTTTTTGTCGGCTTCTTTTCTTTTGCAAGCAGTGATGCCGTCACCATTGATGATGCTCGTGTCGGATCAAGTCAAAAAAACGTCACAGAAATATCTAGTTGGCTCCGCGAGTATGCTGGCCCAGAGAAAGGTTTCATACTGATATCAGTGGCCTCTCATGATTCCATTATTTTTTCCTCGGGACTGCCGATGAAGCGATTTATACACGAAGGGGCGGGCGTTTACTACGATACGGCCATTATTAATCCCGACCGTTGGGCGCGCTGGATCGTGGTACGTAGCCATTCGGATGACGATTCCACTTGGCGCCTGCTCAAGAATAACCCCGGATTTACTGAACGTTACGAAAAAGTGGATTCGTATCCGTTTGCCGATATTTACGAATTGAAGCCGGAGTACTTGCCGTCTCTCATCGTTGAACCCATCTTGAAACAGAAGTGGGGACTCTAAAATACTTTTCTCCAAAACTCCCTGAGATTTATTTTTGCAAGGATGCTATGCTATAAAAGAGCTAATGTTTTACCTATGCGTATTTTCGCGAGAATTATTTTTGTCATAATTGCCAGTGCCACCCTTGTAATGGGAGGGGCGCTCCTCTGGGCGGACGGTTATTTGCGTCCCAAGAAAATAGTGTATTATCCGACACCGAGATTCGGACAATGGACGTTCCA
>JAHFON010000004.1 GCA_023261695.1 Candidatus Moraniibacteriota bacterium
TTTGGAATACTCCCTATGAATGGTTAGAGTTTTACAATTTTGAAAGAATCCATCTTACTTTAAATGGATTAACTCCCCAAGAGAAACTGGAAAGTGTCACCATTAAAGGTTGACTATACGAAATTGCCGTACAACTATGCCTTGATCCATTCGAAAAACAAAGCGGTGGCTTGCCGCACTTCACGAAATTCATTTCCGTTCACCCGCAGACGGACCAGCGATTCCAATTTGTTGAAGAGAAAAATGCGCATCAACTTGATCGCGCTCTCGCTTACCGGAAAAGTGTTTTGAACAGAATTTATATGCTCGCCAGCCAGCACTCCACCGGCGCTCGGACTGAAAAAATGCTGTTCGCCGGAGTGAAGTTTATCACCCGACACGACGCAAACTCCGGTTTCAATCATATATCCGAGCCGCGCAAAAAGCTGAAAAAGAAACCCTTCCGCCAAAATCAACGCTTTGTCTTTATTTTTCTTTCCGGCCAAATCGTCAGTCAACGTGAGATATGTCGTAAGCAATTGAAACAATTCCGCGTCAGCCTCGTCCCATTCCACCAGCCGCTCAAACATATTCACCGTTTCCAACACGCGTTTCAGAATGTCCGCATCGCTTCGCAGATGAACGAAGTTTTTTTCTGCCACGGCTCCGGCAATCTTGCCCGTACCCCTTCCCTTCACAACAATCACCAGTCCCTGCATCAGAGTTTCCAGCTGTCCCGCCAATTTCGCCTCCTGTTTGCGCACCCCTTTGGCCACCAGTTGCACCTTGCCTTGCTCCAATGTGTACAGCATATACAAGCGGTCGGTTTCTCCCACCTCTTTTTTTTTCAAAACAATGGCGTTATAGCGAAGTTCCATACGGTTTTCTTATCAACCTATCGCTTCAAAGTAAAGACAAATCCTTCTCCTTCTATTTCAACCGTTTCGTTATATTCAGCATTAGCAAGATCGCCTTTTTGAACAGAAGTTGCGAGAACTTCTTTGGAAATTTCCTGTTCAAATTTCTCAAAAACCTTTTCTTTGCCCTGATAACCAAGCGTGATACGATCTTCCACGTTGAATCCGGCTTTCTTGCGGCCTTCTTGAATAGCCCGAATAATCTCCCGCGCCTCACCTTCAAGTTTTAATTCTTCGGTGATGTTGGTATCAAGAACAATATCATTAACTAATATCTGATCAGATACAATAATTTTTTTAACATTCAATTCTTCTGCTATAATTTCCCGCATTTCGCCTGATATTTGATATTTGATATTTGATACACTTAGCGGCTGTCTCACTTTAATTTTTGCGTCCGCGCGAAGTTTTAGACCCTGTGTGACTAAATCACGAGTGCGTTGCATTTCTTCATTCAATTTCTTATCAATCAATTCTTCTCTGACTGTCGGCCAATCGGCGAGATGAACCGACCCGCCCGCATCACTACGTGAAGCGTTTCGGGCAGGCTCTTCCCCTATCAGATTCCTATATATCTCTTCCGCGAGAAACGGTGTAAACGGCGCCATCAGTTTCGCAAGCGTTACCAAGACATCATAAAGAGTTTGATAAGCGTTTTCTTTATCGCTATCGTCTTCCGATTTCCAGAAGCGTTTGCGCGAGCGGCGAATATACCAATTGGAAAGATTGTCAATAAATGGCGCGAGAGAACGAGCCGCGCGATTTAGTTCGTATTTCCCCAAAGAGTCGTCCGTTTCCCGTATCAGAAGTTGCAATTCGGAAAGAATCCACTTGTCCAAAATATTTTCCGAAGCCGCGCGGTCAGATTTAGATTGCCAATTATCTATATTGGCATACATCACAAAAAACGAATACGAATTCCACAACATTCTGAACATATTGCGGCTCACGTCCGTGAGCTCGTGTTCTGAAAAATTAAGATTCTCTGCCGCCACTACCGGAGAAGACAAAAGATAATAACGCAAAACATCCGCCCCGTACTTGTTTATGATTTCCCTCGGATCCGGATAATTTTGCAGTCGCTTGGACATTTTCTTGCCATTTTCCGCCAGCACTATACCATTCACGATAACGTTTTTGAAAGCGTGGCTGTCTTTGATGCTCGTCGCAATAATATGCAAATAGTAAAACCAAGCCCGTGTTTGATCCACGCCCTCCGCGATAAAATCCGCAGGAAAATTCTTTTCAAATTTCTCTTGATTCTCAAAAGGATAGTGCGCTTGCGCATACGGCATTGAGCCGGAGTCAAACCAGGTGTCCAATACATCCGGTACACGCCGCATCACACTACCACATTTTTCACACGGAAACGTAATCTGATCCACGACATGTTTGTGCAGGTCATTTATTTTTTGCCCACTCAATTCTTCTAATTCTTTCACTACTCCAAACACTTTTATTTCTTTACATTCGCCACATTTCCATATAGGCAGAACGCTCGCCCAATATCTCTGCCGCGAAATAGACCAGTCGCGGGCGCCCGCAAGCCAATTGCCAAAACGACCCTCTTTAATATGTGACGGCGACCAATTTATTTCTTTTGCCAGTGCCAATGCCTTGTCTTTGACCTTGCCCACATTCACAAACCAAGAAGACGTCGCGTAATTGATTAGCGGTGTGTCGCATCTCCAGCAATGCGGATAGCTGTGTTCATACTTTTCTTTGGAAAAAAGTTTTCCCTCGCGCGCCAGATGTTTAATAATTCCCACATCCGTGGCTTGCGGACTTTCTTTAGGTTTTACCGACATTCCCGCGAAATCAGTTGCTTCCTCTTTTATTGCGCCGTCCATTTTCACATGTTGAACAAACGGCAAGCTCTCTTGTTTACCAAGTTCCATATCATCCTCCCCAAATGCCGGCGCGATATGCACTATGCCGGTTCCTTCCTCCGTTGTCACAAAACCCGCCGCGTATATTTTCCAGCCGTTCTTATGATTCGCAAGCGCTGTGTCTTTGGCATAATAGTTGAACAGTGGCTTGTAGGACTTACCGACCAATGCCTCGCCAAAAAACTCGGCTATAACCTCTGGTGGCACTGGAGGAACTTCCGTCTCCTTCAATTCTTTTACTGATGGGAATAGCTTTGCCGTATTACTCTCATATATTGATTTCGCCAAAATAAATAGATTCGCATTGCCTTTCTCATCGTTATAACGAACTTTCACATACTCGATGTCCTTCCCCACGGCCAAAGCCACATTCCCCGGCAGTGTCCACGGCGTCGTCGTCCAAGCAAGAAGAAATGTTTGCGGTTCATCAACAAGCTCAAACTTCGCTACCACTGAAAAATCTTTTACCATTTTATAACCCTCCGCTACTTCCGACTGCGACAAGGTAGTTTCGCACCGCGGACAAATATGCATCACGCGATAACTTTCGTAAACTAAACCCTTGTCCCACAATTGTTTGAAGGCCCACCAAACACTCTCCATATAATCACGGTCCATCGTCTTGTACGCATCGTCCATATCAGCCCATCGCCCGAAACGACGAATAACTTTTTTCCATTCCGCGACATATTCCAACACCTTGGAACGGCATATCTCATTGAATTTTTCCACCCCCAATGTTTCAATCTCTTTTTTGCGCGTGATATCCAATTCTTTTTCCGCAATGTTCTCTATGGGTAAACCATGACAATCCCAGCCCCATTTGCGTTCCACCTGAAAACCTTTCATCGTGAAATAACGCGGCACCGTGTCCTTGATGGCGCTCGCTACGATATGTCCGTAGTGCGGCGTGCCGGTGGCAAATGGCGGCCCATCGTAAAAACTATAGCGCGGTTTGCCTGCGCGATTCGTTACCGACTTTTCAAAGATTTTATTTTCATCCCAAAACTTGAGAATCTCTTCCTCCATCTGCGGAAAATTCATTTTGGCATCAACTTTTTTGAACATACACATATAAAAAATATTAACTTCTCTCAACAGACATTTGAAGTCTGATAAGATCTCGTACATCAAGAACTGTTATGTTTTTTTCTTGAATGAATTGCTCAGCGCCTATCGTCACGCCATTCAATGTAACCAAGAACGCCTCAACTACATTTAGATGCTGCATAACCCCATATAAATCCCTGACTACACTCGGGCCAATCGGTTTCTTATAAGCTTTACATTGAACGATTGCTTTTTTTTCATCATTCCTAATATAAATATCCACGCCCCCATCACCAGAACCTCTTGTAACATCAGCCTGATACCCAACTTGCTTAAAAAGATGTGCCACCTCATGCTCAAATTTATACCCATCAAGCGAAAACCAGAATTGCTCTTTTGTCCTTATAAACCATTCTTTATATTGTTCTACACTTTTTCTATAAGCTTGAATCTTTTTTTCTAGGCTTTTTAAATCATCGGTAAAGTAATGATTATTTAAAAAATATCGAGATATCGTACGAAACAGCCCCCAAAATAAAGCCGGGGCAATCCCTGATATATAAAAAAGCACAGTGGCTTCCCAATTAAAAAAATATAGAATGGTGGGAGCTAAAAGAATCAACGCCCATTTAGCGTACACCGAGGACATTTGTTCAATTTTTTCGTTTAGAGAATCAATCTTTTCAAAATCTCTTTGATCCAGATTATATTCTTGAACATCCGGTTTTTTCATAAAACACTCTCGCTAAACTAATTTTCAGTTTGGCTATAACAACGAGGCAAATAAGAATGAACACATAGAAACTCGTTCATTCGACTTTCACTACCTGGCCATTTTCGAGACGTTTGAGACTATAACGATTCAGAAGCTCTTGCTCGATTTTCTTGTCGCCATGTTCTTGCCGCTTGATACGCTGGAACTTATCTGCCGCCGATAACGTCTGTTCGCTTTCCATCTTCGTCAGAAGCGATTTCTGCAGCCGATCAAAAAGAAAATTCAATTCTTTACATCGCAACTTCAAACAAACTACTGCTGGCAGATGCGGATCAAGCGGATAGAACGGCAGGCTTTCGATATCCATCCTCACTGAACTCCTGTGCCCCGTTCCTCCCACCTCTCTCTCCTCCATTTTCCCCGTTCCGCCCCTTTCTCCCATTATTCCCTTTAGCCCCACCAGTTCCGGATACATACCCTTCCAAATATCATCGCAATCCTCCTCCAGCTCTGAATTTGCTCCCATCGAAAATCCCAGGAAATCATAATACTCTTTACTCGAATTGCGTTTCCATCCCTCAACGATATTCTGCTTCACAGAACGGGCAGAGCGATCCATCTGATCAGCGAGCGCAACCAAGGTTTTCGTTCTCGGGAACTGATGCGTCAGTCCGACGCAGTCCCATTGTAATTCCTCAGCCTTCTTGTACACCAAAAGTTCGCGGTATCCGTACGGTTTTCGAGTTGGTTTGATCATAAGCTAGGACAAAAGAGGCAAAGGGGAAGCAACGGGCGAAAAGGGAAGAATGGGTAAAAATCAAAGATGATAAATAAGAAAACAAAAAACCCTAACACAAAACTCGTGCTAAGGACCCTGAACATAGTCGACGGGTGGTACCACCTTGCTTCGATTCGGCCAAAACCGAATCCTTATTTTATGCGCTGTCACGGGCGCTGTCCGCTTGTAGCGGATACCCGGCAGAGTCTACGGCCAAAAGGCTTTCTTTCTGCGGCTCGGCACGAGATACGTATAAGCGGATTTTCGTGCCGAAGGAGTGATATCTCCATACTTTGGAAGGGACTCCGCCATCACCTTTCAAAATTGTATAATCACTATAACACAAAGATCAACGAATAATCAATATTCCCACACCACTTCCGTACACGAACCTTTCTTTGGATACCAGCCGGTGGCCGAGCGACCGGGAGCTTCGTTGGTCAAAATACCGTGCAACTGTTCCAGCGGATCACCATGCGAAACAACAATCACTTTTTTTCCGGCATATTTTTCTCGCATATCATCAAGAAAACTTTTCAACCGACCGCGCATATCAATAAAACTTTCAATGCCGTCCGCCGGATCAGGACTGATGCGCTCTTCCGCGTCCGGATATTTTTTCAGAAGTTCCCGCTGGGCTTTTTCGTTAAATACGCCAAATCCCGCTTCACGTAAACGTTCATCAAATTTTACTTGCAATCCGGTTGCGGAAGCTATTATTTCCGAAGTTTCTTGGGTGCGCCGCAAGGGCGAACTGAAAATAACATCCGCATCAACCCCAGAGAGGAACTTCGCGGTTTCCGCCGCTTGTTCCCGGCCGCGGGGCGTCAAAGAATACTTTTCAATTTCCGGCGAAGAATTAAGAATGGAACGAATATTATTCTCCGCCTCTCCGTGTCTGACGAGATAAAATGTGATTTCCATAAACCTGAATTAGTGCGCGAAGCGATACACATCCGCGCTCGCCGCAATAATAAAAAACAGCGCAACCAAACCGACTGTTTTCACCACAAAATAAACCAGCGCCTCGTCCCAACTCAATTTTCTTTTATATTTGTTTTTGTATTTGTGTTTGGACATTATATTTGCTTGAAAATATTCAGAAGAATATCACCCGCCTCATCTAAAGTTTTGCCCCAACTAACTATGCCTCCCTCGTGGCCGCCCATCACAAGGATCTTGTTGTCGCCCGCGTTCAATCTTTCTAATATTTTTTTGATTTCGTCCACCATTTTCAGAGTTCCAAATTCCGCATTTTTATCCGTTGTGGGCACTTGGTCCATAAGCTTCTCCCAGAGTTTCAAATTGTGAATATGGATCACCGCATTGGTTTCCGGCGCGCCTTCATAAATTATAGCGTGGGATAAAGATTCCGAGGATGCTTTAATCGGTCCCCTGCAAGTCAGGCTGTTTTTCGCGAAATCATAATCCTCCACCAGACAATAATGATTTTCATTGAGCTGATCCAAACCGCCGGTTCCCGAACCGGAAATTATAAAATTATTGCTTCTCTCCCTGATACTGATATTGCCAAAACCAATGCCGTCGCAAATTCCAATTAATCCCAAGTGATGTAATTTCTGCCGCCACTCATTGATCTCGCTAAGCCTGACCATTGGGATTGGCTGGCTCTGTATCAGATGACAATCAAATTTAATAAGACCTTCGTCCATAACTTTAGTTTAGAGTTTGCGGTTTGCAGTTTTTAGCTTTTGTGTTCCGGATACAAATTAAGAATACTTTTTGCGTTAGCTTTGCAAATACCCCTCTCCGTGATCAACTCTGTGATATATTTCGCCGGAGTAACGTCAAATCCGTAATTGGCCGCGGGACTACCCTTGGGAGTAATTAAAACTTTCTCAACCCTGCCATTGTGCAACCCATCCATATAAACCACTTCTTCGGATCCCCTTTCCTCAATGGGTATTTCTTTCACCCCATCCCGCATCTTCCAATCAAAAGTGGAAGACGGCAAAGCGACATAAAATGGCACTCCGTTAGCCTTAGCCGAGAGCGCTTTCAGGTAAGTGCCGATTTTATTCGCCACATCGCCGGTATAAGTAGTCCGATCCGTCCCCACAATGCACATATCCACCATTTTATGTTGCATCAAATGCCCGCCCACATTGTCCGCGATAATATGATGCGGCACGCCATGGTTCAGCAATTCCCAAGCGGTAAGTTTCGCCCCCTGACTTCTCGGCCGAGTTTCATCCACCCAAATATGCACTTTAATGCCGGCATCGTGCGCCGCGTAAATGGGAGCGGTCGCGGATCCATAGTCAACAAACGCCAGCCACCCCGCGTTACAATGAGTCAAGATGTTAACCGGTGCTCCTTTTTTCCTGCGGCTGATTGCCTTGATTATTTTCAGCCCGTGCTCTCCGATCATTCTGCAGTATTCCGCGTCCTCATCGGCAATATTGTTTGCCGTCTCAAAAGCAATTTTTATTTTATCCGCGATATTCTTTGACTGCTTTATAGCGTTTAATTGCCGATCAACCGCCCAGGCGAGATTAACGGCGGTAGGTCTCGTGTTTTTCAGCTGCTTACCGGCGCGCGCCATAAAAGCATTAAAATTATTTTTCGGCGCTTGGAGCGATGCCAGATACATTCCGTAACCGGCCGTGGCGCCTATCAGACCCGCGCCTCTCACATGCATATCTTTTATCGCTTGAGCCGCATCCTCAACGAACTTCAAGTTTTCCACGACAAATTTATGCGGGAGACTCCTTTGGTCAATGATCTGAATGACTCTTTTATCATTTTTCTTAACCCAGATCGTGCGATAATGTTTTCCTTTGATATTCATAAAAAAACCAAGTATTTTGGTTACGCGTCACGCTACACCGTGTGTTTCTATCGTAACATAAAATGGAAACCAGAAAAAGAAAGAGCGGGATTGCAAAAAATTGCTATTCCGCGGCAATTTCGCTAGAGTGAAAGAAGAAATTCATAAATTATGCCAGTCATAGCGGTAAACAAACGAGCCGGTTTTGATTATACCCTCGGGGAACATTACGAGGCCGGTTTGGTATTGACCGGCGCGGAAGTAAAATCCGTGAAAACCGGCCACGCCAGTCTCAAAGGCAGTTTCGTCACCGTCAAAGGAAACGAGCTCTATCTGACTAACTCTCTCATACCGCGCTACGCGCACAGCCACCGCGACACCAAGCATGACGACTCCCGCCCCCGTAAACTTTTACTTCGCAAACGAGAAATCCGCTCTTTAATCGGAAAAGCCCGCGTGGAAGGCTTGACATTGGTGCCTCTTTGCTTGTACACTAAGAAGCAACTTGTCAAGCTGGAATTTGCCGTAGGCAAAGGCAAGAAGGCTTACGATAAACGTTCCGCCATCAGTCAACGAGAAACGAAAAGAAGGATAGAAAGGGCCCTGCGGGCGCATTAGACAATTACGCACTCCGTGTTTGCAAGAGAGGGCTCACCCCACGCTCTTGCGAAGCAAGTAGTGCGGGGTTGTTTAGTTTCGACAGGATGTACTTTCAAAATACGCAAGCCGACCTCGGTGGTATGGTCGCTAATCTCGCCATCACGATGATAAATGCAAATTTCATCACCAAAGCAAAGAACGCATTCGCGCAAGCGTTTGCCCCGTCTTTCGCTCCTGCTCTCGCCTAATTTACTTTAGCGAGTAGCCATCAGACTTCTGATTCCCGGTAAGAAATCTCTGGTGCCATAATATCGGGACGACCGAAGAATTTATTTTTCTTTCTTCTTCCCAGTCGTATGCGAAAGGAAAAATTGCCAGAGCATTTTGTTTGCTTTTTACCTCAGGCATTTACATAAAGCGGACTAGGCTTGTAGAATATTTTGAAAAAACATTTTTGGACATGGGTGCGATTCCCATCAACTCCACAAATTTTTTAGTTCGCAATCACAATTAAAAAATGAGACGAAGACGTCACAACAGACCGAAACCCAAAGCGCAAGTTAAAATACGTTCGCGAGTCAACGAACAAATCACCGCGCCCAATGTGGTAGTCATTGATGTCAATGGCGAAAACCGCGGAGCGATGGACATTGCGGCGGCTTTGGCGCTGGCCAAAGAACAAGAAGCCGATCTGATTGAAGTTTCTCCCCTGGCCGTGCCTCCGGTGTGCAAGATCACCGACTTCGGCAAACTCCAGTATCGCCAGGCCAAACAAGAAAGACAGGCCAAGACCAAACAAAAACAGGTTGAAACCAAGGGTATTCGCATCGGTTTTCGCACCGACACTCACGATCTCTTGTTCAAAAAAACGCAGGCGGAAAAATTTCTTTCCAAGGGCAACAAAGTGCGCGTGGAAATAGTCCTGCGCGGACGCGAAAAAGCTATGTACAATAAAGCCAAAGAGAACCTCCAACAATTCTTGAAAAATATCAGCATCCCCCATCGCTTTGAAGAAGAAGTCAAGCGCGGCCCCATGGGATTTACCGCTCTCATCATTTCAGAATAGTGAATTTTAATAAATTTAAGAAAACGGTATGCCAAAACTCAAAACCAGAAAATCACTTGTCAAAAAAATCCGGGTTACCGGCAGCGGAAAATTAAAAACTCGCGCCACGGGACAGAATCATTATAATTCGCGTGATCGCGGCAGTCAGACTCGCGCAAAACGTATGAACCACGATGTTTACCCGGCGGTCGCCAAAAGCATCAAAAGAGCTATGCCGAGTACTTAAAATAAAATCGGGTATCCGAATTTTTCTCTACATTCCTCCAATAATTTAATTCCTAATCCAGCTTTCTTTTATGACCAGAATCAAACGCGGCACGATGACCAAAAAACGCCATAAGAACGTTCTTCAAGACGCCAAAGGCTATCGTTGGGGACGCAAAAACCTTTTTAGAAAAGCTAAAGAGGCCCTGATCAAGGCCGGTAAGTACGCTTACCGCGACCGACGCGCCAAAAAGCGCGATTTCCGCAGACTTTGGATCACGCGCCTCAATACTGCTTTGCGTCTGCATCAAATGACGTACCGCGAATTTATCGCGCTAGAAAAATCAAAAAATGTTGCTCTGGATCGCAAGGTGCTCTCACAGCTGGCGACAGAAAACCCGGATGTCTTTGCCAAATTCATAGAGTCCGTAAGATAGATTGCGTGAATGTCGTAATAGTACACCTGCCTTTTTCAACTTCAACCAATAAAAACTCCCGGTCATATTTTCCGGGAGTTTTTGTGATGAATATACGACATCAGAAAAATGAACGCCCCTGCCAGCAAAATGCCCGAGCCATCTATCAGTACATCGCTTACTTTAGCTCCGCGATAAGGCACGAAAAGCTGGTGTAATTCGTCAGAAACTCCATAAAGCAGGGAAAAGACGCCAGCGCCAAGTAAAATATTTTTGAAACTTTTCAAAGGGAAAATCACCCGGACAAAACGCACTGCAAGAAACATCAGTACAGCGTATTCCAGCACATGCGCCCCCTTGCGTTCCATATAATAGATCAGTGTCGGTTCAAATTGATTTTCACTGCCGGGCAACGAAGAAAAAAAGAAAATTACCGTCATCCAAAACAAAAGCCCCAGGCCGCGCACCACAATCAGAGATGGCCGAAAGATTATCTTCATAAACTTCATTTCTTGTTCGTCCGTTCTCCGAGCGCTTTGATCAGTTCAAAAAAAGCGTAAAATGGCAACCAGAGCCACAGCGTTTTTTTCACAAAATTATCAATACTTTGGTTCAAATTCATATTTGAGGTTCGCGAAAGCAATTCTCCGCAATTTCATAAATAACGTCCTTTTTTTCCACGACCACCATCCATTTTTCTTTTTGGGCGACGGATTTGAGATTCTGGTTAGGATTGAAGGCAATTGGGTGTTCCACCAGCTTCAGAAAGCTGATGTCTGATTCTGTATCTCCCACGCCGTATGAATCCGTGAAAGTCAGTTGGTGTTCGCGCATATATTTTTCTACCACGGAGCCTTTGTTTCTGGAGGGTTCAAATTGCGCTATACCAGTATAACGGTTTTCACCATCCAGCGCATACACGCTTCCACATACATAATCAAAATTTAGATAACGCGAATTGTATTCTTCCACCACTTCCATAGGCGAACCGGAAACCGCGATCAGGTGATAACCTTCAGCGCGAAATTTTTTAATAAGTTTTTCCGCAAAAATATAAGTGCGTTTGGCGTGAAACGGCACCACTATACGACTGGCTTCCAGCACATCCGCCTGCGTACACCCCTTGATATGCTTTGCATAAAGTTCCACCAGCGCTTTACGATAATCTTCATACGTCCCCTCATGCTCCAACCAATTCGTATAAATTTCCGTCAGGGTATTGCGCACTTCCGTAGGAAAAATTTTCATCCAGGCCAATTCGTTGATCAGCTCAAAATGAAGATTCTTCCTGAAAATTGTGCCATCAATATCAAACACGGCTATCTTATTCTTTTGTGTATGCATAACTCTTTCTTTAATCTATCTCCATTGTACTCGCTCTTTGACAAAGGGCAAATCTAGTGAATTTTCCCAGCAATTTCAAAAGAAGCAATACCAAAAGCGACCGCGACGTTGAGCGAATTCTTCTTTCCACGCATAGGGATTTCAATCACTGAGTCGCACTGTTTGAGTATTTTTTTGTCCAAACCCAATACTTCATTACCGACCAGTAGGGCTACTTTGAGTTTCGGTTTGTAAATCCTGTAATCCAAACTTTTCTTAGATTGTTCCAACGCTACAATCCCAAAACCCTCTCGCTTAAGTTGATTCAAAAGCGGCTTAAGCCGGGCTCGCTTTTCCCATACAACATTCTTCTCCGCCCCCAGTGCAGTTTTGGCCAAAGTTTTGTGCGCTGGCGTGAGATACACATCTTGCGCTATATAGGGTGTTTGCGTATAACCGGTTAAAAAAATTTTCTCCGCCCCTGCGCCGTCCGCCGTTCGAAACATTGCCCCTACGTTATAAGCGCTGCGGATATTGTGAAAGATGACGATAAAAGACATACTCTCATACTCACTTAATCATTTAGAGGTTTCGCCGCTCAATGATGTATCGGGTTTGCTAAAAATCTCTCTCCCCGTCTCCCACATCGCCGGATAATATTTTTTTGTCTTCAGCCAATACCACCATTCTCCGCCCCAAAGATAAGCCTCGGAAAAACCGACGCGTTTAACGTAGTCCACATTTTCTTTCAATTTTGTTTCATCCATCGTGCGAAATTGTTCCGCAAGCGGCACATCCGCTATCTGCATGGAAACCCACGGCTCGGCTTGCAATTCTATTACAATAAAGTGCTCCTGACCCGTAATCAATCGCGTCAGCCACTCTTTGGCTTTGAAAAAATTCGGTCCGACCGGATAAGTGAAATACCCAATGCCGCTTTTGTAAATATGCCGATACAGCGTGGTGCCGAAAATATCACCACGCGCCGCCGCCTGAAACCACAGTGACAATTCTCCGCTATCCGTGAGCAATATCGGGCGCGTCACATCCAAGCTTTTGACCAACGCTATTTCCTGATCCAAAAAATTTTTATCAAACGCCGGACAGACACCAAAAAAAGTCAGGAATGGCTCATTTTCGACTTGCCACACTGACACGGTGGAATTATCTTTATACCTTTCTACAGTTTTGTCTATAAAATTAAGCAAAGCCAATTTTCTCTTGTCTTCACTCTCATTGGCCCAAGCGGGAATGTGACATTCCGGCCAGCGCGGTACCCTTTGCCCGACGACCAAAATAATTTGTACACCGCGTTTTTTGGCTTCCGCAAGTTGCCAATCCATGGCGTCAAAGTCGTATTGTCCGGGGACTTTTTCTACCAGATCCCAATAGACAGGTAGACGCAATTTTTTCACTCCCATATCATCCAGCAAGGCGATGTACGTCTCTCGCCAATCCAGCCCGAGTTCTTCAGCATAGCGCGCCGAAAACGTCATACCAAACTTCACGTCTTCACGCACAATGGGGCTGGGCAGATTGAAATATCCGAAGACCAATAAAATTACTATTGTGATCGCGAGCAGAATCAATCCAAAAAATTTCATATGAGAAGCAGTTTAATTCCACTCGTGGCAAAAATCCATAATCCCAGACTGATAAACGCGATGGCAGATGCCCTCTGAAACCAATCCCAGAAAAACAATCTCTCGCCGAACACTTTCGGATAACGCAAAGAAAGTGGAAAAACTAAGGCCAGTAGAAATACATATTGTATTCCGGAAAGCGCCTGCACAAAAGAAATCGGTCCCAGAAATGTCGCGTAAGTGATGAGAAAACCCGCCGCTCCTCCGCAAATTTTATTGATAACAAAAACCCACCCCGTGTGCCGCAAAGGTTTTGAAGCCATTGAAAATTGCTTGAGGGCCTCCAGAATTTGTGCGCGAAATACCGGCACCGTAAACAGACTCAACCCCGCCGCAAACATACCGATTCGCGACCATACGAAACCGCTTATGAAATTGGAATTCGCGCGTGCGTATCCGTACTTCAGTAGCAAAAGAGACACGCCTATGGTAATGCCGGCCGCGATAACTTTGACTGAAACATTCTCACCGCGCTTGAGAGGCAAATCAAAAGAAATGAGAAATCCGCCGCTTATGAGAAGCAATAATGCCAAAATATGCATCAGTGTGAAACTCTCTTCCGCAAAAGCGCCCGGTAAAAAAACGGCCGACAAGGCCGTCACAGAAACTACAGTTCCCAGCAAGGGCGAAGCACGGGAAATTTCCCAGCGTTGAACAGAAAAATAAAAAACCAAAAGACCGTACAAAAACAACATTCCCGATAACAAAAAAAGTCCCGTGGTTTGCCAGCCGAAAAACCGAAAACCGAAAGGCATAAACAGCAAGGCGAAAAGACTGAAAAGAGAAACAAAAAAAGCGTAGACTGCCGGCGCTTTGATATGACCCGCCAAAAGATATTTATCAATAAGCGCCGTCACGGCGTTAAAAAAATATCCAGTCAAAGTCACTGCCATCCAGAGCATAAAAATCAGTTTTATTCATCTGCTAGCTCCTGAAAATACATATCCACGTCGCTGATCCACTTTTTGACGCTTTCCCGGCTGTGCCCACTGCAACTGAATCCACACTTCCAGATAATCATTTTTTCCGGAGTGTTGAGTTTCTGCGAATTAATCAGTGTGTCAAGACGCTTAGCCACCGTTGCCACGGCATCCTGGCGACTGTTGAAACAGGTATGTCCGCCCGACCCCATCATTCGGCGTATACCTCTGTATCCCCAATAATTGAAACAATCCTGCCCATTCAGAACCGGCACGCGCTTGCCCCAATTGCTCTCTTTTTTGGCAATGCCGATCAGAAAAGCGGTTGTCAAACGATCGTGTTCAAAAATATAAGGAAGCATTTCCTCAATGGGGTAGCCCTTGACTATCTTTTTGATATTGTCTTTGTATTCCAGATCGGCGGCTTCATTGAAATACTCAAGAAAAATATCCGATCCGCTGTCATAAGATGGTTGCGCGTTTATATTTTCTTCGGACGGGACCGTGTTGGTAGTTGTTTGCAAAGTAGCGGTAACTTGTTCAGGATTTTGCAAACTGGCAAAAACCCCTGGCCCAAAAAAATGCTCCATAAACGCCATAGAGATTATGCCAAAAGCCACACCTCCGATTAAAGAGCCGTACAGCATCTTGTGAGGAGCCAGATTAGGAATACAACGCGCAATAATCCGTTTTGTACGACGATTATATAATTCGCATTTGCGCCACAAACGCCACAAAGTGTCCCGCGTCGCTCGTTCTTTAATCTGTGAAAAAAATGCGCGCTTCCCTTTCTGCGCACCGTCTAGCATCCGCTTGCCGGAAACCAGAAATCGGCGCGGCAATACCCGCTCCCGCCGATAAGAAGAGGACTCGACACTTCTGCTTGGAGCCGCTATATCCAGCGCCAGCCCGCGCCTCTGCAAAGCCCGCGCAAATTGATTAGGATGCGAAAGTGATGATTTCATGAAAGTTATTTTTGTGTTTCAGCAGATTCTAGGCTGATATTGGCTTTTTCTGCAAAAAATTTCTTGACGTCCGGCTCTCCGATAAAGCATTTGCCTGCGGCATAAACAAATGGTACTCCCATACCTTCCGGCTGGATACCGCAAACTTTCGCTCGCCTGCCAAGTTCACCGGCATTGGTTTGATTATTCCAAACTTCCTTTTTTTCAAAAGAAAATTTGTCGGCAATATTGTACTGGGTAAGAAACTCGTTTATGACTTTGCAATGCGGACAGCCTTCTCCATAATAATACACGATAGCGTCAGGATTATCCACCGGCGTCTTTTCTTCCTGAAGTCCCCAAAAAACCAAACCCAACACCGCCGCCAGACCGCAAAAAAGAATAATTATTGTTTTTTTATCTAACATAAAGTTTCAGCGCTTGATATTATTGTAGCACGATTTTCACGTTTCAGCCACACAAAAATCCCCCCTGCTAAACAAAACACTACAAAAGCAAATATTTGACTCAAAGTAAAAATACCCCAAAATAATCCCAGTTGCGGATCCGGTTCGCGGAAAAATTCTACGCAGAAACGCGCCAGAGAGTAAAAGGCCAGATAGGCGCAAGTCAAGGCGCCCGAAAATGGCAGTTTCTTGCGCAAAAACAGCAGTAAAATAAAAATAACTGCTCCTTCCAAAAAAGCTTCATACAAAGCGGACGGGTGTCGCAAAGTTCCTAGCGGAGCTACTGCCGGAAACACCATTCCCCACCCCCGCTCCGTGATCCTGCCGTACAACTCCAGATTGAAAAAATTTCCCAAACGGCCAAAAAATGTCGTGATAGGCGCTAAAAACACCGCAAAGTCCGCCACTTCCCAAAAGGCCAGAGTTGTCCGTTGAAAATATTTTCTTTGGGAACGCGTGAACCAATACAGTACCAACGCTACGCCCATCAACCCACCATAATAGCTCATTCCAGAAATGCCTACCCAGACTCCGCGTTCAAAATCATAAGGCAATAATATTTTTAATGGAGCCTGCCAAAAAACTTCCCCGTTATAAAAAAGCGCGTAACCGATATGGCCGCCCAGCAAAGCGCCAAAAAAAATGAAGATGAATAAATCAAAAATACACTCTGTGGAACAAGGGGCATCGCCTCGACGCGCTAACCAAAGCGCGAACAGGAGGGCTACGAAAAACCCTGCCAAAAAAAACACAGCGTACCAGTAAATTGCAAAAAATCCGAACTGAAAAGCAATCGGATCCAGCGTCGCCGGAAGATTCTGCCACCAGCTAATCAGACCGCCCATTGTATTCATTCAATTGATCACGAAATTCAATGTTATAAATTTCGCCCAATGCCAAAAAGAGAGAGACGATGATCGGTCCCATTACAAATCCAGGTAAACCGAAAAGCGATATCCCGCCCAATGTGGCAAAAAATACCATCAATGGATGCATCTGCGTGTCTTTGCCTACCAGCTTGGGTTTCAAAGTGTTATCAATCACGGAAATAACACCGATACCTACGACCAAAATGAGAATACCTTGCCAGACATTCCCCAATAACAGCATAATCACACCTACCGGAATCCAAACAATGGCCGCTCCGATCATAGGAATAATTGAGAAAAACATCATCGCCAACCCCCAGATGGCCGCGGACGGCACACCGGCAATCCAAAAGGCGATACCACCCAAAAAGCCCTGTATAACTCCCACCACGATAGTACCTTTGAGCGTCGCCCGACTAATGGAAGTGAATTTTTGAATGAGCAACTGGTCGTGTTCGTTGCGCAAAGGACTGAGCATCATTAAATATTTCAACAGCCGCTTGCCGTCAATCAGAAAATAAAACAGTGTAAAAAACATCACAAAAACCCAGAAAGCAAAATGCGTGATTCCTTGATAGACCACCTGAAGCAAACCCAAAGCGTTTTGACTAAACTGTCTGATGTCATCCAAAATATGCGTCTGATTCAATGTTTGAACATCAAAGAAAACATTAGAGTACGGCAAAGAACGTATCGCCTCAATAACTTGATTGATGATCCGCTCTAGCGCAGACTCTTCGCCCAGCGTGTGATACAGACTATTCGCTTCCACTATCGCAAAGCTCAATATCAAAAAGACCGGAGTGACAATAATCACTACGGCCAACAAACACGTCAAAAGCGCACTCCAAGCTTTGCGGCCGCGCGTCCATTTTTCAAACCTATTATAGGAACCCCTGAAAAGATTGGCTAAGATAGACGCGGCCACGATAGCCGTCAGAAACGGTTGAAAAATAAAAAACACCACCGTTCCCACCACCAATAAAATCAAAAAAAAGAAATAGACATTAAACGAGCGCAATTGCATAGGTTTTTCTAATGTGCTTTAAGTATAGCACTCGCTCCGATTTTTGCCAGTTTAGGACAAAAGGTTACTCCATCACTCCCCCGCCCAAACAATACTCACCGTCATACAGAACCGCGAATTGACCGGGAGCGATGCCGCGATCTTTTTCTTGAAACTTCACCCGCAGGCGGTTATTTTCCAAATATTCAATTTCCGCCGGATACATCTTCGCCCCGTGGCGCACCTTGACCGACAATGCCTTTTTTTCAGGCGGTGTACCGGAAATCCAATTACATCCGGAAACCCCAAGTTCATAGCGCGCCGGCATTTCGTCGCGACCGGCTCTGGAAATGAATATCTCATTGGTTTTTATATTTTTAGCCGCCACATACCATGGGCCGCCGGAGAGATGAATGCCCCGGCGCTGGCCGACCGTGAAATACCAGAATCCGTTATGTTCGCCCAAAACTTTTTGCGTTTCGTATTCAATCAGTTTCCCCGGCCGCTTGCCCAAGTGATGTTCCAAAAATTTATCAAAAGGAATTTTCCCCAAAAAACAGATTCCCTGACTATCCTTGCGTTTGGCGTTGGGCAGAGCGAATTGTTCCGCAAGTTTTCTCACTTCATTTTTTTTAAAATCCCCGATCGGAAAAAGTGCTCTTGCGATCTGGGCCTGCGAAAGCTGCGAAAGAAAGTATGTTTGATCTTTGATCGGATCCGGCGACATCTTGAGAAAAGTTGTGCCGTCTTTTTCTTCAACCCGCGCGTAGTGCCCCGTCGCAATTTTGTCGTATTCATTACCCACACAATCATAGAACGCGCCGAATTTAATCCGTGCATTACACAACATATCGGGATTCGGCGTACGCCCAGCCCGCGCCTCGGAAATAGTGTGATCGATTATTCGCTCTTTATATTCCAGTTGAAACGGCACAACCTGAAGCGGCACTTGCGCCTGTTCACACACCACGCGAACATATTTCAAATCATCTTCCCACGGACACTCGCCCAAGGAAGACAACTCATCTTCCAGCCAAATTTTGAGATAAAAAGCGGTAAGTTCGTGCCCTTCCTCCCTCAAAAGACGCAAAGCCACAGAGCTATCCACCCCGCCTGATATCAATACCGCGATATTCATATGTGCCATCTCATAGTGTTCCTCAGCATAGGATATTTCGACGAAAAATGGAAGTTGTGGACTCTTTTTATTCTCATAATGATTTTCGGATCGGAAACGAAAAAAGCTCGCAATCTGTTACCACGTAATGTAATAGCGGATCGCGAGCTCTTAAACTCGGAATTCCTTTCAGGATGCCCTTTGAGGCATTTAGTTATTCGGTTGTAATTGCATTATAGCATTGATTAAAAAATCTCCACAAGGACTGGGGTTGTGCATAAGTTTATTTAGGCTCTAAAAGCTTCTCGGCCGGAGATAGGCCATCAAGCAATTTGTGTGGAAAATAATTCCAAGCATCAGTAACCAGCTCGAACACATTACTTAATTCCGAAGCGTCTCCGCCACGATCAAACATAGCCACGACTTTCATCATATCATCGTTGTCTTCCTCGTTATAAATGGCGTCCCGAACATGATCCAAAGTGAAATCACTCTCGGTCTCCTTGAGCATATCCAAAAGCTCCTGCTCAATTTCTTTCCTGCGTTCTAAAATTTGCTGTTGGGATTCGGATTGCATAGATTATATTACTGCGCTCTCGCTTGGGCTGGCGAAATTTTTGGCGTTGCCATTTTAAGAACTAAAATCCAATCCGAACATGTCATGAAGCAGTTTTTCAACAATTGAGCGGTAATCTTCTATCTGTGGATCAGTAATGTTCGGGGTTGCTCGCTGGTGTATCAGATCGCATCTCAATTTATAATAATGATTTATCTTCTGAATTGTCGCTTGATCAATGTTGATATGTTTTATTACCTCTCTTTCAACATCAATTCTATTTTCTGCGATATTTTTGAATGTTTGATTTCCGATATTCTTTTCATTTACCAAAAATTCTTTGTAAGCAATTTCAATGGTACTATCTAAAATAATTAAACCGATTCGATTTTTTTGAGTTAAGGGAAGTTTTGAAAAAATATCCACGGCCATAATGCTTTCTAATAAGCCGGCTGTCCATGGTTTTTGAGCAACAATAGCGGCGTTTGCATTCGCAACTTTTTGATGCCACTTTTGTTTACTTGCCGGAGGGGTTGGAAGATAGCTTTTCGGAATGCTAGTTATTGTGTCTAATTTTTCAGCGACAACATGACCAGTTTTGTGCGGAAATACATTAATATCCCAGCTACCCTGCAAGCTACGAGAAACTTGGGCATATCTTTTTGTTACATCAATAATGCTTTGCCGGAGAGCCTGAAACACTGGGTGCTTTAAATTAATACCAGATTTACTACTGTCCCATGGCATATCTCGTGACTGCCCTTTAATATTTACGATGGTTCTTGCGAGAGAAATATTGTAATGAGGATTTCCAATCATACCAGATGAGAACCCCATTGAAAAATCGGTCAACGCACGGGCGACAAGTCGACTATTACAATACACGAAAACCCCATAGGAATTATCTGGATCCCCAGGATGATCAATTAAACCGGACAAAATCTCAACATCCACCTTCCGATCTTCAATTGGAATTTGAGCCGTGAATTTTGTAGGATAAAGATTTGGAGGATATGACCATTGATCATCAAAATTAACTCCAGCTAACTTATCGCCATTTACCTTAATTATGGCACCACGATCTAAAAATTTAGCGTATACTTCTGAAAGATGTTTTTTGAAGTTGGTTATTTCATCGGAGGTTAGCTGGACTCTTAATTTATTCAGTTCGATCAAAGTAGTATATGGGCTTAACTCTGTTTGAGCTTCAGTATAAGGTAACTGCCAACTATGATCTTGGGCAATCCAGTGTTCATCAAATTTTACAGTAAAGGTTTTTGCTTTCTCAAATCTCGAATGAATCGCAATATTTTCAGCAAGAGCGATAACGGCTCGTTTACTACCGACGCCGAAATAACCAATGACATCATCACTGATTTCGTTGCTTGTTTTTCCCGGGCTAACGATGTGATCTAATTTTGATTCTTCAATTCCGCCTGCATTATCCTCTATAGAAAGAGTTTGTTGTCTATCGTCAGCAACTATTTTTATTTCTAAGTCTGATCTTTTTCGTTTCGACCAAAGATCAATTGCATTATCAATTAACTCACATAAAGATCGTTTCAAGTCATACTCTGAAATGATTGACAAAAATATTCTTTTTTCTGGTGTTGCGTCTAGTATTTTCGAAGTCATAAATTTGTATTGCGTTTACTCTTTTATTCGATATTCGCCCGATTCTAATTTAGACACAATTTCTCTAGTGTATACATTAAAGGTTGTAAACGCAGCACCTTTTAATGGCTCATCTTTTATTTTAAGAAACTTTTTCTTAATGTTTTTATCTACCCCTTTCACGTCATCAATGGTCTTTATGAATACATTTGGCTCATTGCGTAATAAGAACCACTCTTTATCAGTATCTTTGCTTTTATCCAACATCTCTAAATCCTGTCGTGTCATTTTAGGAAATAGATAGTAGAATTTTTTATCGTAGAAATAATACTTGGTGAGGAACATTTCGCCAACTGCAATATGGCCTGCTCGTTGAGACCCATCGGTAAAATTTCTTCTGCTTCTCCCAGCATATTTTATAACATAATTATCCTTTATTATTGTTGATCTCTTTTTTGCAAACTCTTTCCAGTCTCCGTTGTAAAATTGCTGAAACTTTGCATTAAAAAACTCATGCATCTTTTCGAGGTATTCATCCACATAAGCAGAAAATGCCTTCGGGTCGTGATATCGCTTGAGCAAATCCTTCACGACCGCCAGATCGTCGGTGATTAGATATTTACCTCTCTCTACCTTTGAAGCAAAGTAGGCCATGCCGAATAAATCTGGCTGGATTCTTTGTCTGCCTTTTTTGAGATAGTAAACGCCGACCACGCCGTTTTTCACGGCGCCAAGAGCGTGATGAAATCTCTGATATAAAGCATTTCCGCCGGAATTCCTGTTGAGTGCATCGGTGCCTTCGAGAGCAAGCACTGGTTTCTTATCGATTTCTTTGCCGTTCAATCCGTCAACCCACTTCTCGTCGACGTACCACGCCGCATCACACGAACCGTAGGAGACACCATTAAACCCGAATGTGAGGCCGCCTTCGGAGAACGGCTTTTGGTCCTCGTTACTGCTCTGAGGGAAAATGCGAAGCTTTACGCCACTCGTCTCGTGTCCGAGGTAGTCGATGATTTCTCTTTTTATTATTTCGTCACTTGAGTAGGCCATATTATAGGGATTTAATTTTTTCTAATATTGCCTCGGTTTCAAGCCCAAGGACGAAACTGACGAGGTCCGACTCTTTGTTTATTTCCTCGTCCTTAACTTCAAGATAGAACCGTTTGAGCTCATCGTTCGTAAGATTTGCAATCAGATAGAACTTTATGTAATTTCCGATCCAGACAGTGTATTTCTCACGGGACAAGGAATTCTTTGGTTCGTATTTTGCTTCAGGAAGTGTGATCTTTATCTTGTAATCGGAATCAAGCGTGATCAGACCGAAATAATCCTTTGACGGTTTTGCTTTGGTCGGGCAGATTTCAAAGCCCCGATCAAAGAGTCCGGTATTGAGATATTTCTCCAATTGCTTGGTCATGACGACTGTCCCGGTCTTTGCTTCACCTACGATGAAATCGTGCGTTACGTGTCCTGCATCAGACTTGACTTGATTTTTGAAATTCCGGATGAGCGCCAGCTCAATCATATGGAAACCCTCGCTCGGCAGATATCCGTAGTTGCTTATTTTGGTGATAATTTCGCCGAGTCCATAACCAGCAAAATCCGGCGATCCAATGGCGTGGGCAAGCGGAATCTGGTTCTCGACAATGAAGCCGAGATGTCTGAAATATTCACCGGCAAGGTACTCCATGAACGGTTCCATGCCGTTGCCTTGCTTGCTGGTCTCGATTCTTTGGATAATGTAGTTTTCACGGTTCTTGAGCGAGACGAATTTTGCCCGAAGCATCTCATTCAGTTTTTCTTCGGATTTAAACTCGACAGGAACGATCAATTTGTCGCCCTCAAAAAGATATTCCTTTGCACGGGAGAGAATAAAAGGTGTGTTCTTTAAAACGCCATTGTCAAAAATACCCGAAACGAATTTGTAGTTGAAGGCGTTGTAGAAAAGCTTCATTAAACCCTTGGGAGTGAACGGATAAATTGGGTTCTCAAGATATCCGGCACCGGTGATGCTACTGTAGATAAAAGCATCTTTGGCTGGCATCTTCACGGCCTTGCCCAGTTCAGTCTCGACAATCTCAAAACTAAAATTGGCTTTAAATATTTTGAAAAAATCTTCTTTGTGTATTTCCATATGTTTAAATGCGTTCAAATTTAAATAATGCTTGTTGAGCAAACTTGTTGCTTTTCTGGGCGGTATCGTGTAAAAGTTTGGTGATGCGCTCAATATTTAGCTTTTCATGGTTTGCTACCTGAGCTCCGTCAAAAATTTTACTGATCACCATACCAACAAAAAGATCGTACCCCTTATTGAGATTAAAAAGCTTCCCGTTGTGCTCGCCCAAGTATTCAGTAATTTCGTTGGCAACCTCTTCAGGTGAGACAGTCTTTTTATTTGATATTTTTGTTTCCTTTTTTCGGTTCTTAAACGTGACGTAGAAATCGGACTTGGGAGAGAACTTCGCCCAATTTTTGTTATAAGGACTGCCGAACGTGTCGTAAGACGAGATGTCAACAAGTTCCATGCCGCTGTCTCTGATTAGCTCTGCTAAGCTAACCCAAATCCTCAAGTCTTTATTCTGGAATGCGAGCGTGAAATAAGCATCTTTCTTAAGAACCCTCGAAACCTCGCTGATAAAAGATGCCAGCTGGTTGTTATATTCGTTCAAACCTTTGTTCTGAACTGGATTGATGATGACTTCTTTCTCGATATCAAATTCTTTTTCAAGCCAGCAATTCCAGATGTACGATAGCTCTGAATATTGGATCGTATCGCCGTAAGGCGGATCGGTGATGAGATAGTCCACACTTCCCGGATCAATCTCGATCATTTTGAGCGACGATTTGTTATAAACTTTCGCTTCTTGATCCTTGATTTTGTTTCGGTCGGCTCTTTCAGCAACAACCTCTTTGGCCGTCTTTACGTTGTTGAATCGATCCATAAATCTCCACCAGACGTTCTCCTCGATAAAGTCATCAGGAATCCAAAAATTATTTACACCAAGAGGACGGACGTTTTCAGCCTTGAGCTTGCTGACGTGAAGCAGTGTGTTGGTAAAAGCCAACATGAACAGATTGCGATGCTTGAGTGGCAAATCGTGAATAGCGTTGTAGAGCATGGCCAGAGACAGAATGTTGCGTTTCGTGAACATATCCGACACCTTCTTCACGCCCTTATAAGAAAAACGGTCTTTGTAGAATTTATTCGGAAAATTCTTGTCCGGATACTTTAAATCTTTGGGGAAGCGTACCGACGGCTCGAGGTCATTCTTTGAAAGAGTGACTTTCCGTTTGTTTCGGAAATTCTCGTCTGCGATGACTGCGTTATAGTCTTTACTATTTTTCTTGCCCAAAATCGTATAGAGGATGTACTTATCCTTCGTCTTGTAGATCTTCATTATTTTTTCGCTGACAGCTTTTTCGATTTTTCCGAACTCCTCGTCAAATGATTCCGGATTATGTTTTATATCCAAAGAATTTTTAGCCAGAAAAGCGGCGAACGGATTGAGGTCGTAGCCGACGAATTTACGGCCAGCGAGCACAGACTGCAAACCGATGATTCCACTACCGCAAAACGGGTCCAAGACAAGATGACCTTTCTTGGAATATTTATCGACGTATCGATCAATCACGAACCATGGCTTGCGTGACCAGTACTTGTGGAGTTTTGCAAGCTTAGAATATCTGCGATCGTGATCAATGCTGTTCACGTCAACGAGATTATTTACGATTTTTGGCAATGTTAACGACATGTTATTTCTTTTGGAAAATTAAGCAGTAGTGATGAAGGATGTTGCTTGCCCATGCGGCCGGATAACCATATGGCGCAAGACCAACCTTATCCTGTATCCAAATTTTCTCATCTTTAAGCACGTACTTTTTCGAAAGAATTCGTGCTAAGTCCCAGGCCAATGGATACATCGTGCCTTCTTTTTTTACGTTCTTCACAATGACCACCAAGTAACTGCCGTTCTTGAGTAGGTCGTAGATGTCAAAATAAATCTTGGCGACTCTTTCAAGGAATACTTCGTAATTATCGACATTGCCCAAGTCCTCTTCGTGCTCTGAGTAATTAACATCAAAGCCGTTCTTGGTGCGCTTAGTGCGGAAATCCTTCGTGCTTCGGTTTAGAACATTCCAATACGGAGGCGACGAGATAGAGAAGGCCATCTTCGGCAAATCGAGTTTTTTGATGTTCTCGGCATTCTCGTTGAAAATACTCTTTTTGAATTCGGGAGTTCTCTTCAGTGACAGATCGTAGTATTTTTTGTTTAGTTCGATTCCATACCCGATGCGGCCAGTACGCTTGCAAGCAACAAGGGTACTTCCAATGCCACAGAATGGGTCCAAAACATTCTCTCCTTTTTTTGTGAAAAATTTCACAAAGTCCTCAATCATTGTTGGGGAGTATGTCGCCGGATGATCCTGCGTGTTCGATGAAATTTCTCTCTCTTCCTTTAAATCTTTCTGTAGAGCATTGAAAATAAACCAACTACAGCTGAATTTTATCCACTCTTTGCCCGTCAGTTCATTCAACGGATTGGAAAGGTCATAAGCACCATCTTCGGGGTTGATCAGGATCGCATTTGCATTATCAAGCTCGCCGCCGGGGTTATATAAAGCGACTTCATCCCATCTTTCCAAAAAATGATCTGGAATCAGATTCTTTTTGGTTTTTAGAAATTCAGCGAGCTTCTTTTTTGCTTGCTTGTTTTTTTTCTCGTCCGGAACTGGGACGACCTGCTTTTTATCTTTGAGGTAAAAATAATTTTTCATATACTAACAAGTTATATTAGATTTCCATCCTTGAAGCTAAAATAGCTGTTTCTCGTAACAATAATATGATCAATCACTTCTATACCCAAAATTAAACCCGCTTCTGTTAGCTGTTTGGTTGTAGCCAAGTCTTCCTCTGACGGTTCTGGGTCTTCAGAGGGATGATTGTGGGCAATAATAACCTGCGCAGCCAGATGCCGAACAGCTGGCTCGAATACTTCTCGCGGATGGACAAGATTGGTGTTAAGTGATCCGACCGAAACGACCTCCCGTTTAATCTCTTGATTTCTGGAATCCAAAAAGAAAATAACGAAATGTTCTTTTTTATTGTCACGAATATCTTTGAGTTCGTTCCAAACATCCTGGGGGGATAAAAGCAGAATTGATTTCTTGTTTTGTAAATGCCGACGACCAAGTTCAAAGCAGGCGACAATCTCGGAGGCCTTTGCGCTACCAAGACCAAATGTATTTTTCAATTCTTTGACTGAAGCCTTAGCCAAACCTGCACCGCTGAATTTCCTTAAAATCTTACCGGATAACTCAACAACATTGATGCCCTCGCTTCCTGTTCGTAAAAGAATCGCCAAAAGTTCCGAATCCGAAAGCCGCTCGGGACCGTACTTTTCGAGTTTCTCTCTTGGCCTATCAACTTTTGGCAAATCTTTTATTTTCATAAATTTACTTTACTAAGTCTTCAAGCAACCATTTCCATAGTGGCTTGAACTGTATGGTTTTTCCATCCTTCTTGACTTCGCGCTCTTCGTCCCATGTCAGCACGGTAAGTTTATTAACTTTCAATTCCTCGCTTGCTTCAAATAATGCTTTTGTCTCACGTTGTTCCACGTCGGAATTTCTCAAATCGTAGCAAACTTGAATAAGTTCAGATGTCTGGTAACCATTACGGATTGCAAAGTCAACCTCTCGACCGTTGCGAGTCTTGTAATAAAACAATTCCCGGTTCGGCTCAAAACATTTTTTCACCAGTTCGGTAAAAACCAGATTCTCCATGAGTTTGCCATTGTCGGGAGAATGTTGAACAGCCTTAGATGTGACGAAGCCGTTATCAACCGTGTAAATCTTTTTTGGCGAGCGGAGACGTTCACCGGCTTTTGCGGAAAAACCGGAGAGAGAAAATACAACGTACGCTTCTTCAAGATATTTAAGATACCGCTCAAGGGTCACGCCGCTTTTAAATTTCAAAATATTCGCGAGCTTCCGGAAACTGTATTGATTAGAAACATTATTTATCAAGTATGAGCCGAGCTGGTCTATTTGCTCGGAAAAACGAACCTTGTGGCGCTTTACAACGTCCTTAAATAACAATGCGTCAAAGAGTACATCCAAATAACCCCGCGGATGTTGATTTTTTATCACCACTTCCGGAAAGCCGCCGAACGCCATGTATTGTTCGAGCAACTTCAACAGTTCTGATTTTTGATCAAGCTGGGAAAAGTTTTTAGCTTTGAGAAATTCGTGAAAATCGAATGGCAATATTTCTATCGGCAGATGTCTTCCGGTCAAATGGGTCGCAAGTTCCATCGACAAAAGATTGGCGTTTGATCCGGTTAGCACGAGATTATACCCTCCTCGATGCAGACGGTTGGCAAACAACTCCCAGCCCTTTAGGTTTTGTATTTCATCAAACAAAACAAACTTAGTATCTCCGTAGAACCGATGCAATTCGTCCGTTAGTGCATATAAGTCTAATTTCTCTCCCACCAAACCCGGGTCATCAAAATTGAAGTAGGCAAATTTTTGGTCTTTGAGCATCATGAGAGAAAAAACCGATTTGCCGGCGCGACGTGGACCGAGAATGACTTTTATCAAATCTGAAGACATCCACTTGGGCGCATCTTTCAGCTTCGTCCTCTCCACATAATCCAAACCAGCTAGGGCTTCTTTCTCCCCGTTTTGCTTGGATATTAGCTCTTGTAACTTGCTTTTTTGCATAGTATTTTAATCATATTAAGCATTATTTGCCTTTTTTGCTCATTACAAGTATTATAGTATGCATAAAAGGGAAATACAAGAGGTGTCCTGATGCTTCATAAGAAATTCCTCTATGCTTTTTTCTACCGCTTCAACATTATGGCATTGCATCAATTGCGCGCGCAATTCTTTAGCTTGTGGAAAATGATTCGCATACGCCTGATAATGTTTTTTCATCAATTCAAAACCTTTCATATTTCCCCAGACTTCTTCAAATAACTTCGTGTGTTCAACGGCAACACGTAATTTTTCTTCTACTGTTACGTTCTGCTTTTCCTTGTCAAACAGCCACGGATTGCCGAATATCGCGCGGCCGAGCATCACCCCGTCACAACCAGTTTCACGTACTTTGCTTTCCGCGTCGGCAAGATCTGTCACATCGCCATTGCCGATGATAAGAGTGCCGCTCCCCCGCGCAATCTCCACGGCTCTCCTTAATCTCTCCCAGCGCGCCGGCACTTGGGACATTTCTTTTTTGGTGCGCGCATGCACCGTAATCGCCGCGGGTTTTGCTTCCATTAGATTTGGAAGCCAGGTTTCTAAATTATCTTCGTTGAATCCGAGACGCGTCTTTACAGAAATAGGCAATTCCTTACCGGCCGCCTTTGATCCTTCACGCGTGGCAATTATCAATTGTTTCGCCAGTTCCGGGTTTCGCATACACATCGCTCCCGCGCCCTGTTTCATCACGTTTTTATCCGGGCATCCCATATTGATATCAATACCATCAAAACCCAGTTCAGTCACAAGTTTCGCCGCTAAAAACATTTTCTCGGGATGCGCCGTAAAAAGTTGTGTGACTATAGGCCGCTCACTTTCGGTAAACCACAAGTCACGAAGCAATGCCCATCGCCCCTGCGGATGGCAAAGTCCTTCCGCCGAAACGAATTCCGTCCAAACCACATCCGGCTTTCCATACATGGCAATCACGCGGCGAAAAACCGCGTCCGTGACATTAGCCATCGGCGCCGATACAAAAAACGGCTTCTTCAGCGTTTCCCAAAATCCGAGATGTGGCTTCATATCACAAATAACTCAACTAATCCGCGCCAATTCATCACGCAAAAGCATCAGCATTTCCCGCTTCAGCGTTTTCCGTACGCGAGAAAACGTATCATAGGGAAGAAGCACGTTCAGGTCTTGATTTATCACCTTGTCCGTCACATGGGTCTCAATAAATTTAATCAGGTCAGCAAAAAATATGTCTGTATCTTTGCCTGTGCGCTCTCTGATTACCTCTTCGTTATACCTAAGTCCATTCAGAAAGAAATGACGAATGTCATATACATCACGTCCGGCAATTGACTCGTGCTTATCATAGCGATCCATAAGCGCAACAAGTTTATTAGCTAGCATAGTGTCTGGTGTTTGACAAAAAATGATGCGGTCAATTTCAGAAAATCTCCGCGCTTCATAACGATTTGATTTCGGAGGCGGAAATGTAGCGTCCACTTTAAGCGTATTTCGTTCGCCCTCTTTCGCTTCATACTTCAAAAAGTATTGAAGCGCAACTTTACTCTGGTCTCGCACTATAAGCGAAAGATTCCGAAAAATTATCTCCATCCGGCGGCGCGTCTCTGGAATATCTTTTTTTTCCCCCGTAAAATCAAAGTCAAGATCTACAGAAAAGCGGTCAAGAAGTCCAAGCATCGCAGCGCATGTTCCTCCTTTGAACGCAATTCTACTCGCAATAAAAGCGTCATCGCTTATCCCTGTAAGCGTTCGGAATAGCCATGCTTTATGAATTGCGTCTTTTGGGTTTGGAAGAATCATGGCAGTTGTTTCTATATTCGCTGGGTATATCGTTCTGGGGTAAGCGGATACCCGACGTGCTCTTGCAAGGATTTTACTTTTTCCCAGTCAACAAGAGCGGCGCCATCAAGATAAATATGGCGGTGAAAATACAGGATGTCGGCAACGGCGCGCTCGACAGATGCTTTGCGAACACCGTTAACCTCCGTCACAATCCCGTCAGATTGATATAAAAACTTATCAGCAAGTTTGCGCGAAAGGTAGCGGCTATCCCCGACAGAAAAATGTTTAGTCGCCATCCCCACCAAAGTCACGGCGGAAAGCGTTTGCTGGATGATTCCATTCTCAATAAGGATTGTCTCCGTGCTCACATACGCATACCCGTGAAGCGCCTTGATACCAAGAAGAAGCCGATCAACTTCTCCAATCGGTTTGATAGCATAAAATCCTTTATAGATACGGAACAAAAGCCCCTGCCGTACATATCGCTTGAGCGTGGTATAAAGCGTGTTGCTGTTTTGGATTCCCCACAAGTTCGCCAGGTCTTTCGTATGAAAAATCATCTCTCCAATTTTTGCTAAATCAGAAAACCGCTTCAAATATTGGCTTTTTGACCCAACCTTTACGCCTATGCTTCTATTTGTGATTGTTTTATCTGTACTCATAAGTACAGGATAAATCATTTAAGCTGCAAAGTCAAGTTTGCTTTTTATATTTTATACGCCAACGAGTGGATAAGATAAAAGCTTGACAAGAGAGAGAGAGAGAGAGAGAGTAAAATGCGGTTAAAGTTGGAGAGGATTTTTTGTTGTTTCATTGTTTCAATATTAATCAGTAATCTAAAAAAATTATGTTAAAGTCTCCGGAACAATTTGATTTTTCTAAAAAACAAGATCAACAAAAGTTTGATAGATTACCAGTAGAAGAGAAAGGGTCTGTTGCGGAGGAAGCATTTGATGAAGCGGCTTTAATAAACAACATGGTTGCTAACGATTTGTGCGGTAGTTATACGGTAGCTGATAGAATTGTAGAGAAACTAAAATCAAATAAGGGTTTTTCTGCAGAAGTCGCTAATAAGGCTGTAGAAACAGCACAAAAGATTGACGATGAATTAATGGAAGTTAAGTTTAACAAATCCGAAATAGAGACGTCATTGAAACGCATTTCTAAAAAAAAGAAAGAATTGTTGGATGCATCTAAATTTTTTGTTTCCGATTGTCACGAGGCTAGCAGGGCTGTTTTTTTAGAACATCTTTCGCAAATATATCCGGAATTAGTAACTATAGCCAGCCAAATAGAAGAAGACAAACTTATTCCTTTCTCTTCAGAAGATTGGAAACAAAACAAACAACGATCTGATGAAAACTATACGCTATTGCGAGAAAAAATAATCTCGTTGGCTTCAAACATTGAAGAACGTTTATCTTTGACATTGGCATTAAATGCTCTTGATAATTTAGATAGGCGTGCCTGGAATCCTATGATGGCAAGCTCTCCGGCAGAATTTGTTAAAGCAGTAAGTAATATGGGGCTAAAAAAATATTTCAAAAAAGAGATAAACTATAAGACCTATAATGAGTATGATCTTGATACCACACAATATCATTTTGATTGGTGGGATAGTGAGATAATGCACAAACTGATTAAAAAAGTAGGGTTATTGAATAAAGAAGATGCAGGAAAATATATAGGTTACTTTGAACAACTGGTATCATTAAAAGACGAAGAGGAAAAATTAAACAAAAGAAAAGAAAATTTACAAAAAAAAAGAGATGTCCAGCGTTCTTTGTGCACTCTTGGTTTTAACTTAGGAATATTAAATGAAAAATCATGGGCGGCGGGATTTATTGATAACGATGAATCGCGACGCATAAAAGACTTGGTATTTGATGAAAAAGAACAACTAGTAGCATACATTAAAAGTGTTTCTAATCATAGCGCGGCGTTTAGCGGATCTGGCGGGTCGGAATATGGCACCAAAATTGTGGTTTTTAGAGATAATCCAAGCAACCAAGTTTCTGAATATGTGAAATGGCGAGACGCCTACAGCGCGAGCAGGGATAATCCCGCATTAGATTTTGATAAAATTGAAATTGCCGGAATTACAGCTGATACTGTAAGCGTTCATTTATTTACTCAAGGATCGCATATTCACACAATTGAGTTTCCATTAAAGAAATCAGCAAAAAAGGAGAGGGTTGTTTTTAGTGAAGAAGAATCTGAAAAATGGCTGGGTGATTACAAAAAAATTGAAGAAGAAACGAGGAAATCAAGTGGCATAAAAGGTTTTATGCCAGTATATGTAGATCTTAAATATTACGAAGGCCCCTCCCTTGCTGTCGGGGAGGATACGTCCAGGATGATTCCTTACCGCGAACCAATGGTTCTTAATCGCAAAGTGAATGAAAAGTTGGGAATAGGCACGTTTGTTGTTATGTCCCAGATTGATCATGATATGTGGAAAGGAAAAGAATTCAGATATGAGGGCTGGGGCATTGATCGATCTGGCAAGAAAACAAGATTATTCCTGCAAAACGCCTATGAGGATCAATTGCGTGGCAGCAGCAGAGTTGCTATTGATGTTACTGCCGAAGAGCTCTTTGAGCGTATGCAAAAAGAATTAGAGAAATAACATTAAACTAATTCGTTATGAAAAACTTCGAAAGACCGGAAATTGGTACAAAGAAATCTAAAAAGCCTGTTGATAGTGGAAAAGAAAAACAAGAACAGACAAGTTTTAAAATCCTGATTGTGGATGATCAAGCTGGTCTTTATAGTTTCGGGAGAAATAAAAATGTCATACTGGCTGAAAATACCACAGAGGCGGAACAGCACCTTAAATCTGGCGGATTTGATGTTGTACTATTGGATGGACACCTTGACCAAAATGATGTTTTTGAGAATGGTCCGGATGCGCTTACGCATTGGATAGAGGAAGGGGTAAGTCTCCCTCCAGTTTTTATGATGTCTGCCGATGAAAAAATGCAACAGAAAGGCATTGAAGCTGGAGCGAAAGGAGCTATCAAAAAATCTCTTCTTCATTCAGGAGACATAGCAGAGATAGAAAAAGCTGTAAAAGCATTGTAATATAAAATGACAGGAGTTCTTTAGCGTGGTTTCTTTTTGTTGTCATAACCCATGACAGCAAAGGAGGTAATTCCAATGCCAGTTCTTACTGAATCGGAAGTGAGAAAACTTATTGACCAAATTGGCCCGCACATTGACAGTTGTTACGATCACACCTATCCTCCGCAATTTCCGGAAGGCAGGCAAAATGTTTGTGCCGTAAAACGATTGGCGGAGGACGGCGACAATTATGGATATGACACTATTTATGTGGTGTGGAGAACTTCAGATGATCAAGTCAAATATCGCGAGATTTTAAATTCCAAAAGCGATAAAGACTATCTTCACATTGAAGCGATCCGTGTAGACAATGGTTCTTTAGTGGTAGAAGTTGGGAGTGGCGGATCGTTCAGTGGGCATCCGTGGAAACTGACGTACCAAATTCCGTTGCAAAGTCTCTACTTATAATCTTTTCCAATGCGTATTTCTTGTCAGAAATAAAAGCCATCAGCGCCGACGAAGGATAATGCCATCGTCGGCGCTTTTAATTATTTATTTTGGAAGCTCGGATTCCCGCTTTCGCGGGAATGATAGAGAGCTTGTTAGAAGTGGCTTCATTGTAAAAAAATTTCAATTTGACATTCTTTTTATTCCTATGTTATTCTAATTCGGACAATTTGAGTCTGAATTAGAATATGAAAATTTCAAAAAGGGCTTATTATGGCCTGCGCGCCGTGGTAGCTCTCGCGCAAACCAACCAAGCCCTGTCCATTCACACGCTCGCGGAAACGGAGAAACTGCCTCAAGATTATTTGGAAAAGATTCTCCAGAATTTACGTAAGGCTGACATACTAAAATCCAAAAAGGGCATTGCTGGGGGCTATGTTTTGGCGCGCGCCGCAAAAAATATCAGCGTTTGGAATGTAATTTCCCAGCTTGACGGGCCAATCAAAACATTCTCTTCCATCAAAGGCTCTCTCCCCTGCCTGCAAGTCAGCCATTGCCAGACGAACGAGGTATGGAGAATGCTCGAGCAGAAGATAGAGAAAACTCTCTCCGACATTTCTATCGCCAATCTTATTCCAAAAAATATTTCTCGCTAAACCGCCTATGATTTCCATAAAAAATCTTTCTGTCTCCATCGAGGGCAAAAAAATCCTCAATGATATCTCGTTTGATTTCAAGACTGGCAAAACCTACGCGCTGATGGGTCCCAATGGTTCCGGCAAATCCACATTCGCCAGCGCCATTATGGGACATCCCGACATCAGTTACTCCAGCGCGTCCAAAATACTCTTTGATAAGAGAAATATAAAAAACCTCTCCGCGGATAAGCGAGCTAATCTGGGGATTTTCTTGTCTTTTCAAACACCGCTGGAACTTCCGGGCGTAAGCGTTTTCGCCCTTCTGCGGCTGGCGCTGGAGAAAAAAATAACGCCGATCGCTTTGCGTGAAAAGATCAAAGTTTACGCCGCCGAACTGCATATCAAAGAAGAACTGCTGAAGCGGTCGCTTAATGACGGATTTTCCGGCGGAGAAAAGAAAAAATTGGAAGCTCTGCAAGCGGTAATGCTTACACCCCGCTTCGCGCTTTTTGATGAAATTGATACTGGCGTGGACACGGACGCCATAAAAATTATCGCGCGCTTTTTGAAAAAATATCTGTCACCCAAAACCACTTCCGTGTTTATCACTCATTCAACGCGATTTATGCGTTATACGCAACCGCAAGAAGTACTGGTAATAAAAGACGGTCGCCTCGTAAAAACCGGAAAAGATACATTGGCCAAAAAAATTGAAAGGGATGGTTTTAAAAATTTATGATTCAAACCAAAATCGGGCTTAATAAAAAAATTGTCGCTGAAATTTCGCGCATCAAAAACGAACCTGAATGGATGCGCGAATTTCGTATCCGGGCTTACGATATTTTCCAAAAAAAACCTATGCCCAGCTGGGGAGCCGATCTCTCCAAAATTGATTTCAACTCCATTACTTATTACCTCAAAGCCGCCGACAAATCCACAACGTGGCAAAGTTTGCCCCAAGAAATCAAAGAAACTTATGATCGCATCGGCGTGCCGGAAGCAGAGAAAAAATTTCTAGCCGGCGTTTCGGCGCAATATGAATCAGAAGCGGTCTACAATAGCATTAAGCGCGAACTGAACAAACAAGGTGTTATTTTTTGCGATATGGATACAGCCGTAAAAAAATATCCCCAGCTCGTGCAAAAATATTTGGGCACGCTCGTTCCTTTTCATGACAACAAATTTTCCGCGCTCAATTCCGCCGTCTGGTCGGGCGGATCATTTCTCTACATTCCTCGCGGGGTGAAAGTGAAATTGCCCTTGCAAGCTTATTTCCGCATCAACACCAAGTCTTTCGGACAATTTGAACGCACGCTCATCATCGCGGAAGAAGGTAGTTTCGCGCATTACCTGGAAGGTTGCACCGCGCCGATTTACAAAGAGCAATCACTGCACGCGGCCGTGGTGGAAATCTTCGTCAAAAAAAATGCTCACGTCCGTTACACCACCGTGCAAAATTGGAGCAAAAATATTTACAATCTCGTTACCAAACGCGCCCGCGCCGATGAGAACGCGGTAATGGAATGGGTGGACTGCAATATCGGATCGGGCGTAACTATGAAATATCCTGCCGTATATTTGGCCGGGCGCGGAGCTACGGGCACGATGCTCTCAATAGCTTACGCGGGGAAAAACCAACACCAGGACGCCGGAGCCAAAATGCTACACCTCGCACCCGACACCACTTCGCGCGTGATTGCTAAATCCGTCGCCAAGAGTGGCGGACGCGCTACCTATCGCGGGTTAGTAAACATTTCTCCGGGCGCCATAAACGCAAAAGCGTCTGTCACTTGCGATACACTCCTGCTGGACGGCAAGTCCCGCTCCGATACTTACCCCGTTATGAATATTAAGGAAGAGAGCGCTATTTTTGAACACGAGGCATCGGTGGAAAAAATCAGTGAAGAAAAACTTTTCTATCTCGCGGCGCGCGGCATCCCAAAAGAAGACGCCTTAGGCTTGCTGGTCAATGGTTTCATTGATCCGGTCGCCAAGAAAATTCCTCTGGAATATTCCATAGAACTGAGCAGACTCATCAATATGGAAATGGAAAAAATATGAAATGTATTGACATCACTGCTGACAAACGCAAAACTTACACCCTCCGAAAAAATGAGCGGTGCGTTTTCTTGATGTTTAATCGCTCCGGAGAAATAACTTTTGAATTGGCTGGCATCGGCGCGGAAGCGCGGATCTTTGCTTTTTTCATCGGCACAAAAAATGTTAAAGGGGCGCTTTCCATCACCCAAAAACATCTGGCCGCGCGCACCGCTTCGCGCGCGCTTATCAAAAATGTTTTGTTTGACGAATCGGAATGTGACTGCGCCGGTCTGATAAATGTCAACAAACAAGCGCGGGAAAGCGATGTTTCCCAAGAAATTCGTTCTCTTCTCCTCTCGCCTCTCGCAAGAGTCTCGGCAAAACCGGCGCTGGAAATTTTCGCCAACGATATAAAATGCCGGCACGCGGCCACCGCCGGCGCTCTCAATCCGGAAGCTCTTTTCTTCACCAGAGCGCGCGGCTTGTCCTTATCGCAAGCAGAAAATCTGCTGGCTTGCGGATTTATCCAGTCTTCCCTAGATGAAATGCAAAAATATGTTTCTTCCGAAAACAATGAAAAAATATTAAACCTGGAATCAAGAATAAAAGAAACCCTTACAAGAAAAAAAGTGCTATGAACACATCTGAAATTAAAACCCGATTTCCTATTTTCCAACATCATCCGGAGTTAGTTTATCTGGATTCCGCCGCCACGTCTCTCAAGCCGCAGACAGTGATTGACGCTGAAAGAGAATACCTGGAAGAATATTCCACCAATGTCGGCAGAGGACTTTATCCGCTGGCCGAAAAGGCCACGGAAAAATTTGAAGCCGTGCGGGAGAAAGTAGCGCGCCATATTAAAGCCGCAGGTTCCCAAGAAATAATTTTCACTTCCAGCACCACCGGCTCTATTAACTTGGCCGCTGACTTGCTTAATCACACGGTCAATAACGGCGACAATCTGATAATCACGGCGATGGAACATCACTCCAACTTTCTGCCGTGGCAAGAATTAGTCCGGCAAAAAAATGCCGATTTACGCGTTGCGCCTCTCACGCAGACAGGAGAACTGGATTTGGGAATATTACAAAATTTGGTGGACGCGCGCACTAAAATCGTGGCTTTCACGGCGGTTTCCAACGTACTCGGAACTATCAATCCGGTACAAGAAATCGTTACAATTATAAAAAATATAAATCCGCACACTCTCATACTGGTTGACGCCGCCCAAGCTACCGGCTCTATACCGCTGGATGTCACCAGGTGGAACGCCGACCTAGTAGCTTTTTCGGCGCATAAAATGTTTGGACCCACCGGAGTCGGTGTCTTGTACGGAAAAAGTCATCTGCTGGAAAAATTGCGTCCGGTAACTTTTGGAGGCAATATGGTGCTGGATGTCGGACAGGCAAGCGAGACTATTTACAAAGAAGCTCCCACTCGTTTTGAAGCAGGCACGCCCAATATCGGAGGGGTTATTGCTTTGGGCGCGGCGCTGGATTATATTGAAAACCTCGGACCAGCCAACATCCGCGGCCACGAAAAAAATCTCACCGACCACGCCCTCAAACGTTTGCAAGAAACTTTCAGAAACGACATTAGAATTATCGGCCCAATAAATCCGGAAAGGCACGGGAGCATCATCTCTTTCGCGTTGAATGGAATTCATCCGCACGATATCGCGCATTTGCTGGGAGAAAAAAACATTTGCATACGCGCCGGCCATCATTGCGCCGCGCCATTACATCGCGCGCTCGGATTGGACGCCACCACCCGTATCAGTTTTTCTGTTTATAACAATGAAGATGATGTGGAAAAATTGATCGGCGTCCTTAAAGAAATCCAAAAAATGTTTCTGATGAAATAATTTTGGCTTTTATCCATCTACTATCTATATGTCACTTTATCAAGACTGCATCCTGGATCATTATCGCAACCCCCGCAATCACGGGACGCTCCTCCGCGCCACTCATCGCGCGTCGACTAATAATCCCGTCTGCGGAGACAAACTTCAAATGGACTTAATCGTCAAAAATGATATTATTGAAGATGCGCGGTTTTCCGGTGCGGGTTGCGCAATCTCGCAAGCTTCCGCCTCTCTGCTTACGGAGACGCTAAAGAAAAAAACCTCTGCTGACGCGCGGGCTATAAAGCCGGCGGATATTCTCAAATTACTGGGAGTGCCGCTGTCTCCCAATAGACTAAAGTGCGGTCTTTTGTCTCTGGAAACACTCAAAAAAGCTTTAAATAATAAAATGTAAAATTATGTCGCAGTGGAAAAATGAAGCTAAACCAAGCGGGCCTGTCAAATTAAACAACGGTTGGACTGTGGAAGTAGATTCTAATGTTTGTATCGGCGCCGCTCCCTGCACCGCGATGGCTCCCGGCACGTTCGCGCTGGACGACAACGGCAAAGCGGCTATTTTGTCCTCCGTGGATCAAGACGACAAAGAAACTATCCTCAACGCCGCGCGCGCTTGTCCCGTTTCCGCGATCATCATCAAAGACGAAACCGGCAAAGTGATTTTTCCGGAATAGCCTATCTATGCCAAAAAAGAAATCCCCTCTTGAAAACCAGGTGCGAGCAAAACTCAAACTCGTGCTTGACCCGGAATTGGGCGTGTCTATTTTGGATATGGGTTTGATTTATGAAATTCTGACTGATCAAACAGGTACGTGCGTCATCACTATGACATTGACTACCGCCGGGTGTCCGCTTTTTGGACAAATTCAAAAAGAGATAGAAGATCGCTTGCTGGAAATTCCGGAAATCAACGAAGTAAAAATTGATCTTGTCTTTGATCCGCCGTGGACTTTAGATAAAATGACCCCCGAAGCCAAAGCAGAGCTCGGCATAGAATAAAAAATCCTCGCTTAACGCGAAGATTTTTTTATTTATATTTCTCTATCAAATTTTGGAGCGCTTTCCGGTCCGGCTTCATTTTATAAAGCGGCGCATCTCCGGCGCGCGTAAGCGTTTCGTACGTCGGTCTGCCTTCACTCTGATAGATAATCCCTAGCGCCAGACGTTCCAGATCAAAAGCGATATCCAACGCTTGAGACTTATCAGTCTGGTCATAGTTTTCATCCACATAATATGTTTTTTCCTTGAACCACTGATAGGTGTTTTGTTTATTGAACACCACGCAGGGCTGGAGAATATCCACCAGCGCGTAACCCTTGTGTCTGATCGCCGCTTTGACAATCTCTTTGGCTTGCGTAACATCTCCAGAAAAAACGCGCGCCACAAATGTCGCTCCAAGCGCGAGCGCTACCGCAAGCGGATTAAACGGCTCTACGATAACACCTTCCGTTTGTATGGGATTTTTCAAACCTTTTTCACTGGTCGGTGAAGCTTGCCCCTTGGTCAAGCCGTAGATCATATTGTTATGCACAATATTGACGATGTCCGGATTGCGGCGAATCGTATGCAAAAAATGGTTTCCCCCTTCGCCGTAAGTATCGCCGTCGCCGCTTTCAGCAATAACCGTCAAGCGCGGATTGGCAACCTTGATGGCGATGGCCGGAGGCAAAGCGCGGCCGTGCAGACCGTTGAAATAATTCACGCGCAAATAGTGCGGGGCTTTGGCGGCCTGACCGATGCCGGAACAAATGACGACGTTTTGCGGCGGTATATCCAGCTCCGCCAGTGCCACCTTCACAATATTGAGAATCGGAAAATTGCCGCACCCGGGACACCAGGCCAGATCCGTACTTTTCGGCATGTCATATATTTTTTTATCTAACATATACTTTATATTCCATTTAGAGCGCCTCATCCAATAAAATTTGTTTTAATTTTTGAACAACTTCTTCTACCGAAAACGGGGCTCCGTCGTATTTTAAAATATTCTTCGTAATTTTCACTCCGTATTCCAGTTTCAAAAGATTGGCAAATTGTCCGGAAGAGTTATTTTCCAAAACTATGATTTTTTTCTTGGCAAAAAGTTTTTTCGCGTTTTTGGGAAGCGGGTAAACCTGGGCAAAATGCAAACCGGCTACATCGTCACCGGCCAAAATTCGCAAAGCCTCTTGCACGACACCAAAATTTGATCCCCAACATATAATCAGCGTTTTGGATTTTTTTACGTCGCCGATTTCTGAGGGTTTTAGTGCTTCATCACAAGCGCCAAAAATTTTTCTTAGACGCTTCTCGTGCATCGCTACACGCGTGCCGGCGTTTTCTGTAATATGCGCTTCTTCGTCGTGCTCATCGCTATCCACTCCCACCAGCCCTTCTCCATAGTCCGGAACACCGCGCGGAGAAATGCCGTCTTTAGTTAGGGTATAGCGTTTATAGTCAGCCATCGTTTTAACAATATGGTTTTTGAATTTAACATTTTGCAAAATATTTTTAGGCAAATTTGTCACGGAATCCAAAAAGTGTTGGTCCGTCAAAATAAAAACCGGCATTTGATATTTATCCGCGATATAAAAAGCTTGTTGTGTAACAAAAAAAGCCTCTGCGGGAGTACCGGGCGCAAAAATAGCGCGGGGAAATTCTCCGTGCCCGGAATGCAAAACTAGATTAAGATCTCCTTGTTCCGTACGCGTCGGCAATCCCGTGGCCGGTCCTGGCCGCTGGCCGATATGCACTACTATCGGCGTTTCAATCATTCCGGATAAACTTATCCCTTCCGTCATTAAATCAAAGCCGCCGCCCGATGTGGTCACAATAGCCCGCGCGCCCGCGTACCACGCTCCCAGCCCCTGATTGATTGCCGCGATCTCATCTTCCGCCTGATCCACCACCACGTCGAAATTTTTTCCCTGTTGCGCGAGAAAAGTCAGCAGTCCCGTACCGGGCGACATCGGATAAGACGAGATATAATTACAACCCGCGGCCAGCGCGCCTAATCCCAGCGCCTCCGTCCCATCCAACAATATCTCGTCCGCCACAGCTTTGTCCTTAACCAGATGCACTTCAATGCCCTCATGATAAGCAAGATGCTTGCCAAACGCGTACCCTTTGCGCGCGGCTTCAATATTTTTTTGCACCACCGCCTCTCCTTTGCGCGCAAAATGCTCCCGCAAATATGTTTCAAAAATCTCTTCGTCCGCCCCCAGTAACCCCAGTGCGACCCCTACCGTCACCGTACTCGTATAAATCGGGTTGCCAAGTTCTCTCACGAATTGCGCAAACGGAACGTTCACGATATGACATTCACCGGATACTTTGCAAACTTTCTCGCGTTCACCGAACAAAATAGTATTTTCCGTGATACGCTCCTGCAAATGAGGTATCACATCCCGATCCATCGCGAACAGAAAATCAATGCGCTTTACGAACGCGCTTTGTTTTTTATCGGTAATCCGAATAGACGTGGAGTTGCTTCCGCCGCGGATGCGCGACATATATTCTTTGCACGCGAACACATTATAGCCCTCGCGCTTCAGCACCGCGACCAAGAGCGCTTCAACGGTCTGCACACCCTGTCCCGCCGCCCCGCCCAATACCAAAGAAATATCCCCAGAAAAACGTTTCATATCCTCTTTTTATTTGTCTGTTTGTTCGCTGCAAGATAAAATCAAAAAATTATTCTTTTTCCAGCTCTTTCTTGACCACTTCAAATTCGTTTTCCACTTCCTTGAGGCGCGCGCGGCTTATCTTGATCAGTGCCGCGCCTTCTTTGATTTTTTCCAAACCTTTTTCCACGTCCACTTCTTCCTGATTGTCAAACCAGTTAATAATCTCCTGCACTTTTTTCAAAGATTCACTAAGATTCTGTTTTGGCATATTGTTTTAAATAAAAATCTGATTATGGAATAATTTTTTCCACTCTGGCTTGAAGTTTCCCGCGAGAAAGCTGTATACCGAGTATATCACCAATCGCGGTTTCTGAAACATCTTTGATAATTTTCTCGCCTTTGCGTATCAGGCCGTATCCCAATTTCAAAACACGTTTCGGATCATACTGCTTTAGTCGCTCCTCGCAATGAAACAGTTTTTGGGAAGCCTTTTCTTGCATCGCAATAAATTTCTGCCGGAGATTCTTCTGTTCCTCATTGAGACCTGTAAACTGATGTCGCACGATTGACTGGGTAAAAACTAGCTTCCCTGAAATATCCTGCCGCAATGTCACGATGAGCTCTCTAAATGTCCGTAAATGCGAAAGCAGGACCTCGCCATCTAAAGCAAGCTCGTTCTTCACTCCGAAAAACTGCTCGCGAAAACGCGCTGGGAGCTGATGCCGGAAATGCTCCACGAATTGCCGCGCCTCATCCCAGTGATAACGAAGCGTTTTGGCGGTGGCGGTGGGCGTGGAAACCATCACGTCGGCAACGAGCGAAGCCAACGTCACGTCTTTTTCGTGCCCCACGCCCAGAAGCGTCGGGATTTTTGATTTCGCCACTTCACGCGCCAGTGCCTCGTTGTTAAACGCCTGCAGGCTCTCCAGACTACCGCCGCCGCGCGTTATCACCAATACGTCGTACTGTTTAAAGCGTCGATTAAAAAAACGAATGGCTGAAATAATTTCCAAAACCGCCCTTTTGCCTTCCACGCTAGTCGGACAAAAATGCACATGGAAACCTTGTGCGCCGAGATTCATCGTGAAATCACCGATGGCCGCGCCTTGTTCGGAAGTGATAAGCGCGATGCGTTCTGGAAGTTCCGGCAATATTCTTTTACGTTCCATTGCAAACAGTCCCTCCAGCTCCAGTTTCAACTTGAGCGCATCATAGGCTTTTTTCAACGCTCCTTCGCCAAACAATTCAATGACGCCCACCTTCAGACTCAACCGTCCGTTTGGCTTGTAAATCTCCGGTACTCCCTCCACGATAATTTCATCACCGACTGCGATATGCACACCGGAAATTTCATATTGGTTGCGGAAGATGAGGCAATTCAAAGTACTTTCGTCTTTTTTATCTTTGAGAGTAAAGTATACGACGCGCTCGCGCGCATCCACATTGGATACCTCTCCTTGCACACGCGCCGCCATACCCGAGAGCTCCAAGTTTAACTCATCCAGAAATTGACTAACTGAAAGATTGCCAGTAACTAGTGATGCGTCTTGAATCATATATCTCAATTATATAACACAAAAGCCCCGCTTTGTATTGCGAGGCTTGGACAACTTTCAAATTTTTATTTTAGATACTTATCAATGATTTCTTTAAAGTTATTGATCGGCACAGCACCCACGATTCTCTCTCCCGTGACGGTACCGTCAGCATTTAACGCGCCGATAATGAAACTGGGGGTGCCGGAGATACCCGCCGTACTTCCGTCTTCAATGTCTTTGGCGATTTCCTGTTTCACCGCGTCAGTGGATGCACAAGCGTTGACGGTTATCGGATTGGCTCCTGTCTTTCGGATTAATTCATCCAGTTTACCGGCTGGAAGCCCCTTGCCGTTTGCCTGCGTGCCTTCATATAACGCTTTTCCAAAACTAAAATACGCTTTATCGCCTTTTTCTTTGCGCACGCATTCAGCCACTCCCGCTTCCATAGTGGCATTCGGGTCATGGAATGAAAGCGGGAAATCGCGAAAGGCAAGCACCGCCTTCCCCGTATCAACATAATCTTTCACCAACTGGTCAAACGTCTCCTGATGAAAACGTTTGCAAAACGGGCATTCATAATCGCTAAATTCCACAATCGCCACTTTCGCCTTTTTTCTATCGCCCAGCACCGGATCATCATCCAGAGAAGTGGTAGCGCTGGTGTCTTCTTTAGCGGGCACATTCGGCGCGGTCTGCGCCGTATCTTTGGCAGTGGTGGGATTTTTCGGCGCCAATGTTTGTGAAACCGCCACGATAGAGCCGGCAATAATCAAACCCGCCAAAAGAATCGCGCCCGCCACCAACATCGCGTCTTTCCCGAATTTTTCTGTCTCTTTTATTTCTCCCCAATTCTCTATTGTCTCTTCTTTTTTCTCATTTTTAAGATCAGCCAGATCGCCTTCCATACTTTATAATGTATCAATAAATTACCGCTCTATTATAACAGATAAGCTAGTCTCAACAAAATACCTACATAAACCTCAAAGCCGCCGGATGAAAAATCAAAAGATAGCCCAGAATCAGCATCAGTACGCCGCCGATTAGATTAGACCACTTTGAATAAGCTTGAGTGAGATGCAATTTGTCAAAACCCCACAGCGCCAATCCGAACACCAAAAAATCATCTATCATATAAAAGAAAATGTAATCCGCCATATATCCTTGCGTTTGCCAAAAATTCAAATTGTTTAATTCAATGATCTTAGTAAACGCCTGCGGAATCCCGATAGAGCAGGCGAACTCAATGATATTGACTGAAAACGCCAAGGCCACCACTCCGACCGCCGTCAGCCAAGTAAAAGGTTCGTGCGCCAACTTTTTGATGCGGCCGGAAATTTTTGCCCGCCCCTCCAAATCCACCACTTGGCAGGTTCCGTCTGATTTGTACCACTCATACAAGAAAAACACCCCGCCCCCCACTGCCAGCACTCCCACAAGCGGCGTAACCACTCTGTCCAAACCGACAAAATCCCAAGCCGTGAACCAGACATTCAAAATCAGATAGTACATCACGGTTTCTGCCAGAATGAATAGTCCCGCCACCGTCCACATCCTCCGGCGCGATCCCATTTGAATCAGCACGATAAGAAATGTCACCAACACCCACATCGCGCACGGATTAAAGCCGTCAATCAATCCCAAAAGCCCCGACAATACCGGCAGAGAATACTGCATCGCATCAATCGTAATACTTGTAAAAGGAATCATTACCATAAGCGGCTCCGCTCCAGGCATAGTACAAATGCCGGTTTCACTATCGCAAACCGCACCCTTCGTCCTTTCTATTTCGCTTGCACGGCCGGATAAAAGCCCCACTATACCCACAGGCAGTCGCCCTTTATTCGCGTCAATTAAATTTTCTATGCGCCGACCGGTTGTTTTCTCCGAATCAAAGCCTTGAATCACTGAAGCGCCTATCACGGTAATCGGCGTGGCTTTGGAAAGTTTTTGCGCGGAAGTAAAATGATTAAACAATTCTTTTCCTTCTTGCGTGTCAATATCAATAAAACGCACATTCAAGTCATTTCTTAACAAAACTAAATTTTCCAAATAACTTTTTTCCGCCTGACAGTGCGCGCAATCCAAACGTTCAAAAACCTCCACCAGTATTTTACTTTCTTGCTCATTGGGCACCGTCTCCGCGTAAGAGGTGGGCGAGAAAATCAAAAAGCCAGAGCCCAAAATGAGTAAGAATAACCAGCCGCTGCATATTTTCATCATTCGCATCATAAACGCAAGAAAAATAATCCTAAAAGCGTCAATATAATGACCTCCACAGCTCCCAACGCCACAAAAATCAGAGAGGATTTTTTCATAAAAAGATTTCAGCAACTTGCACTGTATTGTAACGCATACCGCCCGCGTAAGGCAACTTGTGCCAGATTTTATCGGCACAAGTGAAAAGTATGTTATCATACAAAGCAAATAGCCACAAAAAAATGAGTGATCCGATTATCGTCATAGACAAGTTGCGCGTCATCTACAACCAAGGCAAGTCCAACGAAATGCGCGCGCTGGAAGAAATCAGCCTGACTATCTATCCTCACGAATACGTGATCATCTACGGGCCTTCCGGTTGCGGAAAGTCTTCTTTGCTCTATTCAATTTCCGGCCTGCAGTCCCCCACATACGGCGACGTCCTGATTCAAGGCACGTCCATTGCCAAAATGACACGCCAGGAAGAACTGGAACTGCATCAGACGAAAATTGGTATGGTTTTTCAGGCATTCTATCTTATTTCCTCCATCAATATTTTAGAAAACGTCTGTCTGCCAAAAATTTTTTGCGGCATCTCTCCGAGTGAGCGCAAACAATCCGGCGTCCAACTGATGCGCCGTTTCAATATCGTGGAACAAGCCGACAAATTCCCCAGCCAGCTTTCCGGCGGGCAAAAACAGCGCGTCGCCATCGCGCGTGCTCTCATCAATAATCCGGAAATTATCCTGGCCGATGAACCAGTGGGCAATTTGGACAGCGAGAGCGCAGAAAATGTGCTCAAAATTCTTAAGGAGCTGAATGAGATTGACAAAAAAACCATCATTCTGGTCACCCATAATCCGGAACATCTCATATACGCCGACCGTGTTATTCATATGAAAGACGGTTACGTCATAAAAGAAGAAGTTTTTACAGAAAAACGCCCCGCCGAAGCAACCAGTAAAAAAGGCGAAGAAAAAGAGGATGCGGAATCACTGGAACTCAAAATGCTTATGGCGTCTTTCAAAGGTCTTCTGCCGCAACAGGTGAATATGCTTCTGGTACCATTCAAAGCCAAACAGCTTCTGTCGCACCTCTTGTCTGAATTAAACGGAGAACAGGTGAGTATGGCCGAGGCTTTTCTCAAAGAATTGCTTTTCAAAAATATTGACGCGCCGACATTTTCCAGTCGACTTGACCTAGACTTAGACGACGGCGGCGCCGGCTGGAACAAACTGCGCTCTCGTTCGTTCGCCAAACGTGTTTCTCTGATTCTTGATCAAGCCCAAAAACTCAAAAATGAAACAAGTGATGGCGTGCTATCTCTGGCTCAATATCTGATCAATCATTTTCACCTTAATCTTTCTTCTGATCAGGAATTTCGTCTCCAGGCGGTATTGAAACTCCGTTTGGCAAACCAAATTGGACAAATTGAACTGCAAAAGCGTCTGGACAAGTCAATGACGGCAGGCGGTGTCGGCCTGCATAAAATCACTGCCGAAAAAGTCGTCCGCGAAGTAGAAATTATTATGTTACTCAAATACTCTTAATCTATGAGATTCTTGGACTTATTAAAACTGGCGCTCCGGATGTTCAAAGCGCGCACCATGCGCACCCTCCTCACGATTCTCGGTATGGGCATTGGAATCGCCGCGATTGTTTTTCTTGTGTCTTTCGGCTATGGCTTGCAACGAACCTTACTTCAAAAAATCACTACTTCCGATGCGCTGGTCACTTTAGATGTTTCGCTTGGCAAAACAGAAAATGGTGAAACTTTGAACGAGACCGCCATTGAAAAACTCAAAGTCCTGCCCGATGTGGTACAGATCACTCCAGTACTGGAATTGGCCAGCCAAGTAAAATTAAATGACATCACGCTGGACGCGCGCTCCGTCAGTTCTACTGCCGATCTCTTTAAAGATGAGGGGTTGCGCATTGAACACGGCCGGTTCTTTGCAAAAGACGAGACACAAAATATTGTCGTCGCTTCGGCCATGACAAAAGTTTTCAATGTTCCACCGGAAGAAATACTGGGGAAAACCATCAAACTCACATTGTTTCAAAACGACTCTGCCAATCAAACAAATAGCAAGATTTCTTACGAACCAAAAAACAACTACACCATCGTCGGCATAGTTTCAAATGAAGAAAATATCCTGTACCTTTCTTTAGACTCGCTCGTTAATTTCCCCCTAACCAACTACACTAAACTGAAAGTCAAATGTTCTTCAACCAAAACGCTGGACCAAGTGAAAAAAACCATAGAAGAACAGGGTTTCGCGGTGTCATCTGTGTCGGAAACCATTGACCAGGCCAACAAAGTCTTTCGGGTTGTTCAAATTGTGCTGATGGTGTTCGGTTTAATCGCTCTTATGGTATCCGCCATCGGTATGTTTAACACAATGACCATCGCGCTTTTGGAACGCACGGAAGAAATCGGAATTATGAAAGCCATCGGCGCGTCACGTCTCGACATTTCAATGATGTTCATTATGGAATCAACGCTGATGGGGTTTTTAGGCGCTTTGGGCGGAGTTGTTTTGGGCTACGTTGAAGGCAAGGTATTAAATATTCTGATCAATTTGATAGCCAGTCGCTTTGGCGGAGAAGCAGTTGATCTTTTCTATAGCCCGACTTGGTTTATTTCCACCGTCATTATTTTCGGCGCGTTCGTAGGACTTTTGACCGGCATTTTTCCGGCGCGCAAAGCCTCCCACATTGACGCGCTGGAGGCTTTGCGTTACAAATAAAAATCAGATAATCTTTTTCTCTTTTTCGCCGGATTTTCGTTCCGGTGACGCGGTGTCCCGCGGCATACTGTCATACCTTTTGATGCGCGCTTCGTCCATTCTCAAACGTGCTTCCAGTGTTTCAATTTCTTGTTCTTCGCGCCGCACTAACCGTAAAACCCAAAATAATACTCCCCCAAAAATCCCAAAAAGAATCAGCCCCGCGCCGATAAGATAGAAAAAAGAATTGCCAATGTCTCGCGTCTTGTTTTGCCAGACATTCCAAAAATTATCCAGCGTTCCTCTTTTTTGTAATTCATCGCATTTCTTTAAATAAACCTCCAGAGAATTTTCCGCCACAAACACATCATTGCTCTCTCTTACTGCTCTGCGAAAATCGTCTACCGCCTTGTCGCAATGTCCTGAAGTAAAATTTTGGAATCCCTGCTTAAAACGCTGACCAAATACCCCGGAAACCAAAGGGACATCGGCTTCCTGTGCCGCCGTCTTGATCAGGGCGATCGGTAAAGCGAACGCGAAGTTATCTCCTTGCGCGCGGTTTAACTCATTAGTTTGAAAAGTAATGATACCGGTTACATCGCCAGATTCGTTAAAGAGCGGCCCGCCACTGGAACCGGCAGATACTTTGGCATCGGTTTGAAATATCTTAAAATCGCGATTCGCGGTCTGCCTAATCGCGCTGATGACTCCTTGTGTAAAGGTTGCTTCAGAAGGACTGTTTTTGTTTAATTCAGCTGTAGCTGGAAAACCGAAAATATAAGCTTTCTTTCCGACAGCCAGTTCCTCTGCGTCACCCAAAGAAAGCGCCGGTAAACGCGTTTCTTCAATTTTCAGTAAAGCAAAATCTTTATCGTCTTCCAAAAAAGCGTCGTTCAACGAAACTATCTCCGCGGGAAAACCTTCTTTCAATAAATCTTCCGCGTTTCTTTTTTCAGAATTGGGACGCAGAACAACGACTTTGCTCTCTAATGAAAAAATGCTGTGTTCAATGACATACTTGATCACTTGCTTGCTGAAACTGTTATCCGTTTCCGATTGGATAAAATCTTGCATCTCCGCATCGGAAAGAAAAAGCGCGTTCTCATACAGCGCTGACAGGGCATTTTCTGAAGCGAGCGTTTGTTTGACGGTTTCTTGAGAAACCACGTGCGCGCTGGTCGCTATATATCCGTTCGGATGAATAATAAATCCGCTTCCCATTATATACTCATTCACCGGCACTTCCGTGTATACATCCGGCACAACGGCCACCAAATGCTTACGTATATCCACTTTAATCTTGGGGATTTTGGCTGAACCAGTAATGTGCTCACCAATTCTGACGATGGAAGGTTTCACTAAATCCGCCAGAGCCTCTTGCGGTAAAGGCGCTTGTGCCGCAGCTAAAGGAATCATCCTCACCGCAAATCCGTCCGAAACGCAAAAAATTAATATTGCGAAAAAAAATAAAGAAAAATATACGCCGCGCAATGACATATCACATCAAATATAACGCCAATTATTTTTCCAAAATTTCCACATTGAGCACGCGTATCGGTGTGACTGGAGATGAATTTTCTCCAGACGCGTTCTGCTTTACTTCGGCAGTAGCAATTTTGTCAACTACTTCCAATCCCGAAACCACTTCGCCAAATATCACATAATTGGGCGGCAGAGAGTTGTCCTGCTGCATAATGAAAAATTGACTGCCGTTGGTATTCGGTCCGGAGTTGGCCATCGCCAAAGTGCCGCGCGCGTACTTTCCGTTAAATTTCTCGTCGGCAAATTTGTATCCCGGACCGCCACTGCCCGTCCCTTCCGGATCTCCGCCTTGAATCATAAAATCTTTGATGACGCGATGAAAAACCGTGCCGTCATAAAATTTTTCGCGAGCCAAGAAAACAAAATTGTTGACTGTAATCGGAGTTTCTTCGGCAGTCAGTTGCACGACAATATCCCCCGCGCTTGTTTTTAGCGTGGCCGTGTATTTTTTGTTTTTATCAATCGTCATTTGCGGGGGCGTTGGATACATTTTTTTATTGGTTACTGGGGGCTGATTATTAGACTGCTTAACTGGCGGGGCTTGGGACGTTGTTTCTTTGGATTTTTCCGGCGCAACATTTTGTTGTCCGCCAGAGTCAGAATAAAACGTAAGCGCGTCTTGTTTCTTGGTTTGACGAATCTCTTGAGTAGCACAACCGGAAAGCAATATCGCGCCGACAACCAAAAACGCTCCGAAAAATTTCTTGCGCATATTTTTACACTCACTCGTTTCCTTTAGTATACATAACATTGAGATAAAACGCACGACCCAAGTGTTGACTTTGCGCTTTTTCTGCGCTATAATGAATACGTTGAAGCATTGAGAAACGAAAAACGGGTGAGGGCGTTATCGTCTGCAACCCGTTTTTTATTTCTCAAACTGTGCTCAACAAAGCCCAAAGGTCGAGTTGGGTAAGTTCATTAAATAAAAATTAACATAAAAAAATTATGGAAACTCCCATGGTAGAGGAATCGCCCGCAGAAACAGGTACTGGGTCTACTTGTTCTCCGGGAGAAGGATCTCAATGTCCAGACTGCGTAAAAACAAAGCAAGAGACAGCCCAAAACGAGGAAATTAGTTTAGCGTTTTTGCTGGCTCTCGTGCCTATAATCAGCCTGACTTTCTTTGGCCAGCTAGGTCTTTTGTAAAAAAAGAAAAGTAGGTCAAAATAAATACACTACGCTCAAAACGTAGTGTATTTTATTTGTTGTATGACTTACGCATTTATCTCTCTTGAAAGAAGCCTGTACAGAAAACTTGCCGCAAAGAGAGAAAGTGCCGCGCTCAAAAGAATGCGAAAGGTAAACAGCAAAGATGCCGGGATGTATGAAACCAAAGCCGCCAGATATTTGCGCTCGCCTTGCAGCGGTCCTTGGGCAATATCCTGAGTTTTCAGCTCCACTTGAATAGCGGACGAAAGGTTGATTTCCGTGGATTCAAAGGGGGAAACGTCCCAAATGTCCAAAAGAGCGCGCCGGGTTTCTTGGGATTGAGAAACTTGAGCTAGTAATCCGACATTATAAATCTCGCCCGGAAACTTGTTGGCAGTAAAAGTAATTTCACCCGGCGCGCTTTCATCTACTATTTCTCCATCCACTCGCCACTCTCGCCGTGTAGTCTCTTTATCTTTGAGGAAGCTCGGAACAAACACGGCTTGAAAACCAGACTGACTGCCGGAATCCGCCTGAAAAATACTAGCGCTCTTGTCGTCGCACAATCCGCCAGGACAATCGGTACCGCTGGCGACATTTCTATATTGACCTAATAATTTAGGCCAAACAATTCTCTCATCTAAAGACTTAATAGACACTAGCGGTTGCACGATATTGAAAACGCGGGAGAGCGTGATGGTATTACCGGTGAGCGTATCATTGGCGGTTACAACCACGGTATAGGTATCGCCCACATTCCCGGTAACGGGGAAAAAATTCACTTCATTTTGCATAGTATCTCCTGGGTCAGAACACTCTTCAGAAACATATTTGCGCGAACACACCAGCGGCGCGCCATTAATCGTCCAGTGGAAATTGGACAAACCGCTCTTATCAATCTTCAATCCGATAACCTCGTTTTTAATAATCCGGCACACAGCGCGATCCAGAGCATCTTGATTACAAATAGAATCTGCCGAGAGAGCCACTTTCATTCTCGTTCCGTCGATAGGATCAACCCGATAAGCCGTGATTTTCTTACCGCTGGAAGTAAATTTTACAATGACATCGCTCCGACCGCTACGACTGGCTCCGCTAGCAAAATTTTCATTCGCTTTAACCTTAAAACGCAGATAGCCAGTACCGTTTGTTAAATAGCTCTCAAAAGTTGTGAAAAGCTTGGTGCGGTCGTCCGGGTCTTTCAGTTTATCAGACATATCCAGTTTCACTTTGATGCTATCTAAAGCATTGCCCTTAGTATTGCCTAACAGTCCGTTGTCTTGCAAAATTTTAGTGATATCCTTTTTTTCGCTAAAATTTATACTGCTGCTGATTTCCACCGTCCAATCAAAAAGCGTATCCGTAAGCTGACGTTGCGCATTGCTGACGGAGGCCTGCGCTATCACGATATCGCCCGCTTTGTCTGTCGTTTCATCGTTCACCGGGTTGTCAGGAATAGAGGAAACCCCCACTTCCAAGTTAGTCGCCTGTCCGCCTTGCGTCGGATCCACGATATTTTTTTCAATACAATCATTCAGATCAAGGGCGGCAGTCGGAATTTCAACATTGTAGCCTTTAATATTTTCCGTGTAAGAGCCTTTCCCGCTAACAGGGCAATCATTTTTGGAAAATGCCCACATAATCATAAAAGAAGAGTTGTCATGTTTGGTCGGTATCATTGAGGTTCCTTCTATAGCTACGCCGACCATGTCCCCAACACCATAATTCCAAGTAAATGTCTGACGTCCCAGTCCGACCACATTGGCTTCATCCTTATTACCGTTATCCGCAGTGTCCGGATCTTTCGGATCCGTACCCCAAAACTCTTCTTCGCTCAATCCAAAAGTTCCGTCGCCACTTGCAGGAACTCGCGGAAAAAGATGCTCGCAAATTGCATTGGAGCCAGAAGACGTACTCGTAGAACAAGAGGTTAAAGCGGAAGCGGCGGCACACGTGGTCACCGTTTCTGGATCAGCCACACAATACGGACTGCCCTCATTGCAAAACGGAGCGTTAGAAGAACATGTTGGAAGGCCGGAAATAGAACATTTGGTAATATCATCAGCCTCAACCACCATACACACCGGAGAAGTGCCAGTCGGACAAGAGAAAGATGTTTCGGAAGAATTTTCCACCAACTCATAATTTATGCCAGAATCCGCATCGTGCACATAACAATAATCGTGAGATGTATTTTCTTTGTGATCACCGCCTAATTTAGCTTTATATCCGTCATCATCAGAATCTACAGAATCTGAGTCGTACTTCTCCTCAGGAATCGCCGTAGCGCTATCATAACCGTTTTGAGCAATCATCTTGGCCGCTTCTATTTTCCAATCCTCTATGGTAATTTTTCCGTCATTATCCCTATCGCATTGTACTTTCGTATCATCGCTGGGAAAATTATTCCGCTTACAACCCTCGCGTTCCAGATACCAAGTGTAATACAAAGACTCCCCGGGGTTGGAAAAATAAATAGGAAAGGCTTTGGCGGAAATTTTTTCTCCTTCTTTCGGATCACTGGGACTGAAAAAAAGCGACATCTCCGGGGCTTGTTTTTTGGTATCGGAAACGTTAAAATTTTCGCCTTGGTTGCGTATTGACCCTAGATTCAAATGATAACGACGTTCCAGTGTGGCGGCGATGCTTGAGGCCGAAGGCAGAGCCAGTACCGGCAAGACACTCTCTGTAAAAATTCCCAGGGTTAAAAAAATAACTAGAGTGGTTCTAAATTTCTGAAAAAATAAGCGCATACCCGGTAGTACAACTAATTCTAACGAAACGCGAGAAAAAAAACATCTGTCAAGAGAAAAAACAACCAGCTGGCCGCCAGAGAATACCAAATGGACTCTGAACGATACGCGATAAATCCGGAGAGCGGACAAAAAATAATCAGCGGCACCACTTGCCAAGAAACAGATTGGCCCATAAAAATCAGTCCCAAGAAAAGCGCTGTCTGAACCGCGATGGCCCACATCCCAAATTCCCGCAACCAAAACAATTGTACAAACCCGCGGAAAAATACTTCGTAGAGCAACGCTACAAACACCGTCAGCGTTAATTCATACAGCGCGAACCACACAAAACTCCTCTCTACCGCCGCGGGAAAAACGTATTGCGCGCGAAAATCTGGAAAAATGAAAGCCAGCAAGATTATAATAGCCACAGCCAGCACGACCGACACGATCCCAAAAAAAACGCCTGCCTGCATATTTCCCGTTTGCCAGCCAATCTCTTCCAGAGACTCTTTCAGCACCATTTTACTATACAAAACGGGAATTACCAAGAAAAAAACGCTGGCCACGATAAATCCCTGGAGCACCGGGCTGAAGTTATCGCTTTTGGGGAAAATTTCCGAAAAAACCAGAGAAAAAATCACCAGCAATCCCGTCACGATAAACCGCCGATTTTTTACCAATATCTCTAACATACTCATATTTTTTTATTCCGTACTACGCATACGCGTAAGTTTCTTCTTTTGCTTGCTCATCGGCTTCTTTTTTGGCTTTTTTGTAGGCCCGCCGCGCCATAAAATAAAGCAAAATAACCATCGCCGTTTCAATCGGCAGAAGATCCAATCCGAAAAGCATTTCTGCTAGTCCAAATAAAATCACCACCAGTCCGCGTGTTACCTGCATGTTCATTTTTTTATTTTTAGAAGACCTGTCAAATATCACCAAAAGAATCCAGATCAGAAAAGTCAAACAAAGAGTGACGACAGTCCCAATAGCTGGCAGAGAGCCGATACCTATAAAATCTAACAGGTCTTTCAGAATGGCAATCATCCCCACTCCGAAATAAAGAAGTGCGGACGGTTTCTCTCCGGTAAATGTAGGTTTTTTTGTTTGCTTATCCGCCATTTTTTTGCGTACGGCTCGCCCTGCTTGCCGCGCCCGTTGCAAAGTGTTCATAGATGAAGTCGTCATAGCCAAACACTTAAAAAATTTTCTTATTTCTTGCCCCTCTCTATTGTCCCGTATCAAACTCCCGTTTCGCTTGTTCTATTTCCAAAAGTTGCCGCGGATCGGAAGTGATAATCTGATCTTCGCTGTAAGAAGCCACTACTTTGATGGCGGCGTGTTTGGAACCGGCGAAAAAAATGCCCTCGCCCACGTTACTCTCCAACAAAAGAAACTTCTCGTGATCCGTAAGATAAAATGTTTCCGCCACGATATCAATAGAAGACGGCGACTGGCGAAGCAAAAATTGCATGGAAGAGTTTGTGATAATCGGCTTGCCGTAGCGCGAAGCCGCAAAGTCTCCGATGTCCTGCGTGATAGTCGTCAGCCCCGTGTAATATTTGCGGCAACGCTTGGCAATGCCAAACAAAAAAGCCGCGGCATCGTCGTTTTGCATCATCACCCACGCCTCGTCCACCACAACGATGCGCTTTTGCATACGGGCGCGCATTTCGTTCCAGACAAATTGCAATATAATATACATCGCGATTGGCCGCAGTTCCGCTTCCAGATCGCGAATGTTGAAAACCACCAATTGATTGTTCATTTCCATATTGGTCTGCTTGTTGAGAAATCCGCCGAAAATTCCCTCCGTGTAACGCTCCAGACGCGCCGCCAGAGATTCAGCGCCTTCCATATTTTGAAGGACGGCGTATAAGTCTGACATTGTCGGAAACGACGACGGCGTGAGCGCGGAAAAATCGCTTCTTTCGGTAATATCCCGGACGGCGTAGGCTTCTCGAATCGCCCGATCAATAATGGAGTCTTCTTCCGGAGAAACGGCTCCCAACATCAGATGCAAAAGTCCGATTAAGTTGGCAATGGCATTGCGGAAAATACCCTCGCTGTCTTCATCGCCTTTATTGGTTGGCAAGTCAAAAGGGTTGAGATGAATATTGGAGTTCAGCGACATCTGAAGAAACGTGCCACCCACCGCTTCGCAAAGATGTTTGTATTCATTTTCCGGATCAATGATCATCACGCTCGTGCCAAACATCATAGAGCGCAGTATTTCCAGTTTCACAGTGTAACTTTTACCGGCGCCGGACTTGGCAAATACCACCATATTGGCATTTTCCATCTGAAAACGGTCAAAAAGAACCAAACTGTTGTTATGGCGATTGATGCCGTAGAGAATACCCTGATTGGAAGAAAGATCGGATGAAACGAAAGGAAATGTTGTGGAGAGCGGCTCGGTATTGAGGTTATTCGCCACATCCAAAGTGTCATTGGCGAGCGGGCGCGTGGAAGCGAAACCCTGATCCATCCGCATCACGGCTGGTTTGATATAAACGAGCTGGGCTTCCAAAATAGCTTCCACTGCTTGGCATTTTTGATTCAAGTCTTTCTCGTCATGGCCGTAAAGAGTGATATACAAACCGAAACGGAAAAACTTTTCCGTGCCTTGCTGTAATTTGTCGCGCAGTCCTTCAATATCTTCCAGCGCGGTTTCCAATATCGGATCGCGTATCTTGCCGTCCTCCGATTCAATATGAATTTGCGACTGCACCTGCGTGGATGACTTGCGCAGATTTTTCAATATCTCCCCCGTATCAATCGGGTGCATAAAAATCGCTATATCCATCGCCAAGTCAATATTGATAATCGGCGAAAACCAATTAGTGGAGAGGTAACGCGGATAGGCGA